>DATBZT010000398.1:0-2405 GCA_036513055.1 Gemmatimonadaceae bacterium | reverse complement strand
CGCGATCGGTCTCGCCGCGGCCAACGAATCGATCGTCGCTGTAGGGATTACTCCGACCCGGCCCGAAACCGGCTACGGCTATCAGAAGATCGGTCCAAAGGTCGGCGCCGGATTCAAGATCGAAAAGTTCGTCGAGAAACCTGCGCTCGCAGTTGCGCGCCGGATGGTACGCAGCGGGCGTTACTTGTGGAATGCCTCGATGTTCGTGGCGTCCACGCGGACGCTGGCGCGGGAATTCGCCGAGCATTGCCCGGCGCTCGGCAAGGCAGCAGAACGGCTCGCGCTGACTGGGCGGACGAAACTCGCGCGCGCCTACCGGCGGCTGCGGTTCGATTCGTTCGATCGCGTGATAATGGAGAGAAGCTCCAACGTGCTTGGTGTGCGCGCGCGATTTTCATGGCATGACGTGGGATCGTGGGACGGGCTGTGGGATGCGGTCGGTGGAACCGGCGGCAACGTGCTTCGCGGCAACGCGATCGCGCTCGATTCCGAGCGCGTGCTGGCGTACCCGGATTCGCGCCTGATGGTGCTGTTTGGCGTGCGCGATCTGATCGTCGTCGATACGGGAGATGCGATCCTGGTTGCGCACCGCGAGATGTCGCAACACGTCCGCCGCATCACCGAGGACCTCGAGCGCCGCGGCCTGCAGCGCTACCTGTAGGCAGGGGGCAGTAGCGGGCCGTCAGTCCAGCGCCAGGGCGTCGCACTTGAGCGCGAGCTTGCGCAGCTCGCTTTCGCGATCGTCATCCTCAATAGCCAGTTGAAGCAGCTTGGCCGCGACGCTTTCATCGACGGACTCCCACTTCATTGCTTTGATATGCATTAAGAATGCTCCTGGATACTTTTCCAACATGCGCGTGACGTGATCATCGAGTTGAGCCTGCTCGCGCGCGCGCCTATGCTCGGCGTTTTTCTTCTCCAGCGCCGCCAATACCCAGTCCTTCTCCGTCGACGCGTGCTGTCTGACCGCGATCGCTTTCCTCGCTTGGCTCGCGAGCAAGTCTGCGGAGCCGCGTCTATAGAGCGTCGCTTCAAATATCGGAACTCTGCGGAGGTGCCAGGCGTCGGCTACGATCTTCTGCGCCAACACACCTTCGACCTCGCCCTCGGGAGCCAAGTCGTTCAATAGACCCGTGCGGAAAGACTCAAAGTCATCGGGGTTCTCGTTTGGCAAGACTACGTCTCCACAGCTACGACTGGAACTCCGAGTTGCGTTACGTCTCCACCGCCCGCTCTTCGGCTATCAGAACAAGAAACAATCCCAGTTCCTTCTTGTTCACGGTGACGAACCTCCTGCCGTAAGGCTTGAATCGAAGCTAATGGTGTGAGGGAGAACGCTCTCACACCAGCCAGCCGGCCTGACGAACACTGCGTGATCGTGGAAGAAAATCGCGTTTGCCCACGATTTGGGAACGGTTTGATCGCGATTCAAATAGTATGAGAGGGTCGAGGTCTCATCGACGCGATAGATCACGACATGCCAAGCGTAGCCGCGCGCTTTCATCTCCGCGACGGTATCCTGCAGTTTCCCGTTCCCTGACAGGCCGAAGGGATGTTCGGAATCCCAGAACTCCGTCATCACCACCGGATACCGCGCGTCGCCCATCCCGCGGATGACCTCGAGATCGAATCCTTCCGTATCGATCTTCAAAAGCCCCGCGCTCTGAGGAATCTCGCCAGTCCGGCGCAAGCTCTCAAGGCTGCGAACCTGCACAGGAAGGGTCTGGGTAAATTTGCAGTCATCGAGCATCGGATGATCGACTAGGCTGTTGTAGAGCGTCGGATCCCCCCCATTTGCCTTTCCCGGAGAGATCCGACGCGATATGAAAATCCATCGTGCCATCCGAAGAGCCGATCGCGAACTTACAGGCGTGAAACCTTTTGTTTGAACCGAGGTTGTGCTGAAGCGTCTGGAACACCGGCTCGTAGGGCTCGAAGGCATAGACCGAGTAGCCGGCCTTCAACAGGCGCTCGGATACCAGGCCGACATTGGCGCCGACGTCAATTGCGTTGCTGTTGTCCAAAAAGGAATAGAGGTACTCAAGCAAGCCGACATCGGGATTCTCCCGCGTGAATTCATCAGCGGCAATGACAGTCTGATTCCCAAGCCCCTTCTTCGCGGCGTGCTTTACCAAACGCCCGCCGGTTTTCACCAACCTCTGCTGCAAGCTGGTCAGCGAGCAACGGTCGATCCCTGCCGGCAGTACCACCCGCGGCCTGCTCTCAATCGTGCCGGCCATCGTCGATAACCGCCGCGGTTTGCAGTGTCCGTTACGATATCCCGCCGGCGCATCCACCGGCTCCCGCCGCTCCGCTGGCCCAGCAGCTCGGTCACTTCTTCCTCCAGCACATCCTGGAGCCAGCTCTGAATCCTGCTCCGCATAAATTCCTCCAGTGGGCGCCAC
>DATBZT010000397.1:0-2768 GCA_036513055.1 Gemmatimonadaceae bacterium | reverse complement strand
CCGGCAGCAGGTGCGCAAACAAATGAAACGTCGAACGCCGTCACGCGTCATAATGTTGCGGATTCACTCGTCCGCATTGCCGGATTCTTTCACGCTGGCCTGCATGCCGTTTACGCCCGTCGCGTCGTTGAAGTTCGAAAGAGCACCGCATTCTCTGCGTACTCCGCATGCGGCGCAGCGCGCGGCTTTTGCGAGAGCCGAGGCGGCGTCGCGGCCGGAAGACTCGCGCGGACTTCGCCTGGTATCCCTCTCCGAGGTGCTGACCGCGCTCTCGTACGCGCTCGACCTCACCGGCGGTCAGGCTGCCGGTCACACGGTCCGCACATGCATGATCGGAATGCGAATCGCCGGCGAGCTCGGCCTCCCGGATGACGCATGCGCTTCTCTTTATGACGCGCTGCTTCTCAAGGACGCCGGCTCGTCGAGCAACGCCGCGTATCTCACGGGCATATACGACTCTGACGACAGAGTTATCAAGCCGCGGCTGCGGTGGATCGATCGCAAGCATCGCGTCTCCACCGCCTATCACACCGCGCGCTCGGTGGGCATTGGGCAGTCGCCGTGGAGCCGGCTCACCCATTTCGTGGGAATACTCAGCGACGATGCAATCGGTCGGAACCTCATTCAGATACGCTCCGACCGGGGCGCCAAGGTGGCTCTCCGGCTCGGATTCCCGCGGACGACTGCCCACGCCATCCGCTCGCTGGATGAACAGTGGGATGGCTGCGGCCTTCCCGATGGCAAGCGAGGCGACGAAATACCGCTCCTGTCGCGAATCGCCAATCTGGCCCAGACAGTGGAAGCGTTTCGTGCGCGAAATGGAGTCGCCCACGCGATGCGCGTCGCCCGCGCCCGACGTGGTCGCTGGTTCGAGCCCCGGCTCGTGGACATCGTGTCGCGGTGGGAGAACGACGCCCAATGGTGGGCTCGCCTCGATTCGCCGGACGTGTCGGCCGAAGTACTCTCACTCAAACCGACGAATCACGTGCGGTTGGTGGATGAACGCGGAATCGACGACGTCGCGCGCGCCTTCGCCGACATCATCGACGCAAAGTCGCCGTTCACGTACAACCACTCCACACGCGTTGCAAATTATGCATGCGCGATTGCGGAGAGAGCGGGGCTGGCTCCCGAAGAAATCCGCCGCCTGAGACGCGCGTCGCTCCTTCACGACATGGGGAAGCTCGGCATTTCGTCCCGCCTTCTCGACAAGACCGGACCATTGAGTCGCCGCGAGCGGGAAGAGATGAACCGGCACCCACTCTACACCTGGGAAGTCCTGTCGCGCGTGAGCGCCTTCTCCGATTTCGCGCGCATGGCCGCAATGCACCACGAGAAGCTCGACGGTTCGGGCTATCCGTGGGGCGTGAGGGGCGAGAAGCTCGATGACGCCACTCGCATTCTATGTGTCGCCGATGTCTTCGAGGCCCTCACTTCGGCACGATCCTATCGGGCGGAAATGACTCCCCGAGCCGCCTTGAGAATCATTCGGCGAGAGGCCGGAATGGAGCTTTGTCCGCGGGCTGTGGAAGGTCTCGCCGCAATGGTCGAGGAGTCGCCAAAGCAGATGGTCATGTGAGCGTCAGCCGCTCACCAGCCGCCGATTGCGACGAATGACTTAGTCAATCCCGCCAGCCTTTCCTCATGAATGCGGGCGTCGGGAAAGAGGGCGCTGAAGCGGGACTTCGTCAAAAGCTGAATGGACTCCACCTCTGCGCGGGCAACGCCGGGATCAGGAATGCGTTTGTACCATCCGACGTTGAAGGTGTGGACCAGCCACGCCCGGGCCGCGACCGGCAGGTATTGAAACCACGGAAACAGAAAGTGCGGCTCCAGCGGAAAGCGCTTGTTTGGCGTCTGCACGAAATACTTTCGCCCAACACGGCGGATCTCGCCTGCCATTCGCCGCTGGTTGTCGTAGCTCCCCACGTGCTCGATTACCGAGTTCGAAAACACCACGTCGAACGACGCCGCCGCAAACTCCGGCATCGCGCGCGCATCGCCTGCCGCGCTGATGAACCGCGACGACGAAACCTTCTGGTGCTCGATGTTGAGCAGCGTGACACGAATGTCATGCGGCTCATGGCCGAGCATCAGATCCCAGAACTGCTGTGTTCCGCCGATGTCCAGAATCTCGACGTGCCCTTCGATCTCCTCGAGCAGCGACAGGAAAAGCTCGAAGCGCCGCCGTCGCATTCGCGTTGCGAGCGACTGACTGTTGCTGTTGTCGGCAAGCGCTCGGATGAGCGACCTGCCTGCGGCCACCGAAGGCGGTCGCGCAGGTTTCGTCACGCCGGTGCGAGCTCGAGCGGCGCGGAAACCCTCACCCGGCTCGGAGCCGTCTCCTTCTGGGCAATGGTGACAATGGCACCGGCAAACCAGAAGTAGAGATACGACAGGGTCAGCACGTTGAACACGACGCCGGTGGTGGCATTGATCATTATGCCGATGGTTGTGATCAGTACCACGGCCCCAAGGAGACGCCGCATCTGAGTGCTGCCGTACCGCGCCACCTTCAACGAAGCGAGCCCGATTCCCAGAAATATCGCAATGAGCGCGATCAGTCCCTCGATGCCCAGCTCGACAGCGTACTTGAGATAGCCATTGTCGGCCGTAAGCGGCACGAGGCCAAATCGTACCGCCGACTGATCCGTGGTACCAAGACCCGCGCCCCAGGGCTTCTCAAAGAAAGCGTCGAGTCCCTTGGTCCAGTCCTTCACGTGAGAGGTGCTGCTGCTGGTTTGCCAGGTAAGGGTGTCCCAGACGAA
>DATBZT010000396.1:0-10647 GCA_036513055.1 Gemmatimonadaceae bacterium | reverse complement strand
GAACCAGTGAAACGCTTCGCATTCATTACCGCCGCTCTCATCCTCGTCGCCGCCAGCTCGTCGGTGCAGGCACAGTCAACCTCCAAACCAGCAGCGACCAGGCAGGAGCCCGCGACAATACAAATGACAAGGTCGGTCGATCCGCGTGATTCGGTGAGCATTGCCGACGTGCAGCGCGCTGCCGACAGTCTGGTCATCGCCGTCCAGCATGCAGTGAAGAAGGTCACCGAAAATCCCGAGTTGAAAGTTGCCGCGCTCAAGCTCGCCACCAACGCTGTGAATGCAGCCCAGGTTGTCGTCGCTCAGCAGGCGGCGATGCTTCAGGCGACGCTCGAGTCGCTGGCCAGGGAAGTCGCCGCAGCCACGGCCCAGCAGACCAAGCCCAAAACGCACTAGCGACTCTCGTTGGGCGCTCGTTACTTAGGAGCGCCCATGGCCGACACAGTCTTTCGCGATAACGTCGTCGTCATAACCGGCGGCTCCAGCGGGATCGGGCGCGAAATCGCGTATCAGCTCGCAGGGCAGGGCGCGCTGCTGGTGCTGGCCGCGCGCCGCCCGTCCCTCCTCGAGTCCGTAACCGACGACTGCAACCGCCGAGGTGGTAGAGCGATTGCCGTTCCGACGGACGTCGGGGTTGAATCCGACTGCAAAGCGCTGATCGACCGCGCGGTGTCGGAATTCGGACGGCTCGATACGCTGATAAACAACGCCGGCATCAGCATGCACGCCCGCTTCGACGAGCTCGACAGCGTCGAGCCCATCGAGCAACTGATGCGCATCAACTTTTTCGGCAGCGTATTCTGCACTCACTACGCCCTTCCTTATCTTCGGAAGTCTCGCGGACGACTGGTGGCCGTCTGCAGCCTTGCCGGCCTGACAGGAGTTCCCACGCGTACTGCCTACGCGGCCAGCAAGCATGCGATGGCTGGATTCTTCGATTCGCTGCGGATCGAAATGGCCGGCGAGGGCGTGACGGTGACCGTGGCGTATCCGGGATTTGTCGCCACTGAAATCGCGGCACGCGCAATTGGGCCGCATGGTACGACGCTCGGCCAGCGCCCGGTTCGCGATTCCGCAGTGATGTCGCCCGAGGAATGTGCGCGACGGATTCTTGCTGCGGTCGCGAAACGCCGCCGCCAGGTGATAATGACGGCGCGGGGGCGGATGGGACTATTGCTCAAGGCGCTTATGCCGGCCGCAATCGACCGCATTGCGGCGAGGACCATAGAACGCGGTAGCTGACCAGGGATATATTCCCCGAAACAACCGGAGGAGACAGGAAGCATGCGCCATACTTTCTTTGTCGCATCGGCAGCGCTGCTGCTCGGCGGCTGCACCACGTCGGGAACAAAGGATGCGAAGGACTCGGCGGGCGCGATGCCGGCCGCCGCCGCAGGCGCCCCGTCAGTGAGTGCGGACGCAGACCGCCAGACTGGTGGCTCGGGACTTCCGGCCGGCTATGTCGGCCGCACGGACAATCCTTCGGCACCGCTCACTGGTGCCAGGTACACCGCAAGCGGCGATGGATGGGAAGTCGTCACCGGACCGGCGCATATTCTCTACAGTGACAAGAATGTGGCAAGCGGCAGCTACACGGCGTCGGCAACCGTGGATCAGCTGGAGAAGCCGGCGCATCCGGAGGCATACGGAATTTTCATTGGCGGAAAGAATCTGGACAAGCCAACTCAGGCGTACACGTATTTCCTCGTTCGCGGTACGGGAGAGCTGGCGGTGAAGGTTCGTGAAGGCGACAAAACCCGTGACGTGCTCACGTGGACTGGAGCGAGCGGTGTTCCGAAAGAGGACGCGGCGGGAAAGGCGTCGTATGCGCTGGCCGTGCAGGTGACGGGTGACGCCGTGAAGCTGCTGGTGAACGGCAAGCAGGTGGCATCCGTGAGCAAGGTGGGACTGCCCATTGACGGAATTACCGGACTTCGCATCAACCACAACCTGCACGTCAGAGTCAGTCCAGTTTCCGTGAAGACTTCCTGATGCGAACCGGAATCGCGGCAATTCTACTGGCCGCACTGCTGTTTGCCGGTTTCCGCCCCGTCGGAAAGCTGCCTGCTATTGGCGCGCTTCTGGATCCGGCGAGCGGCGTGTGGGCAACGGCGCGAACGGCGAATCTTCCACCCATCGATCGAGGGAGCATTCCGGGACTCGGCAAGCCGGTACAGGTGCTGTTCGACGACCGTGGCGTTCCTCACATCTTTGCGGCGACCGAGGAGGATGCCTATCGCGCCCTTGGTTATGTGACGGCGCGCGACCGTCTCTTTCAGATGGAGCTGCAGACACGGGCCGCGCGTGGACGTCTCACCGAGTGGGTCGGCCCGCGCGCGCTCGAAGCAGACCGTCGGACGAGGCGGCTCGGGCTCGCCTGGGGTGCCGAGCGGAAGTACGCCGCTTATGACAGGAATTCGGCCGGATTCCGCGCGATCGTGGCCTATTCGGAGGGCGTCAATGCGTGGATCGACGGGATGCGCCCACGCGATCTCCCGATGGAATTCAGGCTCCTTGGCGTCACGCCGGACAAGTGGGAGCCCATGTATTCGTTGTACTTCTTTTCGAAGATGGCGTTGACGCTGGCGTTCAATGACGCCACGTACTCCCGTCTGGCCGCTCAGGCGAAAGTCGGACGCGCGGCTGCTGATGCGCTCTTTCCGGTCAACAGTCCCATACAGGAGCCGATCCAGCCGAATGGACTCGGCGCTCCGCGTTATGACGTCGCAGCTATTCCCCCGCCGGGCGCGCCCGACAGTGCAGCCGTTCTGGCGTTCGTTGCGCGACGGAACGCCCTCGCTGCTGTTGGCGACTCCAAGCCGAACGCAGACGGTGACGCGCTCGGCAGCAACAACTGGGCAGTTGCGCCAAAGCGAACCGCTGCCGGACATGCTCTCCTTGCCGGCGATCCGCACCTGGATCTGACGCTTCCATCAATCTGGTACGAGATGCATATCGTCGTGCCCGGGCGGCTCGATGTCGCCGGCGTCGGATTCCCGGGTGTGCCCGGCGTGATCATAGGCTTCAATCGCGACGTCGCGTGGACGTTCACGAACACCAGCTCAGACGTGAACGATTTTTACGCGGAGACCGTTGACGACACGCTTCACCCCTCGCGTTACAAGGTCGATGGCACATGGCACGATCTGGAGAAGCGAGTCGAGCCGTATCGCAATCGGGCAGGCGGGTTGATCCACACGGACACTCTTTATTTCACGCGGCGCGGACCGATGACCCGCGAGCTCGGAAAATGGGTGTCGATGCGGTGGACCGCATTCGAGCCGTCGTCGGAACAGGACAACTTCCTCAAGCTTGGTTACGCAAGTAATGTCAGCCAGTGGCTCGACGCGATGAACGGCTTCGTCGCACCGACACAGAACGGTCTCGTTGCCGACCGGTCGGGCAACATCGCGATTCGCTCGACGGGCCGCTATCCGGTTCGGCCGGGCGACGGGCGCGGGGACGTGATTCGCGATGGTTCCGTCTCGGCGAGCGATTGGCTGGGCTATCTCCCGCCGTCGCGCTATCCCTTTGCCATGAACCCGGCCCAGGGCTACCTCGCGTCGGCCAACCAGCAGCCGGTGGACCCTCGCGTGAATGCCAGCTACATGGGCTCCGACTGGTATTCGCCCTGGCGCGCGATGCGCATCAACACGCTGCTTCGCGGCGACTCCGCAGTAACGCCCGATGCGATGCGAAAATTTCAGACGGATCCTGGAAGTGCGAGAGCGGACGCTTTCGTTCCGGAGTTCCTTGCCGCGGCGGCGCGCGAAGACAGCGCAGGCCGCGCGGACGCGACTCTCCACGAGTCAGCCAGGCTTCTTGCGGAGTGGGATCGCCGCTACACTAAGGAAAACCGGCGCGCGGCGTTGTTCGAGAAGGCAATGGAGGAGCTCAACAATCGCACCTGGGATGAGCTTCTGGACGGCGCCGGAAGCGACACGAGCGCGCGGCCCCCAAGGATGCCGGAAGCGCAGGTTCTGCTCGAGCTGATGCGCGACCCGACCAGCAAGTGGTGGGACGACCGTCGGACCCCCACCGTCGTCGAGACGCGTGACGCGATTCTCACAGCGAGTCTGCGCGCGGCGCTCGTCGCTTCCCGCAAGGCCTATGGTGATCCATCAGGCGATGGATGGCTGTGGTCGAACGTGCGCCAGGCGAACATCTACCACCTGGCTCATATTCCGGCGCTGTCCGCGCTTCACCTTCCCGTCCAGGGTGGTCCATCGACGCTCAGTCCATCGGGCGGCCTCGGTACGCAGGGCCCGAGCTGGCGAATGGTGGTCGAGCTCGGACCAGAGGTTCGAGCATGGGCGACCTATCCGGGCGGACAATCGGGCAACCCGGCAAGCCCCCGTTACAAGGACCGCCTGGGTCTCTGGCTCAACGGTCAGCTCGCTCCCGTACTCTTTCCGAAAACGCCGCGCGATCTCGACCACAAGCGGGTGACATCGACTCTCACATTGGAGCCGCGATAGCCGTGTTGACCAAGGCCGTCAGATTTCTGCTGCTCACCGAAGGGTTTGCGGTCGCAACGTTCGCCGTGGGGTGGTGGGGCGTTGCCGTGCTTGCGCTATTCTGGGCACTTGTGACGGAGTCGATCAGGAGGCCCGTGCGGTTCGCGACGATTTGTGCGGCGGCAGGGTGGGGCAGCCTGTTGCTCCTGGACGCTGTGCGCGGGCCGATTGGTGAGCTGGCCAGTCGGTTTGGCGGAGTGATGGGAGTGCCACCCGTCGCGCTCATTGCCATCACGCTGATTTTTCCCGCTCTGCTCGCCTGGAGCGCGGCGTCGATCGGGCTCGCTCTTCGCAGAATGATTCCGCGCAGCCGAGGCGAAAGGGCTGACGCTGCGGTTGAGCCTGTCCCGTCTGGAAGCGGCGGCGGGGTGGCGATCGCCGATGTCTGACGCGAGCAGTTACCGCATTGGAGACCACCGGCGACTGGAGCGCTATCTCGTCGATCTCCGGGAATCGGCGCCCGACGTCTTCGAGGACATCAGCGCCACCGACTGGTCGCGGCTCTCGTGGAAGGATGTAGGGCGGCCGTACCGCGTCGAGCGCTGGGCAAAAGGACGGCGCGAATGGGAGGAGCAGCACGGGGCACCGATGCCGGTGAAGGAAGGATGGCAGCGATTCAATCGCAGCTTCCACCATTTCTTCATCACCGATCTTCCACAGGAGCAGGCGCGTGTTCGCGCGGAGCTGCTTTCCAGTCTGGCCCACGCCGACGTTCAGGATGCTCGGGAGACGATGCAGGAGCTTCTCTGTCTGGCTGTCTGGAATCGCGTGCACAGAATCGAGGACGCGGTGTGGGATCCACGGGGGAAAAGAGCACTGTTTGGCGGCCTCGACGTCAAGCGGCCGCGCATTCTCTTTCTCGGAGCCGCCGAAGGGTACGAGGCGATGCAGCTGCATGCGATGTATCCGGGCGGGGACGTTGTGCTCGTCGATTACGACGAATTCTGCAAGACGGATCGGTTCGGGCTGTTTCCGGAGGCGTATCCGTTTCTCGGCGTCGATCCGTCAACCGGCCACAAGCGGGTCTGGTATCGCGAGGAGATGCCGATTGACTACGAGGTCGCCGACATTCGCGACCTTCGCTACGGCCGGGAGTTCGACATCGTGGTGAGCATCGGACTCGTCGAGCATTTTCCCGACGAGCACAAGCCGGTCGCGTTCGAATTTCACCGGCGGTTTCTGAAGCCCGGCGGCTACGTCATCATCACGACGCCGCGCAACCAGATTCGTGGCCGCGCGTTTTACACCATCCTGTCCGACTACATGAACTACGGCTACCGCGAGCTGATGGATACGCGGCAGCTGGCGCTGTACGCGCATGAAAACGGCTTCGAGATTCTGCGGGCGGGGTACATCAAGGCTCACAACGCCCTGATCTGCAGGGAGCGAGCGGCGTAACCACCGGGCTCAGGCCTCCGATTTCTTTTCCGTGAGAAGCTTGGTGGCAAAGCGCTGGCCCTCGGATATTCGCTCGACCTCGATGGCGATTGCGTCGACCGACTGCATCAGCTGCTGCATCTGCGACTGCATCTCGGCGGGGATCGTCATTGGCGCCGGCGCGCCCCGCTCGATGCGTTTGCCGATCGCCCGCATTATCGGCAGCGCGATGACGATTACCGCAAGCATGACGAAGAAAGCGACCGAAACATCCTTCACGCGAGGAGGGATGTCGGCGTCCCAGGGCATTCCTTTCACCGAGACAATGGGCACGCCTACCGGTGCCCCGGGCGCGCCGGTCTGTGTCTGAATCGTAACCTGACCTTCCCGCGCCGCGATCTGTGCGTCTTTTGCCGCCGCCCGCGCTTCGGCCGTGGCCTGCTGAACCTGCTCTTTTATCTGCTGGCGCAGCTGGTCGGCTGATATCGCCTGGCCTTGATTAAAGCTTAGGTTGTACATCGTGACCACTCCAATCGTGAATGAGCGCGCGGCAACGGCTCGCGACGCCGAAATCTATGGAGCCGCGCCGGGGGCTGCCACGCAACGCGAAGCGAAGCCGGGGCGAGTTCGCGCTCTCCGCGCAGTGGAAGGCGCTGCGGTGGGCGTCGTCTTCTGGCTGCTTCTGTTTACGTTCGGCGTTCCGTGGGTGTTTCACATCGGCGGCTTCGATGGATTGCTCCCTTCGGCGTTCGGGGGCGCTGCGCTCTCGCTCACCCGGTGGCGGTGGGTGAGTGTCACCGCAATCGTCGTGCTGTCGCTGGTGCTGGTGGTAGTGGCGTACACGCCGGTGATCGTCGTGCCCGCTCAGTCACTCATCCGAAACGATCCGCTGCCGCCAGCCGCTGACGCGATCATGGTGCTTTCGGCCGGCACCAATGACGATGGCACTATTTCCCCGGGAGCGCTCGACCGGCTCCTGAGCGGCCTCGAGCTGTTCAATCGCGGAGTGGCGCCGGTGCTGATGGTGTCGCGGGAGGCGTATATAATCGACGGCCGGATTGTCACGTCACAGGCAGACCAGGAAAGGATCGTGTCGCTGTCGCCGGGGGCGAGATCAAAGCTGGTCGTCGCCGGGATCACGCACAGCACGCACGACGAAGCCATGCGCGCCCGCGATGTCTTTCGCGCACGGGGCTGGAAGCGCATTGTCGTGGTGACTTCTCCGTTTCACACCCGGAGAGCGTGCGCAACATTCGAGAAAGCCGGGGTCGTGGTGAGCTGTGCGGCGAGCGTGTGGAGAGATGGAGCCGTCGGCGAACTGTCATCGCCCGCAGATCGCATCAGCGCGTTCGAGGTGTGGCTGTATGAAACGCTCGGCTCAGTCCGTTATCGCCAGCTCGGGTGGATGTGATCATCGAAACCGCCGGCGGATGGAGCGCGTAGAGGTACACCCAACCACTGTACACGATGACATCAGTAACCACTGTGGTCCAATCGCTCGGGGTCGCGTTCGCGGCCGGCATCAACCTTCCCGCGACGGTCGCCGTTCTCGGACTGTCGGAGCGTGCAGGATTGATTGGCCCGCTGCCCGGACTGCTCGGCGCAGTGGGAAATACCTGGATCATCGCCATCGCGGTCGGACTTTACGCAATCGAGTTCCTCATAACGCTGGTGCCTGGAGTCGCGAGCGTGTGGGAAACCGCGCAAAGCGTGGTTCGTCCACCGGCTGCCGCACTCCTCGCCGTCGCGACAGCCTATCACCTGAATCCCGTTTTTCTGGTTGCCGCGGGATTGCTGGGCGGCGGGCTCGCACTCACGACACACGGAACGAAGCTCGGCCTCCGTTATGCCGTCGATAGCTCTCCCGAGCCGGTGACAAACGGTCTCGCCAACCTGGCGGAGCTCGGTACCGTGGCGAGCATCGGCGTTTTCATCTGGAGCCATCCGTACCTCACGCTCACGGTCGCGATTCTCGTTCTCATTCTGTTGATCCTCGTGGTTCGCAGAATTGTCATCACGCTGCGCAAGCTGCTCAAGGGCCAATGGGGGCGCGGCATCCCGGCGGAGTAGTGCGGCGGCGCTGAAGACTTCGCACATTTATCGCTCGCCGCACCGGCGCCTTCGCCCGGCGCCGGACTGATTCTCATCCCGCGGGAGCAAACCTTGGAACCGGTGCAGAAGATCTGGAAAGTCATCGCTGCCTCTTCGGCCGGCACGATGATCGAGTGGTATGACTTCTACATCTTTGGAAGTCTGGCGACAATTCTCGCCACCGAGTTCTATCCCGCGGGGAATCCGACAGCAAACTTTCTCAAGACGCTGGCCACCTTTGCGGTTGGTTTCGCCGTCCGCCCCCTTGGAGCGCTGGTGTTCGGAAGAATCGGCGACATGGTGGGAAGAAAATTCGCGTTCCTGGTGACGCTCCTCATCATGGGTGGGTCGACCGCGGCAATAGGTCTGCTCCCGACATATGCCAGCATCGGATTGGCCGCGCCGATCATCCTCGTGCTTCTCAGACTGATGCAGGGACTCGCCCTCGGCGGAGAATACGGAGGCGCGGCAGTGTACGTCGCCGAGCACTCGCCGGACGGCAAGCGCGGCTACTACACGAGCTTCATCCAGACGACCGCGACGCTGGGCTTGTTCATTTCGTTGATCGTGATCCTTGCCGTGCGGCGTGCCGTAGGGGAGGAAGCATTCAAGGCGTGGGGCTGGAGAATTCCGTTCCTGCTCTCGATCGTCCTCGTCGGAATGTCGTACTACATCAGGGTGCGACTGAAAGAGTCGCCACTATACACGGCACTCAAGGATGCAAAAGGGACTTCAGCGGCCCCCATCAGGGAAAGCTTCGGGACCTGGCCCAAGTGGAAGATTTTCCTGCTGGTGCTGTTCGGCGCGACCGCGGGACAGGCGGTGGTCTGGTATACGGGCCAGTTCTACGCGCTCTTCTTTCTTCAGACGGTTCTGAAGGTGCCCCTCACGAGTGCATACATCATCGTCGCCGTGGCTCTCCTGCTGGGCGCTCCGCTGTTCGTGTTCTTCGGATCCCTGTCGGACAGAGTCGGGAGAAAGAAGATCATGATGGCGGGGAATCTTCTGGCCGCTCTCTCCTACTATCCCATCTATCACGCGATGAAGGCGTATTCGGAACCGGTCAACATGCCGGTGCTGGTCGGGCTCGTTTTCGTGCAGGTGATTTTTGTGACGATGGTCTACGGTCCAATCGCCGCGTTTCTCGTCGAGGCATTCCCGGCCAAGATCAGATACACGTCGCTCTCGCTTCCGTACCATTTCGGCAACGGGTGGTTCGGTGGTTTCCTTCCGCTGATCTCCACGGCGATCGTTGCGCGCACGGGGAATATCTACGCGGGCCTGGCGTACCCCATCCTGGTGGCGTTGCTGACATTCGTCGTCGGCTCGCTTTACCTGAAGGAGAGCCACACGCACAAGATCTGGGACGAGGTCGGCGGGCCCGGCGTGAGCGGCACCTAGGGTGTCGACCCGCGGGAACGGCGTTGTCGCAGCCGCGCTGTGCATTCTTCTCGGCATGCCAGGGCGGCCAGCGTCGGCCCAGGCGGCCGGACCTGCACTGGATTCCCTTCGCAACAGCATAGTAGAGAGAATCGCGGCGACGCCGGGGGCCATGTCGGGCGTGGCGTTCATCGACCTGCAGACGGGCGAGCAGCTGGCGCTCAACGACGACAGTGTGTTTCACGCCGCCAGCACGATGAAGATTCCGGTGATGATCGAAGTGCTGCGGCGGTCACAGGCGGGTGCGTTTACTCTCGACCAGCCAGTACTTCTCATCAACAGCTTCAAGTCGCTTGCCGACGGCTCCCGGTTCAGCCTGGAACCGGCAGACGACGGAGACAGCTCGCTCTACCAGCGGGTCGGGCAGCGCGTTCCGGTAAGTGAGCTGATGCGGCTGATGATCACGCGGTCGAGCAATCTCGCCACCAACCAGTTGATCGAGCTGGTCGGCGCGGCGCACATCACTCAAGGTGCCCACACGCTCGGCGCCACGGGAATCCAGGTGCTGCGCGGTGTGCAGGATCTGAAGGCATTCGACGCCGGGCTCGTCAATACGACAACCGCGCGCGCGCTTGCCACGCTCCTCAATGAGATAGAAAGCGGCCGCGATCTGTCGCCGGCCAGCTCGGCGATGATGCGCGATGTGCTTCTGGCTCAGGAGTTCAACGACAAGATTCCCGCCGGGCTGCCGCCGGGCACTCGCGTCGCCCACAAGACCGGCGAGATTACAGCGGTCTCGCATGATGCCGCCATTGTCTATCCGACCGGGCGAAAACCATACGTGCTCGTTGTGCTCACGCGCGGCGTGCAGGATGGAAAGGCATCTGCAGCGCTGATTGCCGACATTTCGCGGCTGGTTTGGTCACACGTAACCCGGAACCAATGAAACGCGTCGCATTCGTAGGCCTTGGCGCCATCGGCGCACCGATGGCCGAGCATCTTGCAGTCCCTCCGTTTCAGCTCGTCGTCTGGAATCGCACGCGAGACACCGCGGAGCAGTTCGCGGCGAAAAACGGCGCTAGCGTTGCCGCAACTCCCGCCGATGCAGCCCGGGGCGCCGAGGTAGTGATCACCTGCCTCCCTTCTTCGCGCGAGGTCGGCGAAGTGCTGATCGGGCAGGGTGGAATCATCGAAGGGCTCGAGGCCGGCACCATTCTGATCGACTGCACTTCGGGCGATCCGGCCGCGTCGCGTGAGTTCGCGGCGCTGCTGGAAAGCCACG
>DATBZT010000395.1:0-14876 GCA_036513055.1 Gemmatimonadaceae bacterium | reverse complement strand
CGTCGTCAACGTCGACTCCTTCACGTACGCCGGGAATCTCGAATCGCTCGGCGAAGCGCGCGATCATCGGCAGCACCGGCGAGTATCCGACGCCCGCGTCGCGTCCCGCATGGTCGGTTCTGAATTCCGGCCGATTGCGGGAGGCGTTCGGTCTCGCACTCCCGCCATGGCGCGAGCAGCTCGCGCTATGCCTGGGGCACGACGCGTGATGTAACGGTTATTCGCGCCGTCACACATCCGCCTATCGCACGCCGTTCCGCCCCGATCAGCTCGCCTTAGCGAGCTTTCGCGGGGCTCGAAGTTACGGCCCTAGCCGCCGCTTCCCGGCGGGCGAGCTCCATGTCGGCGTCGACCATCATGTGCACGAGATCGATGAAGCTCACCTGCGGCTTCCATCCTAGAATGCGCCGAGCCTTGGACGCATCTCCCTGCAGGGCATCGACTTCAGCGGGCCGATAGTACCGCGGGTCGATTTTTACGTGCTCGCGCCAATCCAAGTCGACGTATCCGAAGGCCTCCTCGAGGAACTCCGACACCGAGTGCGACTCTCCCGTCGCAAGCACGAAGTCATCCGGCTCGTCTTCCTGCAGCATTCGCCACATCGCTTCGACGTAGTCGCCAGCGAAGCCCCAGTCCCGTTTCGCCGCGAGATTCCCCAGGTACAGCGTTTCCTGCGATCCGAGTTTGATTCGGCCGACCGCGCGAGTGATCTTTCGCGTCACGAACGTCTCGCCGCGGCGAGGCGATTCGTGGTTGAATAGAATGCCGTTGGAAACGAACATGCCGTAGGCCTCCCGATGGTTCACGGCGAACCAGTGTGCGGCGACTTTGCCAATGGCATACGGACTTCGCGGGTAAAAGGGAGTTCGCTCGTCCTGAGGCGGCGGCGCCGCTCCGAACATCTCCGACGAGCCGGCCTGGTAAACCTTGACGACGCGCGACGTGCGAGCGCAATAGTCGCGCAGGGATTCGAGGAGCCGAAGCGTACCGAGGGCCACGATATCGGCGGTGTACTCGGGCTCCTCGAATGAGACCTGCACGTGGGACTGCGCTCCCAGGTGATATACCTCGTCTGGACAGACCTGCTCCAGAATCCTCCGCAGCACCGTGCCATCAGCAAGGTCTCCGTGGTGCAGGAACAACCGCGTGCCTTCCTCGTGCTCATCGCGAAAGAGGGAGTCGATTCTTCCGGTATTGAAGGTAGAGGCTCGCCGAATAATTCCATGCACAACGTAGCCCTTCGAGAGCAATAACTCGGTGAGATACGAGCCGTCCTGTCCGGTGATTCCAGTTATAAGCGCTCTTTTCAATTGATGTCCCTGGCCACGAAACCTGCCACAATGAGTAAAGAAGTTATTCCGAGCGATGATCCGATGCAGTCACATGGGCGCGCGTCGCTCGACCGCGAACAGCAAACCCCCTAAGAGAAAGAATGCAAATAATAGCGCGGGCAGTAACAGCCGCTGATCCATGGTACCTACCGCTCCGAGGACCGCCAACAGCACGGTTATCGCTGCTGCCCACCCTGTGACAGATCGATGGCTTCCCCACGCCCGCGTCAAACGCTGGTAGGCGTGATCGCGATGTGCCTCCGTCAGGCGATCACCGCGGGCAACCCGCCGTACCAAAGTGACGGTGGCGTCGCAAATGAAGACGCCCTCAATGATCGCAAACGCGAGCAGCGGCACCGACTGATTTTTCTCGGACGCCAGTGCGAGTCCTGCAATCAGATATCCGATTGCTCCGCTCCCAACATCGCCCAAAAAGATCTTTGCCGGAGGCCAATTCCAAGCTAGAAAGCCGCCGGATGTGGCCGCGAGAATCGCAGGAATAGTTGCAAGTGAATAATCGCCGCGAAGGAAAAGCAGCACGGCGATGGTGCCAAAGATGAGCACAGCCTGGGAGCCGGCGAGGCCGTCGATGCCATCCATGAAATTGAAGAGATTGATGTTCCAAACGATTCCAAGTGTGCCAAGTACGTACCCAACGGCTCCCACCACCAACGAACTATTACCCACCCGAACCAAAGGCAAGCCATCAAGCATATAGACGGTCCAAAAGGCTATACCGACATGGACCGCCAGCCTTACGCTTGGTTTAACACCACGTGTGTCGTCCGCCCAGCCAATCACACCGAGCAAGAGCATTCCGCACCCCAAAGTGAGTGCCTCGCGGCTCTGAACAAGCCCCAATACCTCGCCGATGGTCATGCCGAGCGCTGAGACTAGGAGCACGGCAACGCCTCCGCCGCGGGGTGTCGGAATGCTGTGGGAGCTACGCCTGTTTGGTCGATCAAGTACCTCATGGCGAAGCGCAAAGGTGCGGACGATACCGGTGAGCACGAGGCTCGCGCCGGCGCTGATCGCGACGAGGAGAAAGAGGATCTGCATTTGTGTCAGCGCGATGGATTGTACCAACTTGTCCTGTACAGGATACCGATCAGCACCCCCCTGCGCGAGCGGAGTGTCAAACCAAAGTAGAAATGTCCCGGTCTTAACAAAGTAGAAATGTCTCCTTGTAGGTATCTGTCGGCGTCGCGGCAGTAGCCACGATGAGCAGCTATGCAGTTGCCGAGCGGGCCATTCCAGCGATCGTGTTCGCGAGTGGTACCCGCCAGTGCGGCGGAGTCCGCCCCATCGCTCTCCAGGTCACGCTCGCGTCGAGAACACTATACTGTGGCCGCCGCGCTGGCAAACTAATCTCAGAAGTTTTGATCGGGACGATTGCGTCTGTGACATCGAGCAGCCCAGCCTCCAGCGCCAGTTCCTGAATCGCAACCGCGAACTCGTACCGGCTGGCCGAGCCCGCGCTGGCCCAGTGAAGCACTGAATTCTTCACCGACAGGGTGGCGCCAGCGCACCACCAGATGACTTGCGCGACATCCCCGGCAGTGGTCGGAACACCAACCTGGTCGTCTACGACACGCAACGACCGGTGGCTCTGCATGTGACCGAGCATCTTCGTCAGAAAATTTCCCGGCATTGCGGAGTACAGCCAACCGCACCGGAGTATGACGTATGAAGCGCCAGATGCCCGCACCGCCTCTTCGCCCGCGAGCTTGCTTGCACCATACACGTTGATCGGCGCAGGAGATGCATCGACTGGGTACGGCGTCGATCTCGTCCCATCGAATACGAAATCCGTCGATACCTGAACTACCGTCGCGCCCACGGCCGCGCAGACTTCCGCGACATTCCTCGCACCGCCTTCGTTGACGGCGAAAGCGAGCTCCCTCTCCGTTTCTGCCTGGTCAACAGCCGTGAATGCGGCGGCATTGATTACGACGTCCGGCTCGAGTTTGCCGAGGACCTTTTGGATCGTCGATCGCTCCGTGATGTCGCATGTCGCTCGGTCGAGAGAATGCACCTCGATGTTGTGAGGTGCGCTTCGCGCCAGCTCCCGCGCGAGCTGCCCGCCCGCACCGGTTATGACGGCTCTCACGCTTCGGAAGAGATTTGCCGCAGGTAGTCACCGTAGCTGCTGTTCCCGAAATCGGTCGCCAGCCTGCACAGTGCCTCGTGGTTGATATAGGCCATACGGAAGGCGACTTCTTCGGGGCACGCTATCTTGAGGCCTTGCCTCTGCTCAATGGTCTCGATAAAGACGCTGGCCTGTAGCAGGGAGCTGTGTGTGCCCGTGTCCAGCCATGCCGTGCCCCGGCCCAGCGTCTCGACGTGCAAATCACCCAGCTGAAGGTACTTCCGGTTGAGATCGGTGATCTCGAGCTCGTTGCGCTGCGAAGGACGAAGCTCGTGCGCCATCTCGGGCGCCCGCTTGTCATAGAAATAAAGGCCCGTGACTGCGTAGGATGATTTCGGCACCGATGGTTTTTCTTCTATCCCGACCGCTTTTCCCGACCGGTCGAATTCGACAACTCCGTACGCTCCCGGATTTGCGACGCGATAAGCGAAGATGGATGCCCCATCGGGCCGCGCACTGACTCGCTGAAGCGTCTGCGCCAGATCCTGACCGTAGAAAAGGTTGTCACCCAGAACTAGTGCGCTGTTTCGGCTCGCGATGAATTCTTCCCCGATCAGCAGCGCCTGCGCAATCCCCTCGGGTCGCGGCTGCTCGGCGTAGCAGAGATTTATTCCCCATTGCGAGCCGTCGCCGAGCAAGCTTTCAAACTGCGGCAGATCTCTCGGCGTCGATATCACGAGAATATCCCGTATGCCCGCGAGCATGAGCGTCGTCAGAGGATAATAGATCAGCGGTTTATCGTAGACAGGCAGCAGCTGTTTGCTGATCGCGCGCGTCACAGGGTAGAGCCGCGTGCCTGAGCCACCGGCGAGTACAATACCTACCCTGTTCGAGCTCATTGGCGGACACTCAAGAAGCAGTGACTAGAGGGCGACGCGGAATGTGAATTCTTCCGACTCAACGACCGAATCTGTGAACAAGGCGCACTGTTGAGTTCAAATTCCAGGGATGTGGGTCGAAAGCTCGGTTGAGCTCTCTAACGGCTATTATGCCCCACCCGAACTCTGCGCCCGAGTACTGCCGCACTCCTTCGACGCCGAGCGCATGTGACACGTTATTAGCGATCGGGTTCGGCACTCCATTCAAATAGAAGGTTCCCGTTTGCTGGCGGACGACGCGGGACCAGCTAACGGAGATGCTACCGAGGGGCGTGAACCGATCCCAGGCCACGGTTGCCCCACCGCCGGTACCTACACCCGCGTCCGCGCCGATCACTTGCCCGAGACTCGTATGGCCCTGAGCCAAAATGGTGTGCAGGTAAATCGCACCTTCTCCGCGATTGCGGGCGAGTGTTTGAAGCTGGTAATCGATCATCTCGGCTCGTACCGCCGAAAGATGAAGCGAATCAGAGCTGATTACTTTCCGGGCACCAAGGCCGAGCGTTCGAGAATGATCGGGCTCCTGGATCAGATCTCTGAGATCGAAATTGTGGTCTTCATGCCCATACTCGGTGTAAACCTCAAATCCGCTGTGGGGCAGGGACCAGCGCGCAAATGCGGAGGCAAGCTGATTGTCGCCTCCTGCCTGATCGGGGAATCCGGCGGCCCCTGTGACGTCCTTCTTCAGGATCCCGCTGAAAGGCTTGGTGAAATAACTTCGCGGAATTCCTTCCTTTGGCCAGGGAGCGTGAAAAAATCTCGCCGCGCCTACCTCGAGGCCGTCAATTCCTCTTGGCTCAAAAACAGCCACCAGACCCGTCGCAAAGCGTCTGGTCCCGGTTTCAAGAAGCGACGAGTAGTAAGTCGTGCCGCGCACGGGGGAAAAATCGCTCTGATCGATCCGGCCCCAAAAAATCTGCGTGTGTACGCGGCCGATTCCGATATTCGCCGGTTCGCCAGTTCCGAAAAAAATGTGTGGGAATCCAGGTGCGTTTCCGCCCGTGATGTACTCGTAGTACTGCATGGGACCCCACCCCATGTCCGCCGTCGATATTCCGCCGGCCATCCCGAACAGATCCACGCGTAGCGTGCTCTGACCTGGATCGAGTCGTGAATATGGACCTGCACCAAATCGCTGCGGACGATCGATGGCCGTCGGAAACTGGCCGTCCGCGAATACCTGACTTCCGGTTTGTCCGTTCGGGATCAACCCGAACGGTCGATTCTCCGCGCGGAATGCGACAGGATTCACCACGGCCGAGACCGGTCCGAGCTTCATCACAAAGCCGGCTTCGACCGATGTCGTGAGCCCTCGGCCCGCCCAGATCGCGCCATCGTTCGATCCATAAGGGAACGCGCTGTTGAACCGAACGGTTGCCCCGGCCGGCAACGCGCGAAAGTAAAAGATGGGTGTCTTCGTCGGATACATTCCCACCGACCACGGCTGCGCTGCTTGTCGCACTCCAAGACGTTCCATTTCGTGCGGGGAGAAGCCGCGAATCGACCACGGGTACTCTGCAACGAGCCCAATGGTCTGGAGATATCTGAGATAGCTGTCTTCGTCACTTCCCACCGCCACGAATGCGGGCGCAACTGTCGGCGCGGGCGTTTGGCTCCAGAGCGGTGATCCGCAAAGCGGAGATCCCATGAGTAACCCGGACAACCGCCAGACTTTTCGGAGCTTCATCGCGGTTAATTTAGTGAGTCGCCCATACTGGTGCAGCCCGGCGACTTAACTAGCTTCAAGCCAGCCGGGAAATGAGTGCTCCTCGGCGTGAGTCTTGCAAATTGCATGGTCCGACTCGACTGGCCGCAATGACAAGGATATATCCGGCCAATGTATATCGATCTCATCGAACTGAATATTTGCCGCCGGTAATCCTTAAATCGGGCGAAGCCAAGGAGCTGCGTATCGGTCCCCGATCGGCGCTCCTGCGCCGGTCCGCGCTTCTCGACCGCCGCCCGCATGCTGTGCGTCGTCATACCAAACGCGTAGCCACACGCTTCGGCATCCTCCTCGCCGGTGATCTCGCGGCGCTGCTCCTCGCGCGCGCGCTCCTGGAGCTCGCGGGTGTCTCTTCTACGCCCCTCACAGCCGACCCGCGCCATTTCGGAATTCTCACAATCACCGCCCTCGCGGCGCTGTTCGCCACCGGCAGTCACAGCCGGCATCGCACGCTCAATCTTCCGATTCGATTGTTCGGGGCCGCCCTCATCGCTCCGATTCCGCTCCTTCTGCCAGCTTTCGTTCACTACGGAACCCAGCCACCTCTCGGCTCCTTTGCGCTGACCGTCCTCGCGATCTGGCTTCCAGTTTTCGCGATCAGGCAATTCTCCGAGTTCATACTCCGCCATGTCTGGCCCAGACAGCACGGGGCAGGGGCCGCGATTCTCGTCGGTGCTCCGCAAGGAAAGGCTTTATCGCTCGCGGGCGCCATTGGCGCCCCTGGCGGAGACTTCGCCGTCATCGGCTACGTCAGCACAGGCGATGCCGACGCTGATGCGCTAGGCACTCTCAAGGATCTCCCGTCGATCATCGACACGCGGGAGGTCGAGGCCGTTGTCGTTTGCTCGGAGCTGCCGCGAGCGCAGATGGACGCGTTGGTCGAAGAATGCCTCGATGCCGGCTGCCAGGTCCTTTATCCGGCGCGTGCCATTCACGTCGCCGGAGTGAGACCGTCACTCGTCTGGCACCACGACCAGCCATTCTTCGAGCTGGGCAGCCCGGTGCTCAAGGCGCGGGCACTCATTTCGAAGAGAATTGTCGACGTCGTGCTGTGCGTCATCCTGCTCGTGATTCTCTCGCCCGTGCTGTTGATCATTGCGATTCTGGTGCGATTGGATTCGCCCGGACCGGCGTTCTTCCGCCAGGAGCGCGCTGGCCTCGGCGGAAGGCGATTCCTCATGATCAAGTTCAGGACGATGCGGGACGGAGCTGACCTCGAGAAAATGGATCTCGCGCACCTCAATCGCACCGGCGACTCGCGCATCTTCAAGATCCAGAACGACCCACGCACGACGCGGCTCGGTGGCACGCTTCGCCGCTGGAGTCTAGACGAGCTGCCGCAACTTTTGAATGTGATCGTCGGCGACATGTCGCTCGTCGGACCGCGGCCATTCTTCGAGTCCGATTTCCCGTCATACGAAGACCATCACTTCCGCCGTCTCGACGCTAAGCCCGGAATCACGGGCCTCTGGCAGGTGAGCGGACGCAGCGAGATCCTCGACTTCGAGGACGTGATTTACCTCGACCGCCAGTACATCGAGCAGTGGTCATTCTGGCTCGACGTCAGCATCCTCTTCAGAACGATTCCAGCGGTGCTCCGGCGTACCGGAGCCTACTAATACAATGAAAGTTTTCATCTCCGGCGTGGCCGGCTTCCTCGGAAGCCATCTCGCGGACGCATACACGCGCAGCGGGGACCAGGTCGTCGGCTGCGACAACATGATTGGCGGCGACCTGCAAAATCTTCCTGAGGGGATCGAATTTCAGGAAGCAGACTGCGGCGACGTTGAAACGATGAAGCCGCTGCTCGAGAAGGTCGACCTCGTGTATCATTGTGGCGCCATCGCAACGGAGGGCCTCAGCGTATTTTCTCCGGCGATCATCGCCAAGCACGTCTACGCGAACACGGCGGGACTGCTCGCGGCGGCGGCGAGCAAGAAGGTAAAGAGATTTGTCTACTGCTCGAGCATGGCGCGGTATGG
This sequence comes from Gemmatimonadaceae bacterium, assembly GCA_036513055.1. Lineage (GTDB taxonomy): Bacteria > Gemmatimonadota > Gemmatimonadetes > Gemmatimonadales > Gemmatimonadaceae > UBA4720. Next base: position 6,810 of record DATBZT010000395.1, on the reverse strand, counting down.
AGACGGCAACCCACCTTTCCATGAAGACCAGCCGGCGGCGCCTGTCGATCCGTATGGAATCGCCAAGTACGCTGGCGAGCTGCTGGTCGAGAACGTCTCGCGCACGCACGGGATGGAATACGTGATCGCGGTCCCACATAACATTATCGGGCCTCGACAGAAGTACGACGACCCGTACCGCAATGTCGTGAGCATCATGATCAACCGGATGCTGCAGGGCAAGCAGCCGATCATCTACGGCGATGGGGAGCAGGAGCGCTGTTTCTCCTTCGTCCAGGACTGTGTTGACCCACTGCTCAAGATGGGAACGCAGAAGGATTTGTCGGGCGAGATCATCAACATCGGCCCGGACGAGGAGGCGGTCACGATCAACCAGCTCGCGAAGATCATCGCCGAAATTCTTTCCTTTGATCTCCATCCGGTCTACGTAAAGGACCGGCCGAGGGAGGTGAGGCACGCCACCTGCTCCGCCGACAAGGCTCGCAGGCTGCTCGGCTACAAGACCAAGGTCTCGCTCAGGGAGGGCGTGCGGTCCATAGTGGACTGGATCCGCGAGCACGGCACCAAGGCGTTCGAGTACCACCTTCCCATCGAGATCGACTCCCCGCTTCTTCCGGATACCTGGAAATCGCGCCTGATCTAGATTCGTCCCGTGGCTGACGCTCACGACGCCGCGGCAATCTCGAAAACCCCCGGACTGCGAATCGGAATGCTCGGACTTTACGGCATGCCGCTGCCGCAGCTCCACTTCACCGGCTTCGAGACCGGATTCGGCGAGATCGCGCCGCGGCTCGTGAGCGCCGGCCACGAAGTCACGATCTATTGCCGTAGCAGCCACTACTCGCCCGATCAGCGCGTACCTTCGCACCAGGGAGTGCTGATGCGATACGTCCCGTCTCCCGGAGGAAAAAATTTCTCGGGACTCATAGCTACGTTCTTCGCCTCGCTTCACGCGATTGTCTTCGGGCGCTACGATGTCTGTTTCTTCGTCAATGTCGGAATGGGACACCACGCAGCGCTGTGCCGCGTTGCGGGCAACAAGGTGGTGATGAACGTGGACGGCCTCGATTGGACGCGCGCCAAGTGGGGACTCGTCGCGCGCGCGTATTTCCGCAGCGCGGCGCGCTCGGCCATCCGCTTCTGCAACCGGCTCGTCACCGACGCCGAGGCGATGCGCAAGTTCTACCTCGACGAGTTCGGGAAGGAAACGACGATGATCGCCTATGGCGCTTACATCGAGTCGTCGGAAAATCCGGAGCTGATCGCGCCCTTGGGCGTCGAGCGCGATGGATACTACCTGATCGCGAGCAGGCTCATTCCGGAAAACCACGCCGATCTGATCATCGAGGGATTTCGGAAGTCGGGGACCACCCGCAAGCTGGTGATCGCCGGCGGGGCGAACTACGACAGTCCCTTTCACCGCAGGCTGCGCGATCTCGCGAACGAGAGCGTGATCTTCACGGGGCACATCCACGACCAGAAGGTGATCAAGGAGCTGCACTGCAACTGCTTTGCGTACGTTCACGGACACTCGGTGGGCGGAACGAACCCGTCGTTGCTCAAGGCGATGGGATACGGCAACTGCATCCTCGCGCTCGATACCGTTTTCAACTCTGAAGTTCTGGGTGGCACCGGGCTTCTCTTCCCAAAGGATGCTGATGCGCTCGCCGCCACGATGCGTCGCACTGAGGGCGATCCCGCTCTGGTTGCACGCCTACGGCGAGCGGGGCCGGAGCGCATCGCCGCCGAGTACGCCTGGGAGAAGATTGCGGCGCAGTACGATGCGCTGTTCCGGGAGGTAGCCGCCTCTTGAGGCGACTCGTCGAGCTCGGGCGCGGACAGACCGCGAGAAACAGCGCGCTCAATCTGATCGGCGTCGCGGTCCCACTGCTGATCGGGCTCGCGCTCGTCCCGATCACTGTGCACGGGCTCGGAGTCGCGCGCTTCGGGATTCTGAGCCTCGGCCTCGCTATCCTCGAATATTCTACCTTCTTCGCCTTGGGCCTCGGTCCGGCTACGACGAGGCACGTTGCCGAGTCACTTGCGCGGGGCGACGACCGCGCGGCGGAGCTGGTGACGATCTCCATGGTGAGTCACACCGCGCTCGGGGTCTTGGGCGGGCTGATCGTCGTAGCCATCGCGCCTCTATTGGCGACTCGCGTGTTCGTAGTTCCCGCGCCTCTCGTGCCCGAAGCGACCGCGGCGTTCCGTCTGCTGGGGGTGATGGTCCCTCTCACCCTCCTTCTTCTCAGTCAGTATGGCGCGCTCGACGGCGCCAGCAAGTTCGGGCTGAGCAATTCGCTCCGGATTCCGTTCAGCATCCTCTCATTCGCGATTCCCGCGATTGCGGTCACCCGGGGCTATGGGTTGCTGCCGATTCTCTCCTTTCTCGTGATTTCGCGAGCGCTGGTGTGCAGCATCATGCTCATCGCGATCTCTCGCGCATTTCCCCGATTCCGCTGGGAGTTGCCGAGGAATTGGACGCTGCTCAAGCCGCTGCTTTCCTTCGGCGCCTGGATCTCCGTGTCCAACCTGATAAGTCCGGCGCTCGTCTATGGCGATCGGTTCTTCCTCGGCGCGCTCAGGGGAGTGGCGGCGGTCGGCACGTATGCGGCGCCATTCGACGCATTGATGCGCTGCCTGATCGTGCCCCACAGCGTCGCGCGGGCGCTCTTCCCGAAGATGACCGGCCTTTACGCCACGGGTGAGCGCGGGCAGCTCCGGTCGGTAGTCTGGCATGCGACGGGTGTCGTGGCGGCACTCGTCTTCGTGCCCCTCGCGATCCTCTTCGCATTTGCGCCCTTTCTGCTGGGTAAATGGCTCGGACCGCATTTCGCGGAAGCCGCCGGCACGGCGGCGCGGATCCTCGCGATAGGTTTTTTCTTCAACGCACTCGCGCCCATACCATTCGGCTTGCTGGCGGCCATTGATCGGCCGGACATCGACGCGAAGTTTCATGTGGCCGAGCTTTGCGTACACGTTCCGCTGACCTGGTGGCTCGTCTCGAGGTATGGGATCCCCGGGGCAGCGACTGCCTGGAGCATCCGCGCTGCACTCGACGCGGTTCTGCTATTTTCTGCAGCGTCGTTCGTCCTTCGCGAAGGAGAGGTGCAAGCTCTTGCAAGTTGATCGGACTGATATTCCCGGAGTCTTGCTCGTTACCCCTCGCCTCTGGCCCGATGCGAGGGGGTTCTTTCTCGAGTCGTTCAACGAGAAGGATTTCTTTCTGGCGGGACTGCCGATGCGGTTCGTGCAGGACAATCACAGTCGGTCAAAGGAAGGAGTGCTGAGAGGGCTGCACTATCAGCTGGGAACGCCGCAGGGGAAGATCGTGAGCGTGATTCACGGCAAGGTGTTCGACGTCGCGGCCGACATCCGCCGTGGCTCTCCCACTTTCGGAAAATGGGTGGGCGTGGTACTGGATGACGTCCGCCGGCAGTCGCTCTGGATTCCGCCGGGCTTTGCGCACGGGTTCTGCGCGTTGTCGAATGACGCGGATGTCCTCTACAAGTGCACCGACTACTACGATCCGCCGAGCGAGCGGGGAATCCGCTGGGACGATCCATTGCTCGGTGTCAGGTGGCCCATTGACAGACCGATGGTCTCTGAGAAGGACGCGGGGTACGCTCCGCTCTCGCTCGAGCGGAACGATCTCCCTGTGTACGAGCACGGCGGTTAGATTCTCGCCATGTCGGGTAAAACATTTTTAGCCTCGCTCGCGATCGCTTTCGTCGCGGCAACCAGCGCGATCGCGCAGACGGAGAGCTCTCCCTCAGGCAACGTTCTGCCGCTCGTTCTCGTCACGAGCGATTCGATTGACCGCTTGCGGATGTCCGAGCTCCGAGCCGGCGTCGGCGACTCCGTAAATTTGCTGCTCCGCTCAGCCTCGACACAGACGCGATCTCTCGCCGATTCCGCTGGTGGCTGGCGTGCATCGATCATAGCGCCCGATTTCCTGATGGTCTCCAACTCCGGGATTCCGTTCACGCAAAACGCTGGGGGGTTGTGGGCCGGGAAGGGAGCGAATCTCAAGGCTCTTTTTGGATTCCGCCTGGAGCGACCGGGATTTCGGGTAATCGTCGCGCCGGAGCTGGTGAGCGAGGCAAATGCCGACTGGGTGCTTCGTCCGGCGATATATCCGGCGCCGCCGGTCCCTCCGGACCGCAGCGGCAGCGGCTTCGCCAATCCGTACTACATCAGGCCCTACTCGATCGATCTGCCGCTGCGGTTTGGAGATCGTCCCATCCGGAAGCTCACTCCTGGTCAGAGCAGCATCATCGTCGGAAAAGGGGCAGTAGAGTTTGGCGGATCGACCGAGAACGAGTGGTGGGGTCCCGGGATCCGGAACGCGATCATCCTGAGCAACAACGCCCCGGGCTTTCCTCATCTCTTCATTCGGACGCGTCGGCCGCTCAAGACTCGCTTCGGGGACATCGAAGCACGCTGGCTCGTCGGCGGCCTGACCGAATCGAAATACTTCGATACCGTCTCGACCAACAACGTCCGCTCGATCGCCGCATTTGCCGCAACGATCCGGACCGGGTGGGATCCCAATCTCTCGATCGGGATTGCCCGCTCGGTATTCGCGACGGCGACGGGATGGGGGCAAGTGCCCTCCAGGTGGTTCGACATCTTTGCCAACACGGGTTATCCCAACGATCGCGCGCTGGCCGATTCGTCGCTGACTCCGGGCGGGCGCGACCAGCTCATCTCGCTCTTCTCGCGCTGGGTTTTCCCGAACGACGGGTTCGAGGTGTACGGTGAGCTGGCGCGGATGGAGTTCCCCAAGAATCTCAGGGATTTGCTGCTCTATCCCCAACACAGCCATGGATTCACGTTCGGCCTTCAGTGGCTCAAACCCGAGGGACACCTTCGCATCAACGCCGAGGTGACGACCCTCGAGCAGAGCACTTCGTTCCGGGACCGTGCTGTGGGCTCATTCTACACGAGTCGGCGCGTGATTCAGGGCTACACCCAAGAAGGGCAGCCGCTCGGCGCATCAATCGGCCCCGGCTCATCGGGCCAATGGCTCTCGTTCGACTGGGTATTCCCGAGCTGGAGGGCGGGACTCTATGGCGGCCGAGTGCGGTGGAATGAGGACATGCACAGCACGGCGGGATTCAATCCGTTCTTTTCATTCTGTAACCACGACGTGAGCTTTTATCCGGGATTCCGCGGCGCGAAATCAGGGCGGTTCGGCTTCTTCTCCGCCGACCTCGCGCTTCAGAACAGAATCAACTCCTTCTTCGAGTACAACACGGGCGGGTGCGGCTTTACCAGTCCGAGGCGGGACATCCAGAACGCCTCGCTTACGCTCACACTTGCGACGTTTACGCATCGGTAGTCCGGCTCGAGCGGCTCTTCAAAGCTTCAATGACGAGCCGTGCTGTGCGGGCAGGATCCACACTGCGGATTACCCTCTCCACTTCTCGCGGCGGCACGTACTCATCCGTCGGCCCGCAATCGATTTCATTCTCGCAGTAGCGCCCCGCTTCCACGCGCGAGAAGATCAGATTTCGCCCGAACACGACCGGCGTCGACACGGCGTTCGCGATGTGGCGCGGCCCTGAATCCATTACGAGTGCGGCCGAGCATTTCTCGATGAACGCGGCGAGCGCTCGAAGGTTCAAGGCGCCGGGGAGCACCTTGCAGGGTGCGCGGCAGTCGGCCATCGCTTCCTGAAGAATGGCCGCTTCGTTGGCGGCTCCAAAGAGCACTATTTCGACTGGAGCTCGCTCAATCACAATCTCCAGCGCGCGCAGGAAGTGGCTGCGCGGCCAGGCGCCCGGTTGCCTGGTCGTAATGCTGCACGCGACCACCTGCTTGCCGCTGTCGAGGCCGAGATCCTTCCACGCTGCGTCAGCGTCTGCTCGATCGCTCGCTGATGGAAAGATGCGGGGTGTGAGCGGCCAGCTCGGTGGGACGCCCGTCACCGACGAAACCATATTCTGGAAGTACGCCGGGTACGAAGAAGGAAACGCCGTCTCGACCGGGTGATTGATCAAACCGGAGAATCCCTTGAACGTGAAACCCACGCGGTTCTTTACGCCAAGCGCCACCGCTAGCAGGGCATCGGGATAGTAGCGAAGGAAATTGGTGCATAAAACGACATCGTAGTTGGCCTTTCGCAGCTCCGCGAAGCGCCGCCGCCTGATGTTCCAGCTATCCTCTCCCGTTTGATACGGCAGGACTCTCTGTATCGCGGAGTTTCCCTCCAGAACTTGTCCGGAAACTGGACCAGCGAGGTAATCCCACTCGCAGTGCGGCAGCGCGGCTCGAAGTGTGGGAAGCGAGCACGTACGGTAAAGGACGTCTCCGATGTGGTTGTGGCCAAGGATCAGGCCGCGCCGCCACTCACTCGGCGGGGAGCTCTGCCCCCCGCACATTGCGCGGGCGCCAAGCCTGAGCAGAGGCGCCCCGATCTCGGATGCGACGCCGAGCAGATATTTGGTTCGCGTTCTGAATGCAGAGCGAAGCACGCGCGATCGCGTCGTCTCGCGCTCGTTCATCTCCGTGCCGCTGGACTGAAAAGTCCCGTCGTCACGCCGCGGAGAATCGCCCAGCCTATACTGGGTCGCCCTCTCAATGTCTCGACCAGCGCGCGGGCCGGCTTGGTGGCGATGAGATAGGCGAGCGCCGCTCCTTTGATCCAACCGTGATAATTGCGCCGTACGTAAAAAGCGCGATAGCGGTTCTGCCAGAACGTGGTCAGCGCTGAAATGAAGAGGCGGCCGGCGCTCGCGCCAACCTTGTGTCGCACGAGTGCCCTCGGTGCGTAGAGCACTTGAAATCTCGCGGCGCGAGCGCGGG
>DATBZT010000394.1:0-4112 GCA_036513055.1 Gemmatimonadaceae bacterium | reverse complement strand
AAAGCACAGGCCTCTGCACCAACAGGCGTGATCCTGCAAGGCAAGCATCCCAGGACTAAGGGGGCCTTCAACAACATTCCGGCGCAGTGCCTTGTCTGTCACAGGAAGGACTCGAGACGCGCTCCTCCTTTTGCGCGGATGCTGCACATGATTCATCTCACCGGAGGGGATGAGAACCACTTCCTCACCATATATCAGGGCGAGTGCACGGGCTGCCACAAGCTCGACCTGTCAACTGGTCGCTGGACAATTCCGAGTGCCCCGGAAAAGTAGAAGGAGATAGTTGCGTCGAGGGGAAGCTGCCGGCCGGCCGGCCCTTGCACCTTAAACTACTTTGCGTTATAAAGTAGAGGTCCAAAACCGACCGAGGCTCAGCCGATGTCTCTACCGCTCCGGATTCTCACTAGATGGGTGCAGCTCTCAGCGCTTGCCACTGCGCTTTCACTCATGGTTTACGTCTCGGCCCAGCAGATCGGCCGACAGATGGCAGACGATCCGCAGGTTCAAATCGCGCGTGATGCGCGTGATGCACTTGCTTCCGGTGCAGCCGCCGAGACGGTGGTTCCATCGGCAAAAGTGGAGCTCACGCGAAGCCTGTCTCCATGGGTAACCGTGCTGAACGACAGCGGCAAGGCAATCGCATCGTCGGCGACGCTCAATGGTCAGGCCGCTGCAGTGCCCTCGGGCGTGATCGACTACGTACGCACGAGCGGGGAGAACCGCGTGACCTGGCAGCCCCAGCGCGGCGTCCGCATGGCGACAATCACGGTGAGAGTAGCCGGCAATCCGACGAGGTTCGTTACAGCTGGACGGTCTCTCGACGAAACCGAGGGCCGCATCGACAAACTCGGGAGACTGCTTCTATTGGGTTGGCTCGTGACCCTCGCTGGCCTCCTCGTCGTCGTTGCGCCGACCGAGGCGTTGCTTTCGAAACGCACTCCGTAAGGGGCCTGATCCCCAGGGCCGTATTGAATCAATTGGGCGTCCCGGCACGGGCCCCGGAAGAATTGCCTACCTCGACACCGGACAGTACCATATCTTCTTCCCGGACCAATCGCCCGGTGAAATGGACACTTTCGAAGAACGCCTAAAAGAATCTCTTTCCCAGGCCTACGACATCGAGCGTGAGCTCGGCGGCGGAGGGATGAGTCGCGTGTTTGTCGCGACCGACCGATTATTGGGCCGAAGAATCGTCATCAAGCTTCTGTCGCCCGAGCTGATCGCAGAGGTGAACCGCGGGCGCTTCCGCCGCGAGATTCAGGTTGCCGCGCAGCTTACGCATCCTCACATCGTTACGCTTCTCTCGGCCGGCGAAGACGGTGATCTCGTTTACTATACGATGCCGTTCATCGAGGGAGAGTCGCTCAAATCTGCTCTCGAGAAGAATGGGCAGCTGTCGGTTCGAGATGTCATTCGAGTTCTATACGATGTCGTCGACGCTCTCGCGTACGCGCATGCGCATGGCGTCATTCACCGCGACATCAAGCCCGCAAATATTCTTCGGTCCGGCAATCATGCGCTGGTCACCGACTTCGGCGTAGCCAAGGCACTCAATGCAGCCATGCCGTCGGGGGCAATGACCTCGACGGGTATGGCGATCGGCACACCTGCGTACATGGCGCCTGAACAGCTCGCCGGCGATCCGGCGGCCGATCATCGCATCGACATTTACGCGGTTGGACTGCTTGCCTACGAGCTTCTGGCCGGGGGATCGCCGTTTCATGGGTCCACTCCCCAGGCGGTGATGGCGGCGCTGCTGACTCTGGATCCGAAGCCCTTGAGCGACGTCCGGAAAGATGTTCCGCCACGAATGTCGGCGATCGTCATGCAGTGCCTCGCAAAGGATCCGGATGATCGACCGCCAACGGCAGAAGCCCTGCTGACTCAGCTCGACATGATAGCGACCACGTCCGGCGAGATCAGGACAAGAGAACACAAGATCCCGAAGAAAAAGCGCACGGTCACCGCGCCGGTTCCTGTCGTCGAAAAAGGTCATACGAAAAAGAGTCGCAGCAAATTTCTCGTGGGCGGCATCGCCCTGCTCATCCTCGCAACGGCGATTGGGATTCTGGTGTCCCGCCGTACTGGGCAGAAGCCGGCGGTCGCGACCGCTGAGCCACCGAAGGCGGGCCTTGCTGCGCCAGGACCCGCCGCACCGTCAGTCACCGCGAATCCGGCGGCCGTTCCGCCGGTCATTACAGCGGCCGATTCGCTGGCCATCGCTGAAACTGTGAGAAAGCGCCTCGCTCAGGCCGCAGCAGCGAAGACACCTGGTCAGACTGCTATCAACGCCGACTCGTTGAAGCAGCGCATCCAGCGAGAAGTGACCGATTCAGTCGCGCGCGCGAAGGCGGCGCTCGCGGCAATTTCAGCACCCGTCGCGCCGCCTGTCCTGCCGACAGCCCCTGCAGCGTCGGGGCCACGCCGGCTCGCGATCGCTGAGCCAGGCGAGAGCAAAGAGCAACCGGCGATCAATACGTTCTCGCGGGCGCTGAGCGACGCCCTGCGCGGCTCACTCTCCAAAGGAGACACATTCGCCGCCATCGACCAGGATTCGGTACGCGGCGTGCTCGGACACACGGATTCGCGTGACGAGGCAGTGAAGATTCTTCACCCGGACGTGCTGGTTTCTCCGAGTTACACCGGCGCTGGAGACACGGTGAAGATCACCGTCAGCGTTCGCGACTTGAGACCTGGCTCGACCTACGGAATACACCTGATATCTGCCAGGGTGATGCCGGCGTATCCGCAGTATTATCTCGCTCCGATCGTTCAGGCTGTGTTGAAGCAGCTCGACGATTTGTCGCGGGCACCATCGATTTTCGGGCGCTGAGCCCTCCCGACACGCCGACGGGTATTAACATCAGGTAGTTGTCCATTCGCTTTCGCGAGATTCATTTGAAGGTTAGAACCTGCGAGATTGGCACCAGCACAGTCGACGTGTTCAGCGTACCGTTTCCAAGCTGTCCCTTCGCATTGAGACCCCAACAGTAGCCCGCTCCATCTACGGACAATGCGCAGGTGTACCCGAACCCGGCTGAAACCGATCTGAACTTCAGGGTTGATGTCACTGGCGTCGGCGTTTGAGTGGACTCCGTGGATCCATTCCCGAGCTGCCCGGCGGAGTTCAGTCCCCAGCAGAGAATTGTCTGGGTCACAGTGATTCCGCAGGTGTGGGCTGCTGGCGGATTATCGCTGTGGTCCGCGCTTGCCGGGCCAACGCTGATCGTCAGGAATTTGTTGCCGCCTTCGACCTTCATCGCGGTCCGACGGCACGATGTGGTGAAATGCAGGCCCGAGCAGGTGGCATCCGCTGGCGCTCCCAGTTGGGAGGGCCAGCGTCGCGAAAAGGAGGATCGCCATGGACGGTGTGCAAACTTTTCGCAAAGCGATTCTGAGGCTCATCTCTGCAACCTCGCACGAAGCCCGTGCTATTGCAAAAACTTCCTCGGGGCGACTGGATTTGAACCAGCGACCTCCTGCTCCCGAATCAGGGGCAGGCATTCACCATTAACGATAATCTGCCGTACTTCCGAGGGAAACCGAGCCTCGGTGCCGGAGTTTCCCGACATTCATGCCGTACTTTGCCGAGAGAAACGGCCCCACAAACGGCCCCTCCTGGGAAGGTCTGCTGATCCTCGCAGGCCACACAGGCAAGGACGATCCGCGAGCCCGTGACCTAGAACCTCCGCACCGCGAGTACACACTTGCAGACATTCTCAGGGCGAGCCGAGAGCGACTCACGCGTGAGGCGCAGCGAGGTTGTGCGTTCACGCGGCGGCGGCGGCTCCGCGACAGGTGAATCCCGTCTTCCTCGCGGAAAATGAAACGGGAGCGCCAAACCTTTAGCGCTCCCGAGTCCCGAATTCCCGATCAGCTACGCTCAGCCCGGCGACCGGTTCTCCGCGCGAACGTACTTCCGTGTTGAAGGCGTTGGCTGAACTCTTCGGTGCCGTACCGTACGGGCACTACGTTTGAGTGTTCACCGGCGCCGGTAATCGCCAGGCAGCGAAGGCGCCGAACGCGACCCCGCCTCCAAGCATCCCCGGAATGTGTGTCAGAACGGGGCCGTCAAAGAGGAGCGTGATGAGCAAATACACAACGCAGAAAGC
>DATBZT010000393.1:0-9565 GCA_036513055.1 Gemmatimonadaceae bacterium | reverse complement strand
GGAATGGGCGTGTTGCGACATCATTCGGATGAGCTGTGTGCGGTACCTGTCGGGCATCCAGTCCTTGGGCTCGATCGTCTCGCCGGCCGAAATCCGGGCCTCGAAGGCCGCGTTGAGGGCTTCCTCGTACTTGTCGGTTGTCTGCTGCTCCATCCACACTCCTTGAACGACCGGCTCACTGGCGCCCGCGCCCTGGGCGCGCCATTTCTAAACGTATCGGCGGCGGCTTCGAAAAGTCAAAAACGAATCCGTTAGTTCGTCGTTATTGCCAGCCCCGGCGAAGAGGAAGCCAGTGACAAACGTCGAGACTCATTCCATGGAAGGCGGACGCGTTCATTCCGAGACGTTGAACGGCGTGACGACCATCACCTTCTGGCATCCCAAGAGCAACTCTCTTCCGGCAGCGATGCTGCTCGAGCTTGCCCGGACGGTCACCGCCGCGGGAAGAAATCCGGACACCAGGGTGATTCTCCTCCGCAGCGAAGGCGACGGCGCATTCTGCTCGGGCGCGTCGTTCGAAGAGCTTCAAAGAATATCGGACGCCGTGAGCGGCAAGCGATTCTTCATGGGCTTCGTCAACCTGATCATCGCCATGGTCAGGTGTCCCAAACTCATCGTCACCCGGGTGCACGGCAAAGCCGTCGGGGGCGGAGTGGGAATCGTCGCCGCATCCGATTACGCAATCGCTGCGGAGGGCGCGGCTGTGCGGCTGAGTGAGCTGACAGTGGGGCTCGGGCCGTTTATCGTCGGCGTCTGTATCGAGAAGAAAATCGGGCAAGGCGCGTTTACCGCGATGGCCGTGGACGCAGACTGGCGAAGCGCCGAGTGGGGTCATCAGCACGGCCTGTACGCGGAAGTTCATCCGGACACCGCCTCGCTCGATGCCGCGGTTGAGAAGCGGCTGGCGATGTTGAGCGGCAGCAACCCCGAGGCGATGGCTCAGCTCAAGTCAGTCTTCTGGGAAGGAACGGAAAACTGGCCGGCGCTGCTCGAGAAGCGAGCCGTGATGAGCGGCAGTCTCGCCCTGTCCGATTTTACCAGCAGGGCGGTGGGACGGAAGCCGAAGTAAGTCAGCCTGGTGGAGGAGCCGCCGGCCGTGGCGGCCCAACTGCCCGCTGCCCGCTATCCGCTAGCCGCTCGCTTGTGCCCCGAGCGTCGGAATGAAACTCGGCGGGCGCCGATGATGAGTTGACTGCTCGAACGCGTAGGCGATCCTGATCAGCGTCGGCTCGCTCCACGCGCCGCCCATTATCGACATCCCCACCGGGAGACCGAAGGAAAATCCCGCCGGCACGTTGATGTTCGGATAGCCGGCGACCGCCGCCGGTGTCGCGCTGGCGCCCGTGAAATGATCTCCATTAACCAAGTCCGTGGTCCACGCCGGCGAACCGGTGGGCGCAACGATGGCGTCGAGCCGGTACTTCTTCATCACGGCATCGATTCCCTGAGTGCGCGACTTGAGATGGTTCTTCACGAGCGCATTCAGATATTTCTTCTCCGTGAGCGGACCCTTCTTCTCCGCCATCAGCATGATCTCCTGCCCGAAATAGGGCATCTCGCTGGCGCGATTCCGCTCGTTGAAGTCGATCACGTCCTTGAGCGATCGCACACGCACGCTCGACGGGAGCGCCGCCAGATACTTGTTGAGATCTGCCTTGAACTCGTAGAGCAGGACGTCGAACTCAGTGTCATCGAACGTCCCCGCCGTCGGGATGTCGGCGGGGTCGACTATCACCGCGCCCTGTTTCTTCATCGCGTCGATCGCCGCATTCACCACAGCGTCGGCGGCGTCACTGTAGCCGAAGAACTTCTTGCGCGCCACGCCGATGCGCGCGCCGCGCAATCCATTGACGTCGAGCGAGCGCGTGTAGTCGATTCGCGTGTGTGTGCGGCTCGCGAGCGTAGCCGAATCTGCGGTATCGACGCCGGCGAGCACCGTGAGAAGAATCGCCGCGTCGGAAACTGTCCGCGCCATCGGACCGGCAGTATCCTGGCTGTGGGCGATGGGAATAATTCCGGATCGGCTCACGAGCCCGAGCGTCGGCTTGATGCCAACGATCCCATTGGTTGCCGACGGACAGACAATCGAGCCGTCAGTCTCGGTGCCGACGCCGACAGTCGAATAGTTGGAGGAGACCCCCGCGCCCGACCCGGAGCTCGACCCGCACGGATTCCGGTCGAGAATGTACGGGTTTTTCCCCTGTCCGCCTCTGCCGCTCCAGCCGCTCGACGAATGCGTGGAGCGAAAGTTCGCCCACTCGCTGAGGTTGGTCTTGGCGAGCAGAATGGCGCCGGCGTCACGCAGCCGTCGGGCAATGAAAGCGTCGTGCGCGGCGATGGATCCCTCGAGGGCAAGCGACCCCGCCGTCGTCGTCATCCGGTCGGCGGTGTCGATGTTGTCCTTGAGAAGAATTGGAATTCCGTGCAGCGGCCCCCGGGCCCCCCGCGTTTTCCGCTCGCGGTCGAGTGCGTCGGCAATTGAAAGCGCATCGGGATTCGTCTCCAGGACGTGCCTCAGTGTCGGGCCTCGCCTGTCGAGTGATTCAATTCGCGCCAGGTACTGCTCGGTTATCGAGCGAGCGGTGCGTTTTCCGGACGCCATGTCCCGCTGGAGCTGGACGATGGTCGCCTCTTCGAGGTCGAAATCCGCGTCGTCGCCGCCGTGCGACGGCTCTTCATCTGAGCGCAAATTCGACAGGGGGAACGAACGCGCGCCCTTGCCCGCTGCCAGGAGCGCCGCGCCGCCGACGGCGCCATGCCGGAAGAACTCTCGTCTCTTCATCAGCCGATGTGGCAGCTGGTGAGACCCCGTTTCTCCAGATACTGCTGATGGTTGTCTTCGGCGGGATAAAACGTCGACGCCGGCGTAACCTCGGTGACGATCGGGCGCCGGTACTTGCCGCTCCGGTCACGCTCGTCCTTCGATGCGAGCGCCGCCGCCTTCTGTTCCTCGTCCCTGTAGAAGATTGCGGACCGATACTGCTCGCCAACGTCCGGACCCTGCATGTTGAGCGTGGTCGGGTCGTGATTCTCCCAGAACACTGTCAGGAGGTCGTCGTACGTGATCCGCGCCGGGTCGTATGTCACCTCCACCACCTCGGCGTGACCCGTGTGACCACTGCAGACATCCTCGTACGTCGGTTTCTCCATTGTTCCGCCGAGGTAGCCGACTCTCGTCGACAGGACGCCGGGAATCTGCCTGTATGCCGCCTCGACTCCCCAGAAGCAGCCGGCGCCAAAAACGGCGGTGCCTGGAGTCTGAGTCATCTCATCCTTTTGCATGGTCGCTCCGTGCATTTGCCGGTTGACTTGCGTTCATATATTGCGCCAGCAGGTAGTGGAAGTGATGCGTTCCTGTCTCGCGCCTCGGCGAAAAGCGCCCGCGATCGTAGAGGCGCGAGCTCACTCCCCGCTGCGCCGATTCCACGATTTCTTCGTCTTCCATCTCGACCTTGTGCAGATCAGCGCCGACACCCTTGTCCCTGAGCGATTCCTTCCAGACGTATGAAACGAATGATACGCGCGAGCGCGCCGGGCCGAGGGGGCTTACGAGATTCAGCGAAAGTCCCCACGGGTAGAAGTTCAACATGAGGTTCGGAAAGAGCCAGAAGTAAAAGGCCGCGACCGGCTTGCCTGCATCAGGGTGGTCGGCGGGAAGGTCGAAAACCGCCTCCCCCGGCTTGGCGATTCCCATCTGCAAGCTGCCACAGGGAAAAAGTTCCGTGTAGTAAGCGTTGTAGTCCAGCTTCTCCGACAATCCCTTGTGGACGTAGGGGATGTGGAACTCCTCGAGATAGTTGTCGCAGTAAAGAGCCCAGTTGGCGTTGATCATATAATCCCGCGAGGTCGCTGCGTCGCGACGGAACTCCTCGAAGGGCATCCACGCGGTTCGCGCCTGCACTGGTGCAATCCACTCGTCGAAGACAATCGCCGGGTCTATGCCCGTGAAGACCAGCGGCCCCCAAATGTGCAGTGGCAACCGCGGCAGATTGTCCGCAGCGCTCGGGAAATCGTGTGCCCCGTCGAACTCAGGCATGGAAACGAAGGAGCCGTCCATCCCGAACCGGCGTCCGTGATACCGGCAGCGCAGACCACGGAGTTCACCTTCTTTTTCCACCACGAGCGCGCCGCGATGCGTACAAACGTTCGAGAGACAGCGCACTTCGGCGGATTCGTCCGAAGCGAGGACGAGCGGCTCGTCGAGACACCCCTCGAGCAGAGTGAATGGAAGCACGTGTCCCGCTGTCTTCACCTGAGCAGAGTCGCCCGCCCACTGCCAGCTCCGCGCGAACACCGAGTTCTTTTGGATGGCGTAATATGCCGGGTTGGAGTACGCTGCGGCCGGAAGAGTGGAGGCGAGCGAAATGTCCGCGTCCACCTGGATCGGCGGCGTATCCTGGCTCGCTTCGGCGGGACGCCTGGCCCCCAATACCGTCTGTTCGTGCTTGTTGGTCATGAATGAGATTACGACCTTTCGGCGAAACTTCCAGACGCCCGGGCCAGTAGTGAATCCCAAAGGGAGGCATCAATGTTCGGCATGATTGGGCTGTTGATCGCCATTGCGGCGGTCGTGATTGGATATTCGGGAGCACGGCGTTTCGTTCGCGATCGGCTCCGGTACGTCGACGGTGCGCAGAAAACCACGGCGCCGATTATCGCCGGCATCGTCGCGTTTCTCATTGCCCTGCCCGTGGTGTGGCTTCTTCCCCTCGTCGGGATCGGTACGGCGATCGCTTTTGCGGTGAGCATTGCTGCCGGAGTCGCGATCGGCGCTCGTGACATCAAGAGCGGCAACTACCCGGCTCTCCCGCGCGCATAGGCGTGCCCGCTCAGAAATAGAGGGGCCTGCGTCCCACGCGAATGACAGATAGGACACTTCTCTGTCCAATCCGCATGACAACACGCTCTGAAGCGTGATTCGCGAAAAGCTCCCAACGTGAATCGCTACAAGCGGTTAACACCGGTGGCGAATTCTCGCTTGCTCCCGGCACCAGACATGCCTCCCTACGTGCGTACAACAGCGGTTACATGGCGACCGGGAGGTCTTGTGTTCAGGAAATTCGTCTTTTCATCTGCGGCTTCGGCTGCCGCATTGGTATTTATTGCGCTGCCGGCATCGGCTCAGCGCGCAGGCGTGAGTCGGCCGGCGGCCAGCTCCATCGCCATTTCACCTTACGCCGGCTACATCACGTTCGGCACGCTCGTTAACGGTCCGCTCAGCACGAGTCTCCACAGTGCGGCGTCGCCGGTGTACGGGGCGCAGGTCAACCTGCCGCTCACCAGCGTCGTGTCGATTCTCGGCAACATCGCCTACACCGAGCCCGATCTCCGCGCCGGCATCCCGATTATCGGGGATGTCTCCGTCGGCAAGAGCTCGGTATGGCTGTACGATGCGGGACTGCAGTTGAGCGCGCCCGGCTATGGCAGCGGCGACCGTGGCATTTTCCCGTTCGTCCAGGCGGGCGTCGGAGCGATGAGGTATGACGTTCAGATTTCGGGGCTCAGCCGCACCGCAACGAATGCCGCATTTACCGCTGGCATCGGGGCTGATATTCCGCTGGCGCCAAGCATCGGCATCCGGCTGGCCGCGCGCGACTACATCGGGAAGTTCGATTTCAACCAGGCAGCGTCGCTCGACGTGACCACCAATACGACGAACAACGTTGCGCTGAGCGCGGGGATCAAGCTCGGGTTCTAAAACCGGCTACTTGCAAGGCAGGGGAAGGGGGACAGGAGCACACAGAGAACAGGGAGAAGGGCGGCTTGTGGTTTTTTCGTTCCCACAAGATAGTGCTCTGTGTGCTTCGTGTTCTCTGTGGTCAGTTCATCATGGCCGCACACGCGGAGTCCGGAGCGGGGTCGGCCGCTCCGTAGTGTTGCCTCACAACCGATGGCCACGGCGACCCGGACACGTTCACGACGAACAGGTCCGAGTACTCGCTGTCGCACAGGTTTGGAAGTCTTGGTCCACCCAGCGCGGCGATGATGGCCGTGATCGTGTTGCTGTGTCCAACCACCAGCACCTTTCCGCCGCGGTGACGCATCACGGCAGCGGCCACGCTGTCGGCGTGAGCCGCGCCACCCGTCGGCACGACCTCCGGAGTCAAGCCGAGCTGTGCCGCCAGCGGCGCCGCCGTCTCTCTGGTGCGCTTGAGCTGAGTCGTGACGATCGCCGTGACCCCCGAGCCGCGCAGCCTCGTGGCCAGTGCCTCGGCCCGGATCCGGCCGGCGGCCGAAAGGTCGGGATCGGGATCGTTCGGAATCGTACCGGACTTCTCACCGTGGCGAACGAGATATACTGTGGTTGTCGCGACGGGTGCCGGACGGGCCGTGGCGCAGCCGACAACGGCCAGTGCGGCCAGCCACAGCCGGCAATAGTATTCTCCTGGACGGCGCGTGTGTCTCATCGCGATTGAATACCCTGGGTCGCCCGCGTTTGCAAGGCGACATTGAACCGGCCCACCAACTGCTTTCATCGAGCATGACGTACAAATTCTCTTCGTCTCGAGCCATCGCTCTGGCATTCATTCTAGTGGCGTCGGGAGCGTGCGACGCCGGCAGCAAATCGAGAACACCGGCCGACATTGCGGCCGATTCAGCGCTTGCCGCCGACCTCGCCCTCACGAATCGCGACACCGTGCTGGTCGACTCCATTGGACAATACCGCGGCGCCCGGAGCGCGCTTGCGGACACTGGCAAAAGCGATTCGGCCAGGCTGAACGCGGCCTCAAAACCGGCATCGATTTCCAAGGCACCGGCCACGGTTGCTGTAGTTCCCACTGCTCCAGCTCCCGTCGTTCCCACAACTCCGACGCCCATCCGGCCGAAGCCAAAACCTGCGACCATACGCGTTGCCCGGGCTTCGCCTTCCGCGCGAGTGAAGGCAACTTCGCCCACTCCGGCGACGCTGCCTGGCCGAAGGACAGGCAATCCGTGCGATTCTCCGATTACCGCGGACCAGCAGACCTGTTTGCGCACGTCGCTCGCCTCCGCCGACAAGCGGCTCGACGGCATCTACCGCGCGCTCATTGTGGAGTTGCGCCGAAAGGAAAATGCGGGCAGCGGCGAGCCGGCGTCCGTCACGAAGCTTCGCGCATCTCAGCGCGAATGGCTGGCGTCACGTGATGCTGAGTGCCGGCGTCGAGGCCGCGGAAAGGAAGGGGCGCTGTGGGCATACCCGCGGGTGCACTGTCTTGCCCAGTTCTCGGATCAGCGGGCCAATGAGCTCTCGGATGAGTTCAGCCGGCTCATCGCGCGATAGGCAGCGCTACAGCCAGCGTCTCACGCTCGACTTGTAGGTCGTGTACTCGTCGCCGAATTTTCGCTCGAGATAACGCTCCTCCCGCTCGATCACTCCGCGCTGCATCGCAAACAGCACGAACGGCAGCAGAACAAGCGGCCACACCGTGTTGACGAGCAGGGTTATTCCGAGATAGAGCAGCGTCATCGCCACGTAGAGCGGGTTTCTAGTTATTGCAAATGGGCCGCTCGAGATGATCGCCGTCGTCGGCTTGTACGGCATCATCGGCGTGCCCGCCTGGGAGAACTTCGGCAGTGCCCAGATGTTGAGCGCGATCGCCAGAACAGCCAGCACTCCGCCGATCGCCAGCCCCAGGGGGCGGGGCATCACCTGAAATGGATAAGCGCGGCCCACGAGGATGCCCGCGATGAGCGGAATTGCGAAGATGAGCGGCGGGGGCGCGATCACGCCGGGATTGTCGTTCTGCTCAGTCGCCATTCATCCCTCCTGGTGCAACCGTGTCATCGCTGCGGTGGCGCGCCCGCGTCGAGAAGCGCTACCGCCTCTTCGACGTCGGACTCTCTCACCATCAAGCGGATAGGATGAAGCGCGTTCAGCCACGGCATCGCTCCGCCAGCCGTGTCTGAAATCAGCGTCGATGGAATTCCATTCGCCTCCAGCACCGCCTCGGCCAGACTCGCCTCGACGTCGGTGGAGAAAGAGCGAATCACATAAAGCTCGTCGCTCACGATGACTAGTACGTGACTCGCGCAGTCTTTTGCGGCGCGATCATGATGTGCGCCCACGGCTTTCCCGGATACATGATCCATGGGCCACCCTCCAGCGGATTCGCAGTGAGTCCGCCGGTCTCCGGCGTCAGGTAGGGGATGTAGACGACGTAGAGATAAGACGCACCGTTGATCACCCGCGCAGCTGCATCGACGCTGTCGCGTGGAGCGAAGTACTGATAGAGCGCCGCTGGCTTCGACGGCATCGCAAATCGGCCGGCCTTCACGTCGGCGAGGCGCATGCTGTCTATCGCGGCGTGCGATTTCTTCTGCGCCCTGAGCTCGCGGCCACGCGCCATGAACGGCTCGAGCGAGCGGTGATAACAGGCAACGTGAAATTGCGTCTGGTGGGGATCGTCAGCGAGACAGATCATGTCGCCTGAGCCCTTTCGGAGCGTCACGAGCTTTCCCGCAGGCGTGTAGCCGAGAACGGTGGCGCTGCTGTGGAGCGACGCCGGCAGCGGACTGAGCGCAGCCGCGATCTGCCGGTCTGCCGGCGCGTAAGTCACCGTCTGCGCCGCAACATTCCCCGCTGCGATAGTGAACCCGATAACAGCGATGAACAAGCCGCGCCGCGTCACACTACTCTCCAACCGCGATCTTCGATCCCTTGCTTTCGTTGATCACGCGCTGCGCCGCGTCACCAGGCATCTGCTCGTAGCCCTTGAAGTGTTGAACGAATGTGCCGTGTCCGTGCGTCTTGGAGTAGAGATCGGTGGCGTAAAGATGCAGCTCCGCCTGAGGAACCACAGCCCGCACCTTCGAGTTGCCTCCGGGAAGTGAATCGGTGCCCAGTATCTGTCCGCGACGCGATGAAAGATCGCCGAGTACGTCGCCAAGGAAACGGTCCGGCGTCGTGATCTCCAGCTCGTCGAGCGGCTCGAGCAGAATCGGCCGGCATTTCTGAGCGACGGTCTTGAATGCCTGAGTGCCGGCCATCCTGAAGCTCATCTCGTTCGAATCCACCGAGTGGTAGCTGCCGTCGTATACCTCCACCTGAAAATCCACCATCGGATAGCCGGCGAGAATGCCATGCGCCGACGCTTCCTGGATGCCCTTGTCCACGGCGGGAATGAACTTCGACGGAATTGACCCGCCGACGACCCCGTTGACGAAATTGTAGCCGGCACCGCGCTGCAGTGGACCCATTCGAATCCAGCAGTCACCGAACTGGCCGTGACCGCCGCTCTGCTTCTTGTGTCGTCCCTGGCCCTGCGCTTTGGCGGCGAATGTCTCGCGATAGGCGATCTCGGGACGCTTCAGCTCGGTGTCGACTCCGTACTGCCTCTTGAGCCGCGCCATGACAACGTCGAGGTGACGCTCACCGAGGCCGGCGACGATCGTCTCGTGGGTCTCGGGATTGTAGTGCGTCTGAAAGCTCGCGTCCTCGTCGTGCAGTCGATGCAGCCCCTGCTGCAGCTTTTCCTCGTCGCCCCGAGCGGCTGCATGAACGGCGTAAACCACTCGCGGCTCGGGAAACTCGATGCTGGGCAGCCGCACCGGGTGCTCGCGGGTGGACAGAGTGTCGTTCGTGTGC
>DATBZT010000392.1:0-4377 GCA_036513055.1 Gemmatimonadaceae bacterium | reverse complement strand
GTTTGGTGTTGGCAACGCGACGGACGGTCTTATTATCGCCCTCAAGGCGGCTGGGCTCAAAGCCGGCGACGAAGTAATCTTCCCGTCGCATACCATGGTCGCCTCACCAGCGTCCGTGGCGCATGTCGGCGGTGTGCCCGTGCCGGTGGACTGCGGGGCGGATCACCTGATAGATCCCCGCGCAATCGAAGCGGCGCTCACCGATCGCACCCGAGCGATCATGCCGGTTCAGCTCAACGGGCGCACGTGCGACATGGACGCCATAGAGCGGATCGCCCGCGATCACGACCTGATGATCGTCGAAGACGCGGCGCAGGCACTCGGGTCCAAGTTCAATGGAAAGGCCGCCGGATCATTTGGGATCGCCTCGGCTTTCAGCTTCTATCCCGCCAAGATCCTCGGCTGTTTTGGCGATGGCGGGGCTGTCGTGACGAGCGACCCGGAGGTCGCCCGGCGCATCAAGCTGCTTCGCGATCATGGGCGGAACGACGCGGGCGACGTGGAGATGTGGGGCTTTAATTCGCGTCTCGATAACATGCAGGCAGCGATACTTCACGCCCAATTCAGGGATTACGACGATATCGTTACGCGACGCCGCAGTATCGCAAGGCTTTATGACGAGCTACTTTCAGGTATTCCGGAACTTTCGCTTCCGCCGGCGCCGGATTCGAATCCCGATCATTTCGACGTTTTCCAGAACTACGAGATCGAGGCCGAACGCCGGGACGAGCTCCGCGCGCATCTGTCGAAGAATGGCGTCGGAACTCTGATCCAGTGGGGCGGGACTCCGGTTCACCAGTTCAAGGCACTGGGATTCAACGTTTCCCTGCCGGCAACCGAACGACTTTTCGAGCGCTGCGTCATGCTTCCATTGAACATGATGGTCACAGACGATGAAGTCGCGTACATCGCGGAGCTGATCCGCGACTTCTATTCGCACCCGGTCTGATGGATCACTCATCCGCGGCTGCCAGGCACCAGCAGCAGAAGCGCGCCGTCCAGCGGACGGCCACGGAAGAGCTGGCAAAGCGAATCCGGCGCCACGCCGTTCGCATGACCAACCTGGGCGGCAGCTCGCACGTCGGCTCTGTGCTGTCGATGGCCGACATCGTCGCCGTGCTGTACGGCGGCATCATGCGGATCGATCCGGCAAAGCCCAATCAGCCCAATCGCGACCGCTTCATTCTGAGCAAGGGGCACGCGGGAGCCGGCATCTACGCGGCGCTCGCCGAAAGCGGCTTCTTCCCCATCGAGTGGCTCGAGAAGCATTGCGCTGACGGGTCTGTGCTGAGCGGACATGTCAGCCACAAAGGCGTTCCTGGAGTTGAGCTCTCAACGGGCTCGCTCGGTCACGGTCTGCCAGTGGGTGCGGGCATGGCCTATGGCGCCAAGCTGGACGATGCCACGCGCCGGGTATTCGTCGTGCTGAGCGACGGCGAGTGCGACGAGGGTTCGACCTGGGAAGCGATCATGTTCTCGTCGCACCATAAGCTCGACAACCTCGTCGCGATCGTGGATTACAACAAGATTCAGAGCCTTGCGCCCGTTGCCGAAACGCTGGCGCTCGAGCCCTTTGCCGACAAGTGGCGCGCATTCGGCTGGTCGGTGACCGAAGTCGACGGGCACGATCACAACGCCCTGTATGCAACCCTCTCCGACCTGCCGAAGGTTACCGGCAAGCCCTCTTGCATCCTCGCCCACACAATCAAGGGCAAGGGCGTGTCGTTCATGGAGCGAAGCGTGCTGTGGCACTACCGCACGCCGCGTGGCTCCGAGTACGACGAAGCGCTCAACGAGCTGATCTCCGACGAATGAGAGATAACTTCGTTCGCCAGCTGTCCGATCTCGCGCGGTCAGACCCGCGCGTGTTCCTGATGACCGCCGATCTCGGGTTCCGGGTGCTCGACGGATTCGCGGCGGACTTTCCCAAGCAGTACCTGAACGTCGGCATTGCCGAGCAGAACATGATCGGCCTGGCCACCGGAATGGCACTCGACGGACGCGTGGTGTTCACGTATTCGATTGGCAACTTCTCGACGCTCCGCTGCCTGGAGCAGATCCGGAACGACGCCTGCTACCACGGCGCAAACGTGAAGGTCGTCGCCGTCGGCGGCGGATTCAGCTACGGCCCGCTCGGGATCTCGCACCACGCCACGGAAGACCTGGCGATCATGCGGGCACTCCCCGACATGACGGTCGTTGCGCCGGGCGATCAGTGGGAGACCCGCGAGGCCACCAAGGCCCTCGTGGAGCGAAACGGCGCCTGCTACCTGCGCCTCGACAAGTCGTCGGCGCCGGCAACGGCCCGCCCCGGCGAGACTTTCTCCATCGGCAAGGCGCGCAAGGTCCGTGAGGGCGCCGACATCACGCTTGCTGCCACCGGCGGCATCCTCGGAGCCGCCCTCGAGGCGGCGGACAGCCTCGTCGAACAAGGCATCGCCTGCCGGGTGCTGAGCGTCCACACGATCAAGCCCTTCGACACCGATGCAATCCTCCGCGCGTGCAAGGAGACGGGCGGCATCGTGACGGTCGAAGAGCACACGATCGACGGAGGGCTCGGCAGCTGCGTGGCGGAGACCTGTCTCGAGGCTGGAATAACGCCACAGTTCTTCCGCCGCATCGGGCTTCGTGCGGGGTTCTCGTCGAAGGTGGGCGGCCAGGAGTACCTGCGCCGCGAATATGGAATGGACGCGGCCTCGATCGCCAAGGCCGTGGCCGAGCTCATCTCCGCGCGTTCGCCAAAGTTCTCGCTCCGCAGAGCCAAGTAGGTCCTCTGGGCTCGTGGTGCGCGGCGTAGAGGTCGTACCCGACTAACGTTTCTTTAGAACGGTCGTGATCTGTCCGACAGCAAATGGAACGAGCGCTTGGACCAGGAAATAGAGAGATGGGGCGCGGCGGGAGAGGAAGCGGCCGAGGGGAGGCACGAGGGCGCCACGCTCGCGGGCCACTACATCGGTGGTGGTGCCCACCCCAAAGAGCGACGCAATGCGGCCTGACGACATCGGCCGATGGTCCCGGCTCTTCGGCATTGCGTAACGCCAGTCAGTCAACATCAGGTATCCGCCCGGACGTGTGACGCGGAGCATTTGCGCCGCAACTCGCCGCGCCACGTCCTCGGAGGTCAGCATCATGAACAGCGTCGACTCGAACGCGATGTCGAACATCGCGTCGGGAAGCGTCATCGAGTCGCCATTCTCGCATTTGAATGTCACAGACGGAAAATCTCGTCTGGCCCGCGAGATGCGTTCGGCACTCGGGTCGACGCCGGTGAGATTTTCAGGGCGGAAGCCAAGCCGGATGAACTGAACCAGGCTCGCGCCGGTACCGCAGCCGACGTCGAGAACCTTTGCGCTTTCCCGGTCGACGTCTATTTGCTGGAGGGCACGGATGTTCGCGCGGTCGAACGCGAACGTCTGGAACGTGACCTCCGGATTCCTCAGAAGATCGTTGCGGTCTGCGCCGTGCTTCTCGTAATAGCGATCGTACAACCGCTCACCAGCCAAGGAGCGTGAGCGTTACCGTGAGGTTCTTGATTATTCTGTCGGTTCCAAAGCTGCTGTCGCACATGGTCTTGTTGTGGAAGTACGAGTTGTAGCGATGCACCGGCTTGTATTCCGTGAGAATCCGGAAGTAGCTGTCAGAATAGCTGAGCCGCATCCCGGGGTACACAGTGACGTCGTGACCGCATGAGTTTGCGAACGAATTCTCGTACGGCAGCAGAAAGAACGCGTCGTTGTTGAATCGCGTGCGCCCGACAGTAACGCCGAGTTGCCAACTGCTCCGGAAATAGTCGGTCGCAAACCATTGCGCGGAAGAGCCCGGACCGATTCCCGAAGCGATCAGCTGCCCTTCGTTCGTGTAGCCCTGGATGACGGACCGGCTGGTGTACCAGGAGCCCTGACCCCTGAACCAGATGGACGAGCTTTGCTCCATGTTGGTGACTTCACCCTGAAGCCGGACGCGCGCATTGGTGCCGGTCTGGCGCGCCCACTGGAGGCCCGCGCTGTATCCGCGGCTGTGATTGGGCTGCTGGAGAAAATCGCTGATCGAAACCGGAAAGTCGGCGCGGCCCCACTCGACGTAGCTCTCGAATCCGTATGCCGGAAGTGCATATCTGGCAAAGAGGGAGAAGAGCTGGTCGCTGCCCGGCGTCATTGTCGTGTCTCCGAATGATCGACCGTCGGGATGACCAACGCCCTTGAACGCATCGAAGAAATGGCTGGCAACGTCGCTATACCCGTTCGTGACCGACATCACGGAGCGGGTGAAGCCAAGGGAGAGTCCCGAGCTTGCGCTCGGCGTCCAGGTCAGGGCCAACGCGCTCAGCGAGCGCACATCGTCGACGATTGTCGCGTCGAAGTATTTCGACTCGTGCAG
>DATBZT010000391.1:0-10845 GCA_036513055.1 Gemmatimonadaceae bacterium | reverse complement strand
AGAGACCTGAATAACTGGGTGGGGCCTGGTGGACGCGGTCATTCAACTCCGGTGGTGTGGGGGTGATTATAGTAATCAATGTCGAAACGCAGGACTAACTCAGTTACCGCTTCAGCGCCGGCCAAGCCTACTCCCGAACAGGTCCGCGGGGCTTTCGGAAAAACAATTCCCGATCTGATTGCTCCCGGACTTTCCGTGCTCTTTTGCGGCATAAATCCCGGACTTTACTCCGGAGCGACGGGCCTCCACTTCGCGCGACCGGGCAACCGTTTCTGGCCCGCGTTGCACGCTGGTGGGTTCACCAAGCGATTGCTCGCTCCCTGGGAGGGAAGCGCTTTGCTCGAGGCCGGATACGGCATTACCGTGTTGGTCCGCCGAGCGACGGCCACGGCCGCCGAGCTGAGCGACGACGAGTTCGTCGCCGGCAGGCGCAGCCTGGAGCGAAAAGTCCGGCGTTATGCGCCCCGTTGGGTGGCGGTGGTGGGATTGGGTGCATACCGAACGGCTTTTGCGCGGCCTCGCGCAGTAGTCGGCCTTCAGCCCGAGCGAATTGGGACAGCAGGTCTCTGGGTACTACCGAATCCAAGTGGACTAAACGCCAACCATCAGCTCCCTGAGCTCGCAGAAATGTTTCGCGCGCTGCGGCGTGCTGTCGATGCTCGTTGATCCCGGGAACGAGCACGGATCTACTTTGTTGGCGAGCGGGCCACTGAGTGGGATAACTTGATCGGCAAACCGTTGAGAGGGTGCATTGACTGACAACGACAGGGATCTCGATCTCCTGATAGTGGGTGGCGGGCCATGCGGGCTCGCGGCCGCCATCTCGGCGCAGCGCGCTGGTCTCAGCGTCGTCGTGGTCGAGGCGGAGGTCGTCGTCAGCACAATCGCGCATTATCCAACGTATGTACGGTTCTTTTCGACGGCGGAAAAGCTGTCGCTTGGCGACGTTCCTTTTGTCGTCGCCACGGAAAAGCCATCGCGCCGGGATGCGCTGGCGTACTATCGAGCAGTCGTCCGTCACTTCGAGATCCCGTTGCGTCAATACGAGCGAGTGACGTCCATCAAGAAGGAAGGCGACAGATTCCTGGTTCGTTCGACACTGCGCAGCGGTGGTGAGCGGGACGCGCGCGCTAAAGCCGTCGTCGTGGCGACCGGCTACTTTGGCTCGCCGAACTATCTCGGCGTGCCAGGTGAAAAGCTGCCTCACGTCTCACATCTCTATCGCGAGGGTCATGAGGCGTTCGACCAGGACGTGGTCGTGGTGGGCGGCGGGAACTCCGCGGCGGAAGCGGCGCTCGACCTGTGGCGCTCGGGCGCGCGCGTCACTTTTGTGCATTTCCTACCGACGTTCGACAAGCGCATAAAACCCTGGGTGCTCCCCGACTTCATAAACAGGCTGACAGAAGGAAGCATTACGGCTCGGTGGAGCTCGCTGGTGACTCGCATCGAGCGAGACGCTGTAGTGATTGCGGGCCTCGAGGGTGAAGCGAGGCTGCCCGCATCATTCGTGTATGTCATGACCGGCTTCGCTCCGCAGCTCGAGCTGTTACGGAAGGCGCATGTCCCAATCGATGAGGAAACCGGTATTCCCGCTCATGATCCTGCGACACTTGAGACGTCGGTGCCGGGACTGTTCATCGCGGGTGTAGTCGTAGCGGGTTACGACGCGAACAGGATATTCATCGAGAACGGCCGGTATCACGGCGACAAGATCGTGGCGCGTCTGCTTGGCCGGAACGCTCCGCTCGAGCCGAAGCTGAGCGCCGAGCTGGACACGTAGGAGATGGTGACGCGCTACGCGACCAGCGACGACATCCCGGAGATCGTTCGGATCATAAACTCGGCGTTCAGAGTCGAGGATTTTTTCGTGAAGGGTGATCGGACGAACGAGCGTGACATTGCTCTGCGAATGGCCGATCCAGATGTTCGCTTTCTCGTGATTGACGCCGACGATTCAGGCGCTCTTGCTGGGGCTGTGATCGTGGATGTTCACGGACGCCGTGGCCACTTCGCCATGCTTTCAGTCGATCCTCCGCTTCAGGGGCGAGGAATTGCCCGGGTTCTCATGAATGCGGTGGAGGAATACTGCCGGGCAGCCGGATGCGAGTCGCTCGAGCTCGATGTGGTCAACCTGCGCGAGGAGCTTCCGGCATTTTATGAGGCGCTGGGATTTGCACCAGTGGATACGGCGCCATTCCCAGACACGTCAAAGCTGAGGCGGGACGCGCACATGCTGCGGATGACCAAGTCGCTGGAGGGCATCTCGTAGAGCCCCTCGTGACCGCAATCGGCGAATGACTCTACTCCAGGCTGGCTTTGGGGTGCGGCAGGGCCTCCCACACTTTACATTGAACTCGATGACAGGGGTGCGCGCCGTCCTGCCGAAATCCGGCGGAGCCGCGAGCTGAGAAAGTCCCTAATAACCTGATCCGGTTAGTACCGGCGTAGGGAGTCAACAATGGAAGCACGCACACAAATGCATTTCGCGCGTCGGGGTGAGATCACCGACGCAATGCGATTCGTCGCCGAACGCGAGGAGCTGACACCGGAGCTCGTCCGCGACGAAATAGCGATCGGACGGCTCATCATCCCCGCAAACGTCCGCCATCTCGCCGGCTCCCTGGAGCCGATGTGCATCGGAAAGGTCGCCAGGGTGAAAATCAACGCCAACATCGGGAACTCTGCGGTCTCATCCGACATCAACGGCGAAATCGAGAAGCTCGGCATGGCGGTCAAATATGGCGCCGACACCGTGATGGATCTCTCCACTGGCGGAAACATCGATACGATCCGGCAGGCGATCATCGACTCGTCGCCCGTTCCCATCGGGACGGTGCCGATCTATCAGGCCGTCCAGCAGGAAAAGGAGCTCGAAGAGATCACGGCTCAGGACCTGCTCGACATGATCGAGCGGCAGGCGCAGCAGGGCGTGGACTACATGACGATTCATGCCGCGATCCTCATCGAGCACCTGCCGCTGGTTCATGGACGTATCACGGGGATCGTCAGTCGCGGCGGCTCACTGCACGCGGTGTGGATGATGCACCATCGCAAGCAGAACCCGCTATATGAGCATTTCGATGAAGTTCTCGAGATTCTGCGCTACTACGACGTAACGATCTCGATCGGCGACTCGCTGCGTCCCGGGTGCCTTGCAGACGCCAGCGATAGCGCGCAGTTCGCCGAGCTCGATACGATGGGCGAGCTCACCAAACGCGCATGGGAGCGCGACGTCCAGGTGATGATCGAAGGGCCCGGACACATCCCGATGGACCAGATCGAGATGAACGTGAAGCGAGCGAAGAGGGTCTGCCACGAAGCGCCCTTCTACACGCTGGGGCCGCTCGTGACCGACATCTCTCCGGGCTACGATCACATCTCGAGCGCCATCGGTGCAGCAATGATCGGCTGGTTCGGGTCGGACATGCTGTGCTATGTGACGCCCAAGGAGCATCTCGGACTTCCGAATGCAAACGACGTTCGTGAAGGTGTAATCGCGTACAAGATCGCCGCGCATGCAGCCGATGTGGCACGCGGGCGGAAGGGTGCCCGCGATCGCGACGACGCACTGTCGCGAGCGCGCTACAAGTTCGACTGGAAGGAGCAGTTCCGTCTGTCGCTCGACCCCGAGCGGGCGCAGGAGTATCACGACGAGACACTGCCGGCCGAGTACTTCAAGAGCGCGGAGTTCTGCGGGATGTGCGGGCCGAAGTTCTGCTCGATGCACAACTCGAAAACCATCGAGGAGGGAATCGCGGCGCTCGCGCGCGAAGCGGAGGAGAAAGGGGAGCTGGTGCCTGCCTAGGCGGAAGTGAATCATCTGAGGGAAGCGACCACAGAGCACACAGAGTTTCTTGTTTTGAACTGCGTGCGTGGCTCGGAACCCGAGCCGCGCGTTGAGTAACCCTTCAAAAAAAATCGTGCGAAGCTGGCTGCCTCGGCGTCGGGATGCGCTCAGTGTGCTCCGTGTGCTCTGTGGTCACTTCCCCATAGTCTTCGGACTTGCTTGTGCGCGAGCAGGAGTTACGGCGAACCCTCCAGCGGCGGCCCCGGCCCAGGTCGCGCTCACCGACGCGGACATCGAGTACTTCGGTGAACACCCGTTGATGGTTCCCGTAGACGGAGTGACTCCCGACCGCGTTCCCGATTCGTTCAACGAGCCGCGGGGGGATGGGCGGATTCATCGTGCCACCGACATCCTCGCGCCGCGCGAAACGCCGGTAGTCGCGGCAATTGCCGGAGAAGTGGTGCTACTGAGGCAGAACGCCGCCGGCGGCATCACCGCCTACCTGGTGGATGACGCCAGGCGGTACGTCTACTATTACGCCCATCTCGCCTACTACTCGGTGAAAATCACCGAGGGGCTCAAGGTGCCGCAGGGTTTCGTGATCGGATACGTTGGAACGAGCGGAAACGCCCCGCCCGATACGCCTCACCTGCATTTTCAGGCGATGCGGCTGAATCCGGGGCAGCACGACTGGTGGAACGGCACGCCGGTTGACGTGCGGCGGTTCATGACGAGGAAAGGACAGGCGGCGGAATGAAAGGACGCGAGAGGGCAGAGCTGAGGGCCGAAGCGCATCACCTGAGCCCCAAGGTGCACGTCGGAAAGGAGGGACTGTCGCCGGCGCTGATAAAATCCCTCGATGACACGCTGCGGACGCACGAGCTGGTGAAGGTCAAGCTCGTGAAGAATGCCGACGTGAAGTCAAAGGATGCCGCCGGAGAGCTCGCTCGAGCGACGAAGTCCGAGGTCATCCAGGTGATCGGGCGGACGGCGACCTTCTACCGCGAAAACCCGGACATACCCAAAAAGAAGGGCGAGCTGCCGCCCTGGAAAAGCTGAGTCAGGCCTCGTAGTGGTGCGCGATGCGCCGGCCGGCATATATCCCCACGCCGGTGCCGACCATGCTCACCATGAACGCGGTCATAAAGCCGATTGGTGCGCCCAGGGCCCAGCCGGCATAGCTGCCCACCGTGGCGCCGATGAATGAGTAGAGCTTGAGCATGTCAACTCAGAGACGAATGAGGCGGCCATAGCGCCACCAGACGCATCGAATTGTTGCACCGGCAAGTGCCAGTCAGCATTATCAGGTACGCCAGGAGCGTGTGTCCGATGCCGGAAATTCTTCATCAGCTCGTCATCGAGGTACCGCCACCGGCGGTCTTCGACGCGATCACTCAGCAAAAAGGTCTGTCCAGCTGGTGGACCGCTGACGCGAAGGCAGAGCCAAAGGTCGGAAGCATCGCCGAGTTCGGCTTCAATTCCCGCGCGGCCGTTTTCGAAATGCGGGTGGTGGCCCTCGACCGTCCGAACTTTGTGCGCTGGCATTGCCTCGTGGGGCACCCGGAGTGGTCCAACACCGACCTGACATTCGCTCTCTCAGGGCGCGCGGGGGGAACGGTGCTGCGATTCGCCCACCGCGGCTGGGAGTCGAGCGAGGGACTTCTGGCGCAATGCAGCTATGACTGGGCACGGTACCTTTCGAGCCTCAAATCATATCTGGAAACGGGCACCGGCTCGCCGCATCGGGGCTGATGCAGCCTGGCTGGGTCGGATTCCTGGTTCGAACCGACCTCGACCAACGGCAGCATTCTGGCGCAACGCCCAGCGAAACGTAACTTGCACTGGAGGCGGCAGTCGCCTCGAGCAGAACGTCGATTCGCAAGGAGGATCATGGGCGCACCCGCTATTGCGGCGGTAATCAGACGCAGGGAGCGCGAAGTCGTCGACGATTTCCGTCGCACCGGAACGACCTCACCAACGACGGCGAAATCGCTGCAGGAAATTGGACTCAACGACAGCTGGCCGGTGCGACGGCTGCGGAGACGTGCTGTTATCAGGGAGCCCGAGCCGGGAATATTGTACCTCGACGAAGAGGTGTGGTCGGCTGTTCGCCGGACCCGGCATCGTTTCGCGCTGATTTTCGGAACCGTGCTCGTGCTGCTCACGATTGGAATCGCACTCGGAGTCATCACGCTGCGATAGAAGTGCAGCGCCAAGAGGCGCGGTTGATATTCACCCGGCCCAGTCTATTTTTCGCATTACGACCGACTGAAAAACCCGAGACACTAGATGCCTTACATCATCACCGAAGCTTGTGCCAATACGAAGGATAGAGCGTGCGTGGATGTCTGCCCTGTCGACTGTATCTATGAGGGGCCGGACCAGCTGTATATCCACCCCGACGAGTGCATCGACTGCGGCGCGTGCGAGCCGGAGTGCCCGGTGACCGCGATATTTCCCGAAGAGGACGTGCCGGCGAACATGAAGCAATACGTCCAGATAAATCGCGACGTTTTCAAGAGCGACACTCCACCCGGCCGGCCTAACCGCTAAGCGCAGGCAGCGCGAAGCAGCAGCCGCGGCGCGATATGCGGCTCAGCGCGTCAGCCGTTCCTTCAATACAAAAGCAATGATCAGCACCAGGTACTGAAGGAAGGTGCTGATCTCACTCCGCCATGCCTCGCCCCAGTTGAGCTCGCCCGGCACCCGCTCGGCCGGCCGCGCCGGGATCCAGCGCGGCGTACATCCCTTGTACTCCAGATACGTTCGGCCGAACGTGCTCTCGAGCACGCCTTCCTCGTACCGCACGATGAGACTGTACTCGGCGGCAAACAGAAGCATCGCGAACGGGAGGAACCAGAGCACGCCGGATATCACCACGAATCCCATCCACACGAGAAAATTTCCGTTGTAGAGGGGGTTTCGGCTCCAGGCGAACGCGCCGTGTACGACGAGGCTCTGCACATTGCGTGAGCGACGGCGCGTAGTGGTTCCCGCGGCGGCGACTCCGGCGAGCCTGAACGCCTCGCCGCCGGCGATGAGCAGCCCGCCCATCACCCACCGGTTCGGCGAAGTCGTACCGGGAAGCACGAGAGGAAGGCCGAGGAAAAGCAGGGGAAGCCAGCCGCGATTGCGAAAGAGCACGGCCCCCGCACGGGCGGCGAGGGTCAGCTCGGCCTCACTGACCACGTCGGGCTCGGATGGCACGCTGGTAGAAAGGTCCGGGGCTACTTCAGACCGGGCGGGCGGCTCCGGTGGCCGATCAGCGATGGGGTCATTCGGGTTCAGGACCACGGGGAAAATATAGTCCGCCAGCGCTCGGGAACGGGAACTGGCTTTCCGTCCGCGCTGATGGTCACGTAAGTAACCTCGGCCTCGCAGATGAGTGTTTTTCGCTGATTGTGCGCTGTCTGCTTCACCGTGAAGCTCGTCTTGCCGATGGAGAGCAATCCCGTCCGGATGATGAAGTCGTCGCCTGACCTGGCGGGCACGGTGTAGGAGGCCTCGATGTGCCGGACGACGGCCATCAGCGCGCGCTTGAGATACTCCTCGAAGCTCATGTGGCGCTCGAGGGCGGCCCAGCGGGCGCGCTCGAGCAGCGCCAGCATGTACGTGTGATTCACGTGACCGGCGGTGTCGCAGTCGCTGGGGTAGATGTGAATCGTCAGCTCGTCAGCCATCGGGCGTCGAAGGTTAGCCAGAAGAGTGTTGGTCCTTCCTGTGCGCGCGCACATTCGAGGGCGACGACGAACGCTTTCGCGCTGTACGTGTCGTCGAGCCGAATATTTGAAATCTCCGCCAATTTTGATGCAGCGTCAGTGCCCGCCGCTAGAGGGCGTCCATAGGCTCCGCCGTAGGCCTGGTGGGCGATGCCGAGCTTCCGGGCGTGAATGACGTGTGGCGCTTCGCCGGTGAGACTGGCAATCAGGCGCGCCGTGCCTCGCGCGATGCGCGCCACGGTGCCCCGGTTGGCGAACAGCCGCGGGGCTACGCGCGCCCCGATGATTGGAATGTCCAACCCGGCAACGGAAAGGCCGAGAGCGAGGCCTGCCATCGTCCCACCGCTCCCCAGGGGAAGTACTATTCGCCGCGGAACGGGCATTTCGCCGGCCTGGATCTGCGCGGCCAGCTCGAGGCCGGCGTTGACGTGCCCCAGCGCCCCGAGCGGCGTGCTTCCCCCAACGGGAATGAAGTGAACGGTGCGCGTCAATCGCAGATAACCCGCTCGCAGCAGGGCACCCAGCGTGGTGGCGCCAATTCTCGGGTCATCGAGCTCGCTGCCGATTCGCTCAGAGACTGCGTCGGCCATGGAGTTCATGTCGTGCCGCCACCGGACAGCCGTCGTCGTTGCGCCAATCCGCCGCGCATGGATCGCGGTGGCGAGGACGTGAGTCGACCCCGCACCGCCGAGCGTCAGGACGGTGTCACCAGGCCGAACGCTGCCGAGCAGAAACTCGAGAGCGCGGACCTTGTTTCCGCCACAAAGCGGCGCATTCAAATCGTCGCGCTTCACCCAGAGCGAGTCCACGCCCGGCATCCCGGTGATGCGCTCAACCGGAGACGGAAGGAGGCACAGCGGAGCGCGGGGAATACTTTGCAGCGCGGGAAAGCGCGCGAAGAGAGGAATGACACTGGCGGCGTGTGTCTGCACGGGTCTAATGGTATTCGCTAGATTGGCGTGATGAAGGCGTCAGACCCGGAAATGTTGCCGTACCTCGATACTCCCGAGCAGGTCGAGCTGTTTCTTGACGATATCTCGGGCGTGCGGGAGATCGCGCTCGATACCGAGGGCGCAAGCTTCCATCGGTTCATCGACCGCATCTACCTGCTGCAGATCACGACGCGCGACCGCAGCGCGGTGATTGATCCGCTGCCGATTGGCGCGCCGGCCAGGCTGGGAGCAATTCTCGAGAACCCCGAGGTCGAAGTCGTGTTCCACGATGCCGACTACGACATCCGGCTGCTGCATCAGGATTATGGCTGGCACGTCAACACGATCTTCGACACGAGGATCGCCGCTCAGCTGCTCGGCATCAAGTCGTTCGGCCTGGCAGCGCTGCTCGACCAGTTCTTCGGAGTGAAGCTGGACAAGAAGCATCAGCGGGCCGACTGGTCGCTGCGGCCGCTGACGCAGGGAATGCTCGACTACGCCGCCCAGGACACGCGGCACCTGCTGGATCTGCGCGACGAGCTCCGGAGCCGTCTCGAAAAGCTGGGACGGCTGGAATGGGCCAGAGAGGAGTTCGACCGTCTCGAAGGAACGAAATGGGAGCCGGATGATGGATCGCAGGCATTCCTGCGAATCAAGGGCGCTCGCGACCTCACGAGGCGTGAACTGGCGCTGCTGCGCGAGCTGGTGCCATGGCGAGACAGTGTCGCGCGCGATCTCGATCGCGCGACATTCAGAGTGATGGGCAACGAGGTGCTGCTCGACATCGCCCGGACGGCTCCGCGAAATGTGCAGCAGCTTGCCGGCCTCAAGGGAATGCCGCGCGGAATCCTCGACAGAGGTGGTACCGCGATTCTGTCGGCGGTGCAGCGCGGCCTTGAGATCGCCGAGGAGCATCTGCCGCGCTTTCCCAAGGCGGCGAAGTGGGACCGCGAGGACGACTTCGAGGAAAGAGTGTCGAGATTGAAAACCGTGCGTGATGTCGCCGCCATCCGGCTATCGCTCGATCCGGGTGTCCTCTGCTCCCGCGAGCGGCTGGAGGCGATCGTGAGAAAGCGACCGGAGCGCGTGAAGGATCTCGAAGACGTGCCGGGGCTCAGGCGGTGGCAGATTTCGGAGATGGGTGACGAGTTTATCGAAGCTTTGACCCGCAATTCCCCCTGATTTTCAGCCGATGCAGCCGAAGGAGCCCCAGAGCGCAGAGCTGGCCGGCGCTCCCCGGCTCATTCTTCCACTCCTCGCGCGCTCGGTGTTCTGGAGCGCGGCGCTGCTCTTTCTGATGCAGCCGATGTTCGGAAAGATGATCCTTCCTGTATTCGGCGGAGCGCCGGCCGTCTGGATAGCCTCGCTCGTCTTCTTTCAGCTGATGCTGCTTGCCGGCTACCTGTACGTGCACGCGTCGCTGATGTGGCTCGCGCCGCGGAAGCAGGCTGCGTTGCACGCCGCGCTGATGCTGGTTCCCATGAGAAAGAGAAGACTTTTCGGCGAGAGGGGCGCCGCGATGGTAGAGTTCGCGGTTGCCTCGTCCGCCTTTTTCCTGCTGATCTCTGGCGCGATCGCGTTCGGCCACGCGATCTTTCAGTACAACATCGTCGCCAACGCGGCAAAGGCCGGCGTGCGCTGGACTGTCGTTCGCGGCTCGTCCAGCAGTCAAACCGCTGCCACCACCGCCGACGTTCATAACTCTATCCTCACCCAGATGAACGGCTACAGCGAGTTCGATACCGTCACCTGGAGCCCTGATACGAAACAGGGCAGTGTCGTGACTGTAGTCGTTCACTCGAGCTTCGCGACCCCTGCGTTTCCGTTGTTGAGGTCCTACACACTCCAACTGAGAAGCGCCGCGCAGATGGTGATCATGCGGTAACTCCGGGAGGCGATCGTGGACTACCTGATAGCCGGCCTGATCATGATCGGGACACTCGGACTGTCATACATCTTCGTATTCCGGATCGCCTTTGCGGGCGGCGGACAATACCCGCCCAGTGCCCGGACACCAGCGATCATTGCCGCAATCGGAACACTCGGCAGCGGGGTGATCGAGGGGATGCAGGTGGCCGGAATGCTCGACCCGACGACCTATCTGGTCGCGCTTGCGGTGGCCTTGGCGACGGCGCTTGGGGCGATGGGGGTGCTCGCGAGCCGGCTGTGACGCGGAGGTGAAGGGGGTCCTGAAGCGGTTTGCCCCCCAGAAAGCCGATCCCCGTTGACAAACTCTTTCCTCATTATATATAGACGCGGTAGGGCGGGATGAAGCCGCCCTCTTTTGGAAAGGTTCAGGGGCAAGTCCTCATGATCAGTCCCTCACTGGGATATTCGCTTTTTCACCCGAGGCGCACCGTCACTGGACGCGCTTCGCGGCGAGGGGCAGCTGCCGTTGAGCTAGCTC
>DATBZT010000390.1:0-2210 GCA_036513055.1 Gemmatimonadaceae bacterium | reverse complement strand
TACGACAGCACCAGATTCCGAAGTCACGGAACTCAGGGGGTGGGATGCGCACGCTTGGCATTCCGACCGTGCTCGACCGCTTCATTCAGCAGGCCGTTTTGCAGGTCTTGCAACCTCGATTCGATCCAACCTTCTCGGAGTCCAGTTACGGCTTTCGGCCGAAGCGACGGGCGCATGATGCGGTCTGTCAGGCGCAGCGCTACGTGCAGAGCGGCCGGCGCTGGGTGGTGGATGTCGATCTAGCGCAATTCTTTGATCGAGTAAACCACGATGTGCTCATGGGGAAATTGAATCAGCGAATCGCGGATCGTCGCGTGCTCGTCCTCATTCGTCGCTATCTCGAAGCCGGGATGATGGCGAACGGGGTGATGCAGGAGCGATACGAGGGCACGCCGCAAGGCGGGCCTCTGTCACCGCTTCTGGCAAACGTGCTCTTGGACGAGGTAGACAAGGAGTTGGAGCGACGCGGGCACCGCTTCGCTCGTTACGCGGATGACTGCAATGTGTATGTGCGGTCGAGGCGAGCGGGGGAGCGAGTGATGAAGGCGCTGGTGGGTCTCTACGCGAATCTC
This sequence comes from Gemmatimonadaceae bacterium, assembly GCA_036513055.1. Lineage (GTDB taxonomy): Bacteria > Gemmatimonadota > Gemmatimonadetes > Gemmatimonadales > Gemmatimonadaceae > UBA4720. The sequence continues at coordinate 1,638 of DATBZT010000390.1, read as the reverse complement.
CGGCTTCAGGTCAACATGGACAAGAGTGCTGTGGCGCGAGTGTGGGATCGCCAGTTTCTGGGCTTCAGTTTCTGGGTAGCCCCGGGACGGGTAATCAAACGCCGAATTGCGCCAAAGGCCTTGAAGGCGATGAAGGAACGCATTCGGGAGATCACATCCCGAAGTGGCGGTCGCAGCATCGCGCAGGTAGTGGCGACGCTGCGGAGCTATCTCGTCGGCTGGCTGGGATATTTCCGGCTCGCTGAGACGCCGGGCGTGTTTGCGGAATTGGAACAGTGGCTGCACCGCCGACTCCGCGCTATCCACCACAAACACTGGAAACGGGGATCAACGGTCTATCACGAGTTAAAGCGCCGTGGGGTGTCAGACCATGTCGCTAAGATGGCCGCACGATTTACCGGGAACTGGTGGCGGGTGGCTGGGCACGCTGCGTTTCACCTCGCACTACCCACGTCGTATTTCGATCAGCTTGGCGTGCCACGCATGGCTGCGCGTTAACCTCAACTCACCGAACCGCCGGATGCGGACCCGCATGTCCGGTGGTGTGGGAGGGAAGTAGCGGAGCTATTCTCCGCTACTCCCTATCCCGATCCGGTAACATCGAGTGCCGAGTCTACTCGTACCTGAGGGCGATTATCGGATCGAGCGAAGCCGCTCGCCGCGCCGGCCAGACCCCGAACAGCACTCCAACACCAGCCGAGAATGCGAACGCCAGGCCTACCGCTGCCGGATCGACAGTGGTGTTGAATCCGCCGAGCTTGTTGAGGAGCGCCGCGCCGCCGCCGCCGGCCACTATTCCAACCAGCCCTCCGAGAAGGCACAGAACTATCGCCTCGATCAGGAACTGGAGCATTATCGCCCGGCGTGTCGCTCCCAGAGCTTTCCGCACGCCGATCTCGCGAGTGCGCTCCGTCACCGACACGAGCATGATGTTCATGATGCCGATTCCGCCCACGAGCAGACTGACTGCAGCAATGCCCGCGAGGAGGAACGTGAAGGTCTTGGTGGTTTCAGCGAATGTGTTCAGAAACTCTGCTTGGTTCCGGATATCGAAGTCGTCCCTCTTCCCGGCGGCCAGCCGGTGCTCGCGGCGAAGGATCGACTGAATGTCAGCCTGCGCCTGGGGGATCTTGTCCTCACTGCTCGCCAGCACTCCGATATTGCTCAGCCGGTCGCTCCCCATCACCCGGAACTGAGCCGTGGAAAGCGGGATGAGCACGAAGTCGTCGGGGTTGTTGCCGAAGCCACCGGCCTGACCTTTCGACTTAAACACCCCGATCACCTGAAACTGCAGCCCGCCGATTCGGACGTTTTCACCGAGCAGCGCCTCAGGCGTCTGCAAGCCAAGGTTATCGATCACCGCTGATCCGACAACCACAACGCGGCGCATTCCCGCCTCTTCGGCATCGTTGAACATGCGACCGGCGTCGAGCGTGGCTTTCCGAATCTCTGGATAATTCGGCTTTGCGCCCGTGACTTGTGTCATCGCCGTCATGTTGCCGTACTGGAACTGCGCCCGCTTGCCCATCTCGGGCCCGACGGCCGCGAAGTTTGTTCCGCGCTTCTCCAGCGCTTCCGCGTCCTTCACCGTGAGTCGGGCGTTGTCGTCATTGGACACGCCCATTCCGCGCGCGCCTC
>DATBZT010000389.1:0-5833 GCA_036513055.1 Gemmatimonadaceae bacterium | reverse complement strand
GGCAGGACCAGTCCCTTTCTGAACATTTCGATCGCCCCGTTCGACACAATCTCCGCGGGCGGCGTACGAGTCTTCTACTTCCCTGCCGACAGCGCTGGCGCGCACCGGTTTGTGAACAGCGCGCAAGCCGCTCTGCGAACGCTGACGCAATGGTTCGGCCCGCTGCATACCGAGGCCAATCTTACGATCGCTGAGATCCCGGACGGATGGGGATCACAAGCGCATCTCGTCGGCGGGATCATCCAGACGGCGTCGGCGTTCCGCGACCCGGCCCAGATTGGACAGTTGTATCACGAGCTGTCGCATCTCTGGAATGCCACCGACCTCGACACGCCGCCGCCGCGGTGGAACGAAGGCCTGGCGACCTTTCTCGAGAATCTCATGCGGGACCGCCTCGACGGCTGGACCGGCCGAAAATCTTCCGAGACCGAACGGATCACGAGGCTCAAGCGGCAGGTAGCAAGCGACTCGCTCTTGCGTACGACGCCGTTCATCGACTACGGAAAGCGAGAGATGACGGGCCGCTCGTATACCGTCGGACAAATCATGTTTTCCACATTATACGAGCTGCTCGGTGAGGCCGAATTCAACAAGGTGGTCGGCGGCTATTACCAGCAATTCACGAACGGCGGTACCACGCGCGACTTCGTCGCGTTCGCCAGGCGTACGGCGACGCGCGATCTGTCGGCGTTCTTTGACGATTGGATGTTCACGCCGCGCTGGACGGTCATTCTCGCGAGCGCGACGTCGGTGAGCGATCTCGCGGCTCATTACGCTCACAAGCCATGAACCATTGAAGGGTGAGTCCCGCCGTTCGGCGGCCCCTGGCCAGACCCCCTTCAGCCGATCTCCTCGCGCAGTGCCTCGAGTTCGGCGATCGCTTCGAGATCGCGCGGCCGGCCCGCAGCACGCTTGGTCGCAATGAGCCATTCAAGGTTGAGACATCTCGTCCGATGCGTGAAGAGCGTGATCTCGATGGTGTGACGCATCAGATCGTTGTACGAACCGCCACCGGTTACCTCGCCGAGCAGATCAATTTCTCCGGCAGTCGTGGTGAGAGTGAAATTGAGACCCGCACGCAACGTCACTGCCGACCACTCGAATGGAAGGCCACGCGGGGCGCCGCGCAGGTAGGGCTTCAGCGGGCGCAGCGCACGGACGAGGCGATCGACGTTGGCGTCGGTTCTGGCGTAACAGATGTCAACGTCCTGGGTGAGGCGACTCGATCCGTGGACTGTCGCCGCAACGCCGCCGATGAGGATGTACTCGACGCCGGTCTTGTCCAGCGCACCAAGCAGCCGCGCGAAATCAGTCACCGTTCATTTCGAGCGGCCCGCCCCGCGCGATGAGCTTCATCGGCAAGGCGAGCAAGCGCCTGGAGTGATCTCACCCGTTCATCCACAGTCTTTTCGAGGTTGCGCCGCAGCAACGACCGATCGATATCGCGTTTGAAAGCTTCAATCAGCGGATCAGTGGTGGGCCGGCGGACGAGCTCCATGTCGAGATTGAAGCCGGTCGCCGCCATCAACCTGGCAAGAGTTTCGAGCGTGGGGCTGGTTTGGCCTCGTTCGATCCGGGCGATCACGGACTGCGCTGTTCCAGCTCGGCGCGCGAGCTCGCGCTGGGTGAGGCCGGCCCGCATGCGCGCCTCCTGTAGCATTGGTATCCAGCCGCTGATAGCGTTCATGCTCTCATGATAGTCTTTTCGCTCTCTAATAACAAGGTGGCGAAGTGAGACCCAAATCTCCATGTTCTTCGCATGCGCCCTTCATGCGTTGCACTGCTCGCGCTTCTGTCGCTCGCCTTCGCGCGCCCTCTGAGCGGTCAGTCCACCGACCGCTCGGTTTCCGACAGCTCGCATTTCCGCCATCTCGATCTCCCCACCCCCAACAACGTGCGCACGGCCGATGGCCGCCCGGGACCGCGTTACTGGCAGCAGCAAGCCGACTATCGCATCACGTCCACGCTCGACACCGTGCATAACGAGCTGCACGGAACGGAAACGATCCACTACGCCAACCGCTCGCCGAACGCGCTTCCCTATCTCTGGCTCTACGTCGAGCAGAATATCTGCGCACCGAACAGCATCACGAGCACTCTGAATCAGCCGCCGCTGGTCTTTGGCGACGTGAGCTTCGACTTCTCGTGCGGTGGCTTCAGCGGACGGCCGACGCTCGAGTCTGCGAAGGTCAACGGCGTGGACGCGAAGCGCACGAATTACGGAACGACCATGCGCATCGATCTCGCGAAGCCGCTTCCGCCGGGAGCATCGCTGAATCTCGATTTCGCCTGGCACTTCACCGTCCCCGAACAGGGCGTGGGTCGCATGGGACGCGACGGCGCATTGTACGAGATCGCTCAATGGTATCCGCGCATGGCCGTGTACGATGATGTCCGCGGCTGGAATCACGAGCCGTACATCGGTGCCGGCGAGTTCTATCTCGAGTACGGCGACTTCGACGTCTCACTCACGGTGCCCGCGAGCTACATCGTAGCCGCAACCGGCGAGCTGATGAATCCAAACGTGGTGCTCACGGCCACAGAGCAGAAGCTCCTCCTGCTTGCACGAACCGGGGACAGCGTCCGGTCAATCATTCCCCGCGACATCGCGGGCAATCCCCGGCGCACCCGGCCGGCAAACCACCCATTCACGTGGCATTTCTCGGCGAAGAACGTCCGCGATTTCGCCTGGGCGGCGGCGCCGAACTGGATCTGGGAAGCGAGTAACGTCGACGGCATTCTCATCGAAACGCTCTATCGTCCGTCAGCCGACAAGTGGCCCGAAGCGCACAAAATGGCGCGCGCCGCCATCAAATACTTCAGCGAGCAGTGGTATCGCTATCCCTGGTCACACGCGACCACCGTGGAGGGACCGGTTCAGGGGATGGAGTATCCCATGCTCACCTTCGTTCCGAACAACTCAACGCGCGAGACACAGCAGTGGGATCTTGCGCACGAGTTCGGACACGAGTGGTTCCCCATGATCGTCGGCTCGAACGAGCGGCTCTATCCCTGGATGGACGAGGGCTTCAACACCTTCATCGACTTGCACAACACAGCGCTCTACTTCGCGAGCACTCCGTACGGCGACACCATCGAGGTCAACCCGCTGCATCTCGCCGCCGTGCATACCAAACCGGGGGAAGAGCAGCCGCTCATCACGAATCCCACCGAGGTGCGGGATCTCATGTGGGTCGCGTATGAGAAGCCGGCGCTCATGATGCAGACCCTTCGCTTCGAGGTGCTCGGCAAGGAGCGCTTTGACGCTGCGTTTCGGGACTACATCAGCACGTGGGCGTTCAAGCATCCGATGCCGGCGGATTTCTTTCGGCTCATGCGCGACGCATCGGGCATGGAGCTCGACTGGTTCTGGCGCGACTGGATATTCACCACTGCGCGCCTCGACCAGGCGGTGGACGCCGTCACCATCGACACGAGCGGTCACGCGAACGTGGTGCTCAGCAATCGCGGAACGATGGTCATGCCCGCTGAGCTGCGGATCATGTTCGACGATGGCACCAGCGAAACCGTGAAACTGCCCGTCGAGATGTGGAATCTGGGGCAGCACTTCACGTATCGGCTGCCCTCCACGAAAGCGGTGCGCCGAGTGGAGGTGGATCCGAGACACACACTGCCGGACTACGATCGCACCAACAACACCTGGGACCGCCGATAGCACCGCTTGGGCCGGCGAGGCTGGCCGAAAAGGATTGAGCAGCGATAAGCTGCCTCCGGGATTCGTCGGTCGCCATTTTCGAAGCTTCCGGTTGTGCGCTCACAAAGTGCCGGAACGCTAAATGCTCTCCTACCGTCAAGCCATTTGGCGAACTTGCACAAGGAGAGGCAATGTTTTCACTGCATCCGATGCTCGGCATCTTCGTCTTCGCGCTGACGCTCGCCTCTTGTGGTCCGGCGCAGCGACCTGATGCGGCAGGCGCCCCTACGGGACGTGGCGGCGTCATGGGTGGTGGATCAGGAATGATGGGAGGCGACACAGTTGGTGGGCGTGGAACGATGTCAGGCGGTGGGATGATGTCAGGCGGTGGGATGATGGCCGGCGGTGGGATGATGGCCGGGGGCGGAATGATGGGCGGAAGGGATACCGGCGCAGCGCCACGGCCCCGAGCCGCCCGAGCGGCGGCCGCGGCAGGATGTCCCGCCGTGGACCAGACGGTTGTGAGCCAGGGCCGTGCCGTTTTCGTCGGCAACGGTAACTGCCAGGCCTGCCATGGCGCGAATGCGAAAGGAACACAGCTCGCACCGGATCTGACCGATTCGCAGTGGCTGAACATTGACGGCTCGTACGCCTCGATCGCCCAGCTGGTGCGCACGGGAGTGCCTCACCCGAAACAGCACCCCGCGCCAATGCCGCCGATGGGCGGCGTGAGCCTGACGTCGCAACAGGTCTGCGCGGTCAGCGCGTACGTTTACTCGCTCGGGCACTGAGCGGCGGCCGGCACGCTGCCGCCGGTAGCGTCGCGTCGGCGACTGAAAGCTACTTCGGCTTTGAGAGCGGAACGATGTGGTGGCGGCAGCACTCCGGGACAAGTTCCTTGAGTATACTGAGAACTCGCGCGGCCTTCGTGAGGAAACTCTCCGCTGGCTCGACGGAGAATCGGCTGGGATGGGTGGCCCACAGCTGCGCGATGCGCTCGTCAATCGCTGCCGCCTCCGCCGCCGATTCGAGGCGAAGCGGATTGTTGTGGTTGTATCCGTGATGGGCGGCGGGAGTTCGCAGATGGATCACGGCTGAGTACCGGCCGAGCTGAAGCGGGAGTGTCGTCCCGACGGAGGTCCACAGGTCTGGGTCGCCCGTCCAGTACGCACCTCCATCCACGGTTCCGCGATCGCAGAGAACCACCGCGGCGTTGTGGCCCTCGGCGGCGTTCTCGAGCTCGCGCTGCACGTAGAAGATCGCGCGCTGGGACGCCTGCGAGGTGCCGGGATCGGAGCGCCGTGGAAAGCCTCCGCCGAACACGATCCCCGCCGACTCGGGAAGAATCATGACATGATTGCAGAAAGACTGCTTCACGAGCTCCAGTACTGCGGTCTTTCCTGCTCCGGGCCCGCCCGTGAGAACCACTCGGCGGAGCTCATGCACTTTGGTGCAATCACAGACGGGACGGTGTCCGCTTAACGAATCCACAAGGCGGGCCGCGGAACGGGATCGGGCTCCGGGAAGTGTCTACTTCCCAGCACCTACTCCACTGGGCAGGCCGATCGAATCCTTGTTCTCCATCTCGAAGTAGTCGTTTTTGCTGAAGGCGCTCATGTTACCCTCGAGATAGGCCCTGACGCTCGCCACCGATTCGCCCTCCCAGATACATACGCCCTGCGTCCCGTCTTTCGTCGGCATGGATTGATATAGCTGGATTCCGGCCGGCAGCTTGGGAACAAGCTCCTGTGCTTTCGCCCAGAACTTTTCCGGGTCGTTGATATGATGGTGCACTGCGACGTACATGTGGACCTCCCTCGCCAGGATTAATTTCCTGAGGAAATAATAATGCCGACCCCTTAGACTCCTGCAATTCCAAGGCCCGGCTTCGGGGACAGTCTCCGAGGCTTCGATGGACGCATGCAGTTCTATTTGCTTTTTCTTTTGGCGTCAGAGGAGCCCCTTGATCCATCCCCCATCCACCTGGATGGACGTCCCCGTGATGTAGCTCGCCCGCTCCGACGCAAGGAAAGCGGCGAGCGCCGCAAATTCGCGCGGCTCTCCCATGCGCCGCATGGGGATCTCGGCTTCCCGCTTCTTCACAACCTCCTCCGCCGGTATTCCCTGACGCGCCGCGTTGGCTTTCGTCAGATCGATCGCGCGCTGAGTGCGCGTGTG
>DATBZT010000388.1:0-5259 GCA_036513055.1 Gemmatimonadaceae bacterium | reverse complement strand
GGTCGCCGTTGCGATCCAGCTGGCCGGCGGACCCGCAACCGCAGTGAACGTAACCGATACGTTCTGCGACGGGGTAAAGCCCTGGGCGGAACCGTTGCCGGAGAAGTACAGGCCGGAGCTATCGGCCGCATAGCTCTCTTCATACGTCGCGCCGTTGCGAAGATCCGACTTCATCGATGCGAGGTAAGCCTTCTCCTTCGTGTTGGCGAACTTCGGGATCGCGATTGCGGCAAGAATGCCGATGATGACGACGACGATCAGAAGCTCGATCAGCGTGAAACCCTTCTTGTTGCGTACCATGGGGACTGTCTCCTCGAGAAGTAAAGTGACGTGTTACCGAGATGGGGACGAACGCGACTTGGAAAACGCAACAACGCGGTCACCAACACACATCTGATTCGCGAAGGATTAAGAGTTAGCCGCCTAAAACCGGGCGCGAACATTCCGGGATGCGACGAGCACTGGCAATCCGCGGCAGGGCGCGCGGCCTGTCCTCAGGCCGCCTCGACGCCGAACTTGGTGAGCTTTCTATATAGAGTGGACGGATCGATGCCCAGAATTTCCGCAGCGCGCGATTTGTTGCCGCCCTCGCTGCCCAGTACCCACATGATGTATGCGCGCTCGATGGCGTCGAGTGACGGGTTGAGCGCGACACGCTCCGCAATGAGCGGCTCCGACTTCCTCTGACGGATGCGCTCGGGCAGCAGCGCCGGTGTGATGACGCTGCTCGACGCCAGAATCACTGCCCGTTCGATGGCGTTCTCCAGCTCGCGCACGTTACCCGGCCACGAGTAGGCCTGGAGCTGCTCGGCAGCTTCGGGCGAGAGCGTTTTCTGCTCCTCCCCGCGTGTGCAGGCAATCTGTTGAAGGAACGATTCGGCGAGAATCGGAATGTCCTCGCGCCGCTGCCTCAGCGGCGGAATCTCGAGCGCGATGACGTTCAGCCGATAGAACAGGTCGCTGCGGAAGTTACCGCGTGCGATCTCCCGATCCAGATCGCGGTTCGTCGCCGCGATCAGCCGCGTGTCGATTGCCACCGGCTCCGTTGCCCCCACCGGAATCACTTCGCGGTGCTGAAGAACCCGCAGGAGTTTCACCTGAGTTGCAGGAGTGGTTTCGCCAATCTCGTCCAGAAAGAACGTCCCGCCTTCGGCGGAAGCGAACATTCCCGTCTTGTCCTTCACTGCGCCCGTGAACGAGCCTTTCACGTGTCCGAACAGCTCGCTCTCGAGCAAACTCTCCGGAAGAGCGCCGCAGTTGATCGAGACGAACGAGTTCGTCGCCCGTGTGGAAAGCTCGTGGATGTAATGCGCGACGATGCCCTTTCCGGTTCCCGACTCTCCCTGCAGCAGAACCGTGGCGTCTGTCTGAGCCACCGTCTCGGCAACGTGCAACAGGTCAAGCCACGCGCGGTTGGTGCCTACGGGCTTGCCAATCTTGTCCCGCCGCTTGATCTCACGTTTGAGCGCGCGGTTCTCGGTCTTCAGCTTGCGATGCTCTGCTGCTCGCTTGACAATCGCAACCAGCTCATCGTTGCGGAAAGGCTTCTGGATGTAGTGAAAGGCGCCCTCGTTCACCGCTTTGATAGCCGATTGAAGCGACGCCTGGGCCGTCATCAGAATTACCGGAACGTCGGGGTCCTGCGTGCGCGCGGCCGTTAGAATGTCGAGGCCGTCGAACCCCGGCATGCGGATGTCGCTGATCACGACGCTCGGGCGAAGTGCCGCGATCTGGTCGAGGCCCTGCTTGCCGCCGAATGCTACGTGCGCAGCGAACCCCTCGTTCTTGAGGAGGATTCGCAACGTATCGACGATTCCCGACTCATCATCGATGATGAGAACTGTGGGCCGCGTCTCCGTGCTTTCGCTCATGTCCGTGCAGGCTCACCGGAATCTGGGTAGAACGAGCGTGAAGCGTGTTTCTTCTCCAGGGTCACTCACCATTACCAAACCACCATGCGCTTCTGCCGCGCGCTGGACTATTGAAAGTCCAAGCCCGCTGCCCCCCGGCTTTGTGGTGACGAAGGGATCGAACAGTCGGTCACGAATTTGTGGCGGCACCCCGGCCCCCAAGTCGCTGATAAGGATCCCGAAGGCGCCCCGCTCGAACTCCGGGCGGCCTTCTGGAAGCTGGTGGCTGGCAAGCTCGCCGCCCTCGACGCGGACCTCACCGTTGGGCGGCGAAGCCTGGACCGCGTTGAGCAGAAGATTGTAAATCGCGCGATGGAGGAGATCTTCGTCCCCCTCGATCATCAGGGGAGACGAAGGAAACAGATCCACCACGCGCACTCCGGGCGCAATTCCGGGATGGGCACCGGCCAGCCGCGCTGCGTTCCGGGCAACCTCGGTCAGATTCACCGGCTTTAGCCGGGCGCCTTCCGTGCGTGCAAAATCGAGAAACTCCGACAGCAGCCGGGAGAGACGGTCCGATTCCCGCTGAACCAGCCCGCTCAGAACCTGCTCGTCCTCCGACGCACGGGGCAGATGCGCGAGCTGCTCTACCGCGCTCCGGATTGCCGCCAGCGGATTGCGTATCTCGTGTGCCAGCGAGGCGCTCATCTCGGCGATGCCTTCGAGTCGTTCGGACCTGAGCTCGAGATTCCGCATGTCGCTTTCTCTCAGCCGAAAGGCAGCGAGCTCGGCCGCGAGCGCCTCGCTTTGCGCTCCGGCAGCTCTCAGCTTGGCGGCAATGATTCCGCTCGTTAGCGCGACAACGGCAAATACCGCGAGCTGCAGGAACAGAGGCGCGCCGGGGACGATATCGTGGCCGAGCACGGCGTCGGCAATGTAGAGAACGATTGCGAGCGCGGCAGTCAGTGGCACGCCCGCCGGCGGAACGAGCAACGCGTACACCGCTATGACCAGGATGTAGAGTGGCGCGAATTCGGACTGTGACCCGTCCCACGTGACGTGAACGGCCGCCGTCACCAGCAGCAGGTCGAAGACCGACTGGAGATAGAGAAAAGTCGTCGTGGCAGGGCGCCGCCATGGGCCAGTCCACAGGAACGAGAAGGACCCGAAGATCAGCGCGCTAACGAACGCCAGCGCGGCAATGAGCGTGTCGGCGCTGTCGGCATGGAGCCATACTGACAACGCAGCGAAAAAGATCGCCGAGGCGAGGATGAGCCGTCCGAGATACACGGCCTGGAGCGTGCGAGACTGACTCGGGACGGCGGCGTACGGACGGGCTGCCGGTTCGATTGATTCCTCCTGTCTCAAGGGCGTCGGGTGCAACTTGCAGGGGGCGGGCAACGCCGTCAATTCCGCCAGGCACAATGTAGATTCCATCCCCATGGCTCATCTGGCAGCGATTCAGCAGGCGACGGAGCAGCTGGGAGCCGGCTCGATCGGCGGGCGAATGCTCGTCGTGCTCGTGCTGGTCACCGTCAACGCGTTCTTCGTCGCTGCCGAGTTCGCGCTGGTGGCCGTACGTCGTACGCGCATCGACGAGATGGCGCAGGGCGGCGATCGCAAGGCACGCATCGTCCAGAACGCTCTCGACCACCTCGACCGATACATCGCCGGCACGCAGCTTGGAATCACGCTCGCGTCCCTCGCCCTGGGATGGGTTGGCGAGCCGGCGGTGGCCGCAGTCCTCGACCGCTTTCTCGAAGCTTTCGGGATGCCGATGCCGCCCGCTGGCGTGCACACCGCTGCATCGCTCGCGTTTGGTTTCCTCATTCTGACTTTTCTCCACATAGTGCTCGGCGAGCTCGCTCCAAAGTCTGTCGCGCTGGTGCGGCCGGAGGGAGTAAGCCGGGTTGTGGCCACGCCGCTGATCCTTTTCTCCCGGGTGATGGCGCCGCTGATCTGGGTGTTCAACGGAGCGGCCAACGCGCTGCTGTCGGTGTTCAACATCAGCCGGGCGTCCGACATGCAGGGACACTCGCCCGAGGAGCTGCGGCTGATGGTTATGCAGGCGCGCGCGCAGGGCCGGTTGAACGAGTCGGACACTGCGATGCTCGCCGGCGTTTTTGATTTTCACCACAAGAAGGCCCGGGACGTGATGCGTCCGCGCACCGAGGTCGTGGCACTCCACGCGGACTCAACGGAAGACGAAGTGCGCCGGATCGTGAAGGAGGAGAGGTACTCGCGCTATCCGGTCATCACCGAATCGCTCGACGACGTCGTGGGCGTCTTCCTGGCCAAGGATCTCTGGCTTCGCGAGGCCGCGACACCGTTCTCACTCAAGGACATGACACGCGAGTGTCTGTACGTTCCGGACAGCCGGCTGGCGGAACGCGTGCTGGACGATCTCCGGAAGACGCGCGCTCACATGGCTGTGGTTCTCGACGAGTACGGCGGAACGGCCGGAATCATCACGATGGAAGACCTGATCGAAGAGGTCATCGGAGACATCGCCGACGAATATGATTTCGCGGCGCGGACGTCGATCGAGGCGGACGGTGTGCTCGAGCTCGACGGGACGATGTCGCTGATCGACGTCCGGTCCGACCACAGGGTGCAGATTCCCGAGGGAGACTGGACGACCCTTGGCGGCTATGCGTTCGCGCAGCTCGGAAGGCTTCCACGGATGGGCGATCGCGTTCCCGTTCCCGGCGGAGAGCTGGAAGTGATCGCGATGGACGGGCGTCGCATTGCCGCACTTCGCGTGCATCGTGCGGCGCCCGGCACACCACCCCAGCCGGCGAGCCCTCGCAAATAGCCGCCTCACACGACCCCTACGCGGCTCTCCACTACCGGGATTTCCGGCTCTACACTTTCGGGAGAGTCGTCGGCGTAATCGGCTGGCAGATGCTCCAGGTAGCGCTCGGATGGGAGCTCTACGAGCGCACGCATTCAGCCTTGGCGCTCGGCCTCGTCGGACTCGCAACGGCTCTTCCTGTTGTCATCCTCGCCCTTCCGGCGGGCCACCTGGCAGACAGGATGGATCGAAAGCGGATACTCGTGTGGGCGCAGATGGCGTTCATCGTTGCCGGACTGGCGCTCAGCGCTCTGTCGTACTGGCGCGGGCCGGTGGCTCTGGTTTACGCAGTATTGCTGGCGAGGGGCGCCGCCCAGGCATACAACAACCCGGCGCGCCAGGCACTCCTTCCAAGCCTCGTCCCGCCGGAAGTGTTTGGCAACGCCGTCACCTGGGCAAGCAGCGCGTTTCAGGTGGCCGCCGTCGTCGGCCCCGGCATCGGTGGCATCGTGATCGCAATAGAGCGCGGTGCCACGGGGGCCTACATCATCAGCTCGATTTTGACGGCGATCTATTTGTGGGCGCTGCTCGCCATCCGCCAAACGGAAGGCACGC
>DATBZT010000387.1:0-10343 GCA_036513055.1 Gemmatimonadaceae bacterium | reverse complement strand
GGAACAACGTGACGATCAGCGGAACAGCCGTGCCGGCTGGAACGCTGCCCGACCGCCCTGCATCGACCGACAAGACGCAGATCACGACGTGGCTTCGGCATGAACGGCGAGTGGAGCTGAGCTTTGAGTCACAGCGATTCAACGATCTGAAGCGATGGGGAATTGCCAAGCAGGTACTGACCGCACTCGGCAAGAATTTCCAGGACCGCAACTATCTCTATCCGATCCCGCAGAGTGAGATCGACAAATCGGGCGGAAGCATCACTCAGAACACCGGCTACTAAGACCAGCATCAAACGAAAAGCCACCCCGTTTTGGGGTGGCTTTTCGTTTTGCTGGACCAACCAAAGAACTCAGCTCGCCGACGAAACTCTTCGGTCATCGACGAAAAGGTGCGCTCGCTCGCTATTCAGGCGAACGTTGATCGCATCGCCAACACCCGGCAGCCGCTCGTTGGTGACCGATGCAAGCATGCGAGTTTGCCCAGCGTCGAAGTGGATGTGACTGGTTCCACCCAACCGCTCCACGAGAACTACGCGCCCTGCCACGCCGCCGCTCGCTGACGCGGCCGATCCCGAGTCAAGCACATCGACTTCCATGTCCTCCGGACGAATTCCCAACGTCACTGGTCCCGCCGGCATCGCTGCCGGCATTCGGCTCGAAAGCATCTCGAAGTTCACTCCGTCTGCGTTGAACTGAACGCCACCGTTCTCGGACGCGAGCAGGCCGTCCACGAAATTCATCGGCGGAGTTCCGACAAAGCCGGCGACGAAGCGATTTACCGGTGCCCGGTAGAGCTCGATCGGCTTGCCGACCTGCTGAATGCGTCCGTCGGCGAGTACAACGATCCTGTCGCCGAGAGTCATTGCTTCGACCTGATCGTGCGTGACATATACGGTAGTAGTCTTCAATCGCCGCTGCAGGCCTCCAATCTCGATGCGCATCTGGGCCCGAAGCCCTGCGTCGAGATTTGACAGAGGCTCGTCGAACAAGAAGACAAGCGGCTCCCGCACCATTGCGCGTCCCATCGCGACACGCTGTTGCTGTCCTCCGGAAAGCTGCTTCGGCTTTCGGTCGAGAAGAGGCTCGAGGCGCAGCATATCGGCAGCCCATTTTACTCGCCTTTCAATCTCCGTACGAGCCACTTTCCTGAGGCGAAGGCCAAGCGAGAGGTTTTCGCGAACGGTCATGTGCGGATACAATCCGTAATCCTGAAAGACCATCGCGACGTCGCGATCGCGCGGGGCGAGCGCAGTCACGTCACGCTCATCAATGCGAATCGTGCCTTCTGTCACTTCCTCGAGACCGGCGAGCATGCGCAGAATGGTGGTCTTTCCAGATCCGGAGCCGCCGACGAGCACCAGCAGCTCCCCCTCGGCCACGTCGAGATTGAAATCCTCGACGACTGTCGTGGCGCCGAAGCGCTTACTGACGTGCTCGAAATGAACTGAAGGCATTGTTATCCTTTCACTCCAGAGCCAGCCATGCTCTCGATGAAGTTGCGCTGAAGAAACGCGTAGGCTATCACGACGGGGACAACGAGCACCATCGCGGACGCGAGTGACACGCCAATCGAACCCGCTCCGCCGCCCAATGAGAACACGGTGAGAAGCTGCGGCAACGTCATGAGATGCTGTTCGCGGACTACGAGCAGGGGCCAGAGCACTTCATTCCACGATCCCATGAAGGTAAATATCGCGACGATGGAGAGCACCGGCTTGGACAGCGGCCAGAATATCGTGAAGAGAATCCGCATTTCGCCCATGCCATCCATTCGCGCCGAATCGATGAGTGATTGTGGAATCTGAAGAAAAAACTGCCGCATCATCAGGATCGCAGTGGCATTGAACAGGTACGGAACGATGAGCGCCGCATACGTATCGATCCAGCCGAGCTGGACGATCAAGGTGTACAGGGGAATCAGCGTCAGCTGACCAGGCACGAGCAAGACGCCCATCGTCGCCGCATTCAGTGCGGGCCGCCCACGGAAACGAAGGCGCGCCATTGCGTAAGCGGTAATCGAACCGAACACGAGCACCGCGATCGTGATCGTGCTGGCCACGATCAGGCTGTTGATGAGCGCCCGCCCAAATGGAGCGCGGGCCCACATGGTTCGGTAGTTGTCGAGCGTGGCGTGCGTGGGGAAGAGGGCCAGCGTGCCGACCTCCGCGAGTGGCTTGAACGTCGCCGACGCCATCCAGAGGAATGGGTAGATGAATGTCAGGGCCGCGATCGTCAGCGCCGCGTACAAGCCGATACGTCTGAGCGTCTTCACAGCGCCTCCGCGTTGCCGATCACCCGGCGCTGAATGAACACCACGCTGCCGATGATGAGGGCCAGTGCAACACCAATCGTCGCGGCGTATCCCATTTTCTGATACGCGAATGCGTTCGTGTAGAGGTACAGCACGATCGAGTAAGTGCGTCTCAGCGGACCCCCTCCCGTCATCACATACGGCTCGATGAACAGCTGAAAACCGTTGATGGTGGACAGCGTGACGACGAGAATGGTCTGAGGAAGCAGCAGCGGCAGAGTCAGATACCGGAAGCGCTGCCACGGTGTCGCGCCTTCAATCTCGATCGCTTCCTTGCATGAGCGCGGGATGTATTGCAGGCCGGCAAGGTAGATGATCACGTAAAAGCCTACGTTCTTCCAAGTGACCATCGCTGCGATTGCCGGCATCGCGGTCGACGGATTCGTGAGCCACGGAACGGGGCTCAATCCGATACGGACGAGCACGCCGTTGATGAGTCCCACATCAGTCGCGTAGAGATTGCTCCACAGGATTGCGACCACCGCGCCGGAGATGACGACCGGAAGAAAAAATGCGGCGCGCCAGAACGAGCGAAATGCGAGAGGCCGATTGAGCGCAAGCGCCAGCATCAACGCGCTGGCGACCTGTAGCGGCAAGTGAATGCTGAGAAAGACAAAGGTGTTCGCTACTGCGCGCCAGAAACGGCTGTCCGTTGCGAGCATTCGCATGTTGTCGGCGCCGGCGAACACCGGTGTCGTGACGAGATCCCACTTGAGGAAGACGAGAACGAGCGCGAACAAAATGGGATAGGCAGCAAAGACGAGCAGGAACGCGGCGTAGGGCGCGGCCATCAATGAGCCGGAGCGTCGCTCAGCGCGCATTCAGCAACCTCCGCGCTTCGGTGGCCGCGTTGGTGATCGCCTGTCGTACCGGCACCTTGCCGTAAATCGCGCCCTCTTCGTATGCCTCGGAGATGAGGTCGAAAATCTCGACGACATCCGGATCCAGGTCGATGTCACGCGTTCTCTCGACATACGTCGCGTACGTGGACAGAGTCGGCCACTTCCTGAGAGAAGCGGTGAATCGAGGGTCCGACGCGAGCGCACGTCTGTACGGAAGCTGACTGGCTTCCTCGATCAGCATGCGGTCGGCGGCTGGAGAAGTGAGATATGCGACGAAGCGCGCTGCTTCTTCGGGATGCCGCGTCGTCGTGAAGATCGCAATGCTTCGCAGGTCGGCAAAAGCAAATCGGTCGCTTTCCGGTGTTCCATCAGCGGAAGGCACGGGAGTTACATTGTAGTGCAGCCCGCGAACTTTGAGCTCGTCCAGCTCCTTTACGAACCATGGCCCGATGATCTTCATTGCGACGGTTCCATCCATGAATGGATCGCGGCCCAGTGCGAAGTTGGACCGTGGAAGCACTCCCTCATCGAAGCCGCGCCGCAGGACAGTCATCGCGGCGACCGCTGCCTCGTTATCGAAAACGACCTTTCCGTTAGTGACGAGCGTGCGTCCGCCGGAGCTCGCAAGGTAAAGCGGATAGAAATCGTAAAATCGCTCATACCATGTTGTCTTGAGCGTCGCCCAGAATGCCCAGTGATCGACTCTCCCGTCTCCGTTGGTATCGCGCGTAAGGCGCCTGCATGCTTCGAGCAGCTCTGATTGGTTGCGCGGAGGAGCCACGCCCGCCGCTTTCAACAAATCGACGTTGTACATCAACATCATCGGGTTCGTTTTCCATGGGAACGCATAGATCCCCCCATCCGGAAGACGCAGCGATGCGAGCATTGCAGGGCTCGTGCGCTCCTGCAAGCGGGCAGCGGTCGCAACACGCGTGTCGAGACGCACCACGCCCTTTGCTCGCACCAGTCTCGCAAGGAGTGCTGACGAAACGTTCGAGCTCACATCGGGAGTTGCTCTCGCGACGATCGCCGCGAGCAATACTTCTTCGGTCGAACGGCCGGCCGGAAGCGGTTGCACGCGCACCTGCACGCCGGGATTTTCGAGGTTCCACTGCGCCGCGAGCTTCATGGCGAGCCGCGTTTCCGGTGGATTCGCCGCCGGCCAGTATGTAAGAGTTATTGGAGGATTTTCCGCGGCTGTCGGCGCAGGCGCGATCTCCAGACCTGATTTGCCGCGCGTTACGACCAATCGCTTGCCATCCGGACCGTCGAACTCGCGATGGTCGGGAACGCCCGCGAGAGATCCGCTGGGAGGGCCCACCGGGCGATAGCTCGCGTACTGTGCGGCCTGCGGGTTCGCCGTGACAGCCTGCATCGCCATCAGCGACTCGATCGTCGATTCCGCTCCGGCATTTCGATTCAGCTTGACAGGTGACGGACCATCGATGCCATCGAACGTTCGGCCGGTTTTTGCATCGTACATGGCCACACCGGATGGGTTCGCGCCCGCGAACCAGCTCGCCGTCAGTCCCGCGAAGACTGCGTATCGCGAATCGCCTGTAGCGTCGGCGAGAGCCAGATATCCCTCGACAATCGGCCCGAGCCCGTATGCAATTTGCGGAAACCACGAGGCCGTTCCGTTTGGCGAGACTGACGATGCAACACGCCCCGCGAGCATAAAGCGCATCCAGAGCTGGTCGGCCTCCTGTCTGGCCGCGAGAGCAAAATCGGGACGGTTCAGTACCACCGCCGCAACGGCGAGCGCCTCGGTACTTCGTGCACCCCACGCATGCCAGTCTGCATTCGCGCGGTCAACGTGAGCTCCCCACGGTGCCGCAGTTGCGTCTCCGCTAGCCAGCGGCACGAGGAGCGACGCAGTACGAGCAGCAAGCGACGCGAATTTGGGTGACGGATCCGCGCGCTCCAGTCCGAGAAGTCCCAGCAGCGCTTCTGATGTCGCAGTCGCCGACCCGTCAACGAGGTGACCACTGCTGACGTCGCGGTCGAGTCGAGCAACGGCACGGTCGAGAACTGGACGCAATGCTTTGACCTGAACGGAATCGCCGGGACCGAGAACGCGTACTGCTTCGCCAAGCGCCCAGATGCTGCGAGCAGCCCAGAACGACATGCTCTTGTGGCTGCTTTCGGCGTTGCGATTCAACCTTCCGTTCGCGTCGATGAAGTTGACGAACTCGCCGTCGCCCTGCTCCATCGCCACGACAAACGCAAGCAGCTTGAGCGCCTCGTCTCGTGCACGCGGATCGGCCGTCTGCTCGTATGCGTGCAGATACGCGACGGTAGCGCGCGCTGCGTCGTCGAGGCTGGCTATTCCTTCAAATCCGTCGCGGGCCGGCGACGCTGTCGGCAGATAGTCAGGCGCTTCTGCGTATAGCGACACGACACGTACCGGACGCCCGGCAACAACGGCGTCGAGGCCCAGGTGACGCAGATGGTCGAAGTTCACTACCAGCGGCACTGGTCCCGCAGGTACGGGGTCGAGCTTGCGCCCGCAACCCGAGACTATCGCAGTCGAAAAAGCGAGCGAGCCGAAAAACTTCAGAAAGCTCGCGACGCGCCGCGTCAAAGGGGACGACCACCGTTGCCAAGTGCGATGGCTCTTTCAAGTGAGTCTACAAGCTCGCGCTTGTTGACGCGCGCGGCCGCTATCGTGACGTCCGCAGCTCCGTAGTAGACGATGAGATCATCCCCCAGCTCAACGAGCCCCTGCGCGAACACAACGCGAACGCCATGGATGAAGTTCGCGTGATCGAGCTGCGGAATGACGCCCATCTCGATTTCATAGGGCGCTTCGGGCCTGAGGGCGGGTCCATCCGAGACGTAGAGAACGTTCTCAGGCCTATCGAGGTCGAGCACGCACCATCCCATCGAATACACATTGCCTTCCTCAATGGTCGTCGCGCCGTGAAACGCGAGCAGCCAGCCGATTCGAGTGCGAATCGGCGGCGAGCCCGCGCCAACGCGTGAGCTTCGCCAGGTATCCGGTCGCGGCCCTACAATCGTTACGCCCTTTACCGGCCACTCCTCGCCGAGCGATGACACTCTGACGCACTCGATGCGCGGCATGGGCCGGTGAAGGATGACGTACTGCCCGCCGATCTTCTCCGGAAACACGACGCAGTTCTTGTTGTCGCCTGCGATGCGCGGTCCGTGGCGTCGGTAGCGTTTCGGCGCGAGCAAATCCTCGGTCGTGATCAGGCAGACACGCGGCCCCGCTGGCGAATAGCCCGTGTACGTGATTGCGTAGACGGCATCCTCTTCGATCCATGTGATGCGCGCATCTTCAGCGCCCCACTCCTCATACGGTTCTTCACGACCAACGGCGGGATGATCCCATATCTCATCGATGCGCTCGCCGTCTGACGAGAGCGCGAGGCCGAGGCAGGAGCGACGGGTGTCTTTCTCGAACACGCGGACCAGCAGCACAACCCTGCCGCTCGTTCGATCGATTGCCGCTCCCGGATTGAATGTTCCGGTAGTTGCGGTGAACGAAATGTCTCGTGGACTCACCAGCGGATTCGTCGCAAACCGCTCGAGGGGCGCGATCACGATTCGATTCTCGAAAGCCACTCCGCATAAAGGCGATCGAAATGAGTCTGAGGCGCGTTGTAATACTCGTCCGCGGTGACGTCGAGTACACTGGGGATTTCAACAGCCTGCAGTTTTTGCGGCGCGGAATCTCGACGTTGCCTGAATCTGCGGAAGACATCAGCCGCCGGTTTCTCGCTTCCGTCCGATCGCACCAATCCGAATGTTCGCTCGCGAATGGCGGTCGAGATCGGCGCGCGGTCAAAGAGCTTTGGATCGTAATCACCAAGACACCACGCGTACCCGCCGGACGCTCCCGTTGCCACCAATCTCTCTAGTACGTCGTTGTAATAGGTGGCGGCCTCTTCTTCCGACGCGAGATACTGCGAGAGCGGGGAGCCGAGAAAATCGTCGGTGATCGTGTGCCCTTCGACTCCAGGCGCAGCGGTGCACAAGCCGAACTCCTGCATCAGCGTTGGCCTGCCGCTGCCGGCAAGACCTGCTGTCAAAGCGCATGAGAACGGCACAAGCTCCGGGTCGAGGAACGACCGCGCCGTTTTGCAATAGAGCGGGTACGCGTGCATGACGTCTTCATCGGCGGCGTCTGCGACATCGTCGATGCGCATGTAGTTCGGAGTTGTCAGCGACGGCAGGTGGGTGCCGATCTGCACTCGTGTTCCCGGTGCGGCGCGACGCACGGTATTCGCCAGCAGTGAAGCCCAGAGCCACGCTGAATCTCTCGACCTTGGACGTTGGGCATCGTCAATCTCATTCGATAAATCGAACGCCCGGATCGAGTCGTCTCCGGCGAGCGCGTGTGCGCAGGTGTCAACGAGCAACGCTTGAGAGCGAAGTATCTCGGGATCCGAAAACAGGTCGGCATGATTCCCGTGAGCATCAGTCATCCAGTCGGGCCACCAGAATCGCCCGCTCATGTTGATCGTGATCAGAGTCGGCATCGCCTTGATACCGGCATCCTTTGCGGCGAGTGCGACTTGCGTGAGCCTCTCGACCATTTCCGGCGCGACACACATCGGCCCGGGGAGAAAATCACGAGTGAGCGCGAAGAATCTGACGACGTCGAAACCGATGCTCGCAATCTGCGCCATGTCCTCGCGCACTTCGCCCAGGTCGAACTCCCGCCACATCCACATCGCGCTTCGGCGCGGCCAGTAGTTGACCCCAAGCTCGAATGTCATGCTGGCGACAATCCGGCGAGAATCTCATCGAGGGAGAGATCCGCCACCGCGGTAACACCGTCCGCCGCCCCGTAGTAGACGCGCACGAGATCGCCCTCGGAGAGCAGACCGCACGTGAACACCACGCCGTCGAAAAATCCGCTCTTTTCGTAGTCCGCTTCGGGTCGAAGTACCGGCTCGCGCGAGCGTGCGATCACCTTCGACGGATCGTTCGGGTCTAGCAACAATGCGCCGAGTGAGTAGGTGACTGGCGACGCTGTAACGCCGTGGTAGATGGCGAGCCAGCCGTCATGAGTTTCAGTCTTGACGCGAAAAGGCACAGCTCCGCCGCCGATCTTCGAATCGTCCCAGTGTTCGGCGCGAGCGCCCGCGACGTAGCGATGATCGCCCCAGGACATCAAGTCGGTGGACGTTGCGGACCAGATCGCGTGCTCGCCGGGCTCGCCGGCCATTGGACGATGCAGAGCGACGTAGCGTCCACCGATCTTTTCGGGGAAGATCGTGACGTCGCGGTTAGGGGGAGGGAAGATGATGCCGTGGCGATCGAAGGTCCTGAAATCCCGCGTCGATGCGAGCGCGGTCGAAATGCCGCGCGGGGAGACCGCCGTGTAGTTGATCCAGTAAGTCGCATCGAGGACGGTGATTCGGGGATCTTCGATTCCGAACGATTCGTATTCCGTCGTGGCCGATAGCGCAGGCGTTGGATCTACTTCGAAGTTGATTCCGTCTGTCGAGCGAGCAATCCGAAAATGCGAGATAGATGTCAGCCACGTACGTCCATCGACGACGGTGACTCTTGGATCGCTCGTGTCCACCCCGGCGGAGCCGCGAACCCACTTCCTGATCTCGAGAGCTCCGGATTCCGCATTGTAGATCGGCGCGGCGACCTCGGCGGCCGTAGCGAAGGGGGCTTCGGCAACTCGCAGCAGGAGGATTGTTTCTTTCCCATACTGAATCGCTGCGGGATTGAAGGCTCCGACGACTTCGAGGTCGGGTCTCGAAGGCCGAACCATGGCTGGAGTCACGATCGGATTCTCCGGCGCGCGACGAGGTGTTGTCCTGTTTATGACGGAGAGATCGATAGCGTACTCGAGGAATGGATGCTTCAACATACGCCTTACGGGGAGGCGCCGCCGGGACGGGGCGGACGCTTCCGCGCGTCTGGAGCGCTTTGGCGCTACCTCCATCGAGCGTCAGGCTGTCTAGGAACGGCTGCTAATAATGTTTTCCGACGGGACGACACGTTGATGCCTTCAGCGTCGAGTTTCCTGTTCCAAGAACTAGAAATTTGCCAGGCGTCTGGGTAGTACAGCACTTCGTGTTGTTTCCCAACCGGCGCTGAGAGGTTCATCATCAATTCGCGCAGGCCTCCAAAAAGAACACTTGGCACACTTGCAGCGCACTTCGGCGGCTTCCCGCGGCGAGCGCCAGAAGCACCGCCGTGCGTTAAATCCAAAAGCCCCAACAGGATATGAATAATGACCCGGGCGGGTCTCGAACCCGCGACCTACGGATTAAAAGTCCGTTGCTCTACCAGCTGAGCTACCGGATCGAACATTTCAAAACTTCGCACTGCGAAACAACTTAGACAATCTGAGCGAAATCAGTAGGGCTCGCTCACGTTCCCGATTGTGCCTACTCACCCGACAAATTGCTCATGAAGTGGAACAGCGAGTGGGACCGCGGCAACGCCGAAGGCTGGGCGAATCCGCCCTATAGTGCCTGGCTCAGCAACGAGGAAAACGGCAAGAAGGCCGGCGGTTCGGGGGCGGTTTGGCACTACAAGTATCAGTGGGTTGGTGCTTGTGGCGCAGATTATACGGCACTCGCCGACGGCGGGTACTGCATCTGGGGGCAGTTCGAAGTTCTTATGGATCAGGGCATTGACCCCAACTACGCGACGTGGCATCAGTGGTTTGCGCGAGCAAATTCCAACGGGTATGCCAACCGAGGCCGAACGCTTTCGTTTCCTCGCTGATTACAATGTTGATATTGCATACGAGGACTACATGGTGCATTATTGCCGAGCACACGGGCCGGGACAGCCGCCACTGTATTACCCGGTGGCGAACGGTCGGACGACCGAGAACTTTGCGGGCCTGATTAGGCCAAGTTGACCAAGGAGGAAGCCGCCTAGACGGTAGATAGACGCTGCGGTGCAACTCTATTCTCGAACGACTACAAGCTTTCTGTTCCTGACGAATCAGTGAAGCGGTGCCCGAGTTCCTGCGGGCGCGCCAAGCTAAGCGTATGGCAGGCGCTCAACAAGAGTCGTTGTGGCAGCACAATGGACCGAGGTGTTGACCGATGAGATTGCGCGCTCGCGTCCACGAGCGCGTGGATCGTCAGCGAGTTGACCTCATTGCATTCCCCCATCAGGGCGAACCCGGGAGGGTCAGCGTCATGCGTACTTCAGAATTGGTTTTGCGAGGAATGTTGGTC
>DATBZT010000386.1:0-12129 GCA_036513055.1 Gemmatimonadaceae bacterium | reverse complement strand
CGGCGGACCCGCAACCGCAGTGAACGTAACCGTTACGTTCTGCGACGGGGTAAAGCCCTGGGCGGAACCGTTGCCGGAGAAGTACAGGCCGGAGCTATCGGCCGCATAGCTCTCTTCATACGTCGCGCCGTTGCGAAGATCCGACTTCATCGATGCGAGGTAGGCCTTCTCCTTCGTGTTGGCGAACTTCGGAATTGCGATCGCGGCAAGGATGCCGATGATGACGACGACGATCAGAAGCTCGATCAGCGTAAAGCCCTTCTTCTTGTTGCGAATCATTGTCTCTCCTTATGAGAGGTAAGAATGGCGATGCGCCGGCGGCGCGAACGTCTTCTGGCCGCATCATAGGCACGGACCGAGCCGTTGTCGGCCCAAATCCTATGACGATGCCGGGTATGGAGTTGTGTTCGGCTCGGCGCGGTGTGACGGACACTCGACACCCGCATGTTGCGGAGAATCGGGCATAGCGCACGAATCGCTGCTTACTGTCGTCGCCGACAATCTGATTTCACTTCCGACGCGCACGCATCGCCAGCGCGGAGTATTTTTCACGCCGGCTCGCGTCTCGCCAACTTGACTGGCGGTTCGAGTCGGGTCGGAGTTTACATCAACGAGCCGACGTGAATGGCTCTTGGGAATAACCAGGTCTGAACGAGGGATTGATGCAGATAGCAGTGCCACGGGAGATTGTCGACGGGGAAACCCGGGTAGCACTTACGCCCGACGTTGTTCCCGGACTCATTCGCGCGGGACATAACGTCCTCGTCGAGCGCGGGGCGGGTGATCGAGCGGGATTCCAGGACGAGTCATACGTTGCGGCCGGAGCGCAGCTGGTGGACGACCCGGTGAAGCTCTATCGAGCCGCCGAAATGATTCTGAAGATTCAGCGGCCCTCGACTTCCGCAGCCGGCGGCAGGGACGAGCTCGAGCTGCTCAATCAGGACTCCGTGCTGATTGGACTGCTCCAACCCGGAGGCGATCCCGAATTCTTCCGCCTCCTTGCCGAACGACGGATCACCGCCTGCGCGATGGAGCTCGTGCCGCGCACCACGCGCGCGCAGATGATGGACGCGCTCTCCTCACAGAGCACTGTCGCCGGCTACAAGGCTGTATTGATTGCGGCGAACGCGCTGCAGAAATTCTTTCCGATGCTGATGACGGCGGCGGGAACGGTGCGGCCCGCGAAAGTGCTCGTCATCGGCGCTGGCGTCGCCGGCCTTCAGGCGATAGCCACCGCGCGGCGGATTGGCGCGGTGGTGGAAGCATTCGATACTCGTCCGGTGGTGAAGGAACAGGTACAGAGTCTTGGCGCAACCTTCGTCGAGCTTGGCGTTGGAGCAGAGACCGCCCAGGACTCCGGAGGATATGCGAAAGAACTCTCCGAAGAACACATCGCGCGGGAGAAGCAGCTCATCCATGAGCATGCCATTCAGGCGGATGTCATAATCACGACTGCCCTCGTCCCGGGAAGACGCGCGCCGGTTCTCGTGACGGCGACCACCGTCGCCGCAATGAAGCCGGGCTCCGTAATCGTTGATCTCGCCGGCGAACAGGGCGGTAACTGTGAGCTGACAGTGCCGGGCGAGACTGTTGTCAGGAACGGTGTCAAAATCATTGCGCCCCTCCACATCTCGAGCGAGCTGTCGTTTCACGCCAGCCAGATGTACTCAAAAAATGTTTCGGCGCTCGTTGCGTTACTCGCGCCCAAGGGCGCGCTCGAGCTGAATCTCGACGACGATATCATCGCTGCCGTCTGCATGACGGCCGGCGGCGAGATTCGGCATGCAGCGACGCGGGACCGTCTATCACTTCAGCCTTTGGAGTCCGGATCGTGAGTCAGGAGCTCATTCTAGGTATTTACGTATTCATCATGGCCATGTTCGTGGGCTTCGAGGTGATCTCGCGAGTTCCCTCAGTGCTTCACACTCCGCTCATGTCGGCAACGAACGCCATTCACGGCATCGTCGTGCTTGGCGCCATGCTCGTCGCCGGTGCCGCCAACACGACCCTGCTGCGAGCGCTCGGCTTCGTGGCAGTCGTGTTCGGGACGGCCAATACGTTCGGCGGCTTCGTGGTGACCGATCGGATGCTCGAGATGTTCCGCAAGCGCGACGTGGAGAAGAAGGATGCTTGACGCCCGCGAGTCGGGAATTGCCGTCGCCTACATCGTCGCCGCCGTATTCTTCATTCTTGGACTCAAGCGGCTGAGCTCACCGGCCACCGCCAGATCGGGCAATCGTCTGGCGGCGGTGGGAATGACGATTGCGCTCGCCGCGACGCTCGTCGACCGCCAGATCATTTCATTCTGGATCATCGCTGCGGGCATGGTCGTCGGTGCGGCAATCGGCATCTACTTCGCCCGCACGGTGCAGATGACGGCAATGCCACAGATGGTTGCGCTGTTCAATGGAATGGGAGGCGGCACGGCAGCGCTCGTGTCGGTGGCGGAATACCTTCGCCTCACGTCGGAATCGGGCGCGCAGAGTGTCGGCGCCGGCGAGGCGACATCCATCGTCCTTGGCACTGCAATTGGCGCAATCTCCTTCACCGGAAGTCTGATCGCGTTTGGAAAGCTGCAGGAGATCCTGCCCGGCAAGCCGCTGCAATTCCCTCTTCAGCGCGTGCTGAACGGACTGATTCTTCTCACCATCGCCGGCCTGGGAGTCGCGATCGCGATCGGCTCGGGCGGAACGCTGGCGCTCTGGCTTGTCTTCGCCGCCGCGCTGCTGCTTGGCGCGATGTTCGTGCTCCCGATTGGCGGCGGCGACATGCCGGTGGTGATCTCGATTCTGAACTCCCTCACCGGCCTTGCGGCCGCGCTGACCGGTTTCGTACTGCACAATCAGATGCTCGTCGTGGCCGGCGTTCTCGTTGGAGCGTCCGGAACGCTGCTGACGCTGCTCATGAGCAGGGCGATGAATCGCTCCGTTGCCAATGTGTTGTTCGGTGCGTTCGGCGCGACGTCAGCCAGCTCGTCGGTGGAAGTTTCGGGGGTCCAGCGGACTGTGAAGCAGACCACCGCCGAGGATACGGCGATTGCGCTGGCGTACGCACGAAGCGTCGTGATAGTGCCGGGCTACGGACTTGCCGTGGCTGAAGCTCAGCACACAGTTCGCGAGCTCGCGACCGACCTGGAGAAGCGCGGCGTGGATGTGAAATACGCGATCCATCCAGTGGCGGGCCGAATGCCCGGCCACATGAACGTGCTCCTGGCGGAGGCGAATGTGCCCTACGACCAGCTGCTGGAGATGGATCAGGTCAACAGCCAGTTCCCCCAGACAGACGTCGTGCTCGTAGTCGGCGCCAACGATGTCGTCAACCCGGCCGCGCGCGACGACCCGTCGAGTCCCATTTACGGAATGCCGATCCTTGATGTCGACAAGGCCAGAAATGTCGTCGTTCTCAAGCGCAGCATGGGCCACGGGTTCGCCGGAATCGACAATGCGCTTTTCTACAACGACAACACGCGAATGCTTTTTGGTGACGCGCGTAAGTCACTGGTGAAGATCGGCGAGGCTCTCAAGACCGCCTGACCGCCACGGAGCCAAGCGCGAATGGCTCCATATGGACCAGCACTCCCTGAACGCGGTTCTCGGCGCCGCGTATGGCGGCTTTCACGGCGCCGCTCAGGTCGTGAGAGTTACGCAGCGACATTTCGGCATCCGCCTGGACATGAATGTCCACGTGGTAAACCATGCCCGCCCGCCGGACAGTGAGTTTTTCCACGGCAAGCACACCGGGTACTGATTCCGCCGCCCGGCGAACCTGAGCCACGACCTCCTTGCCGGGCATCCGGTCCATGAGGTCGAATAGCGCCGGACGCAGGAGAATCACACCATTGTAGGCGATAATGCACGACGCGAAGAGTGCCGCCCAGTCGTCGGCTGACTCCCAGCCCGGTCCGCCCCACAGAGCAATGCTGATTCCGATGAAAGCCGCTGCCGAAGTGAATGCGTCACTGGCGTGATGCCACGCGTCCGCCTGGACCGCCGTGCTTCCGACATCCACGCCGATGGCCGCAACCCGCCGAAACAGGACGTACTTGATTATCAGCACCACGACCAGGACGATCAGCGTCCACGGCGCCGGCGTGTGGTGCGGCGTCCTGATCTCGCGGATTGCCTCGAACGCGATGCCAAGCGCGGCGCCGAGGAGCATGATGGAGACGACCGCCCCCGCAAGCGACTCCGCCTTGCCATAGCCGAACGGATAGTCTTCGTCCGGGTTGCGACTGGCGACATGAAGCCCGCCCCATACCACGAGCGAAGAAAAAATATCGGCGGTAGACTCGACCGCGTCTGCAACGAGCGCGTACGTGCTGCCGAGCACCCCGGCAATGAGCTTCGTGATCGCCAGCAGGGCGTTGATGAGCATTCCGATCTGAGCGGAACGTATGCCCCGCCGGGCTCCTTCAGTCATCTAGCTTGGTCTGACGCTGCGGAATTGTTTGATCGCGACGGAAAATCCCGCGTCGCTACTTGTGACTCGTGATCGCAATTACGCCGTTGTTGTTTCCGAGGCCGAATTTTGTCTGCGCTTCCCACGACTGATACATCCGAACCTCGACGAGCTGGCTCGCGTCGATGTTCCGGAGCGAGTTGATGTCGCCGTACATCAGACCGTCCAGATAAACGTTGGGATATGGCGAGCTGCCTTGAGCATTACCAAGAGTTCCTGTCCCGCGCGAAACGAGAAAGTTCGGACGGAGCCGGCGAATCACCTCATAAGCGTTTCCGGCGCCCGCCTGCACCAGCTCCTCCTGAGTGATGACCTGCGAATTTCCGCGCGCGGTGCCCTGCGTTCCCGCCGACGCACATCCGGCCACGCCGGCAACGACGAGCAGAGCGAGCATTCGAGCACCTGTCATTGCTGCCTCCCGGCAAGCCAACGGTGAAATTCATCCATCCGAAATCGACTGCCACACCGTTTACAAGCTCCGTGGATCGATCTGCATGCCGCTACCAGATGTGCGGGATCAGCTCCGCCGGCCTCACCATCGAGTCGCCCGGCTTGCAATTAAACGCCGCGGCGAATTGTGGCATGTTGGATACAGGCCCGTTAGTACGCCATTCAGACGGAGCGTGCGGGTCCGTCGTCACTCGCGATCGCAATGACTCCGGGCGTGAATGCTGGCGCCATGACTGTGCGTACGCTACGAAGAATCGCTGTTCGGGCGTGTACCCGTCGATGATCTCGCGTTTGCCTGTTCGATTGAGCGCCCGCTCGAGCGCGTCGTAGGCAGTCACCATGCCGCCGAAATCGGCCAGGTTCTCACCGAGAGTAAGGCTGCCATTCACGTGCAGCGTGTCAACCTGAACGTAGCTGTTGAACTGATTGACGATCATCGCCGCCTGCTCGTTGAATCGCACCGAATCGCGGGGCGCCCACCAATCGCGAAGATTCCCGCTCGCATCATAGTGCCGGCCCTCATCGTCGAAGCCGTGGGTCAGCTCGTGCCCCGCCCAGCTTCCGCCGAGCGAGCCGTAGTTCGAGGCGAGATCTCCGCTGGCATCGAAAGTCTGAGGAGAAAGGGCTCCGGCCGGAAACACCATCTCGTTGATTGACGGATCGTAATACGCGTTGACTGTCGGTACAGTGATGTCCCACTCCGTTTTGTCCACCGGCTTGCCCGGACGGTTGGCGACACGCTGCCATTCGAAAGCGTTGGCGCGAAGGACATTGGGAGCAAACGGGCCATCGGCAACTACCAGCCGGGTGTAGTCGCGCCAGCGATCGGGATAACCAATTTTCTCGTTCATGCTCGCCAGCTTCGCCAGCGCATATTGTCGCGTGGAATCGGACATCCAACTGAGTGCCACGAGACGGTCGTGAAACGACGATCGGATGTCGTCGATGACCTGCTTTGCCTGCGCCCTGGCCGCCGGTGAAAACGTTTTCGTCACATAAGCCTCGCCAAGCGCCTCCCCAAGCTGTCGGTCGGTGATGCGCAGACACCGCTTCCACCGCGGGAGCATCTGCTTGGCGCCGCTGTAGAGCGCGCCGTATGCGAATTCCTCGCCGGCAAAGCTGGAGCTGAGCCACGGCGAAGCCGAGCTGATCAGATGGTATCTGAGATAGGCACGCCAGTCGTCGAGAGGAACGCTGGCGAGCAGACCGCTGGCACGCCGGAGAAATTCCGGCTGGGCGACGTTTATGAAAGCCACCGGCGACGTGAGTCCGACGGCACGGAAATAAACCGGCCAATCGATCGCAGGAGCGAGCGTTTTCAGATCGGCGACGGAGGTCTTGTGATAGCTCGCATTGGGGTCCCGCCGCTGCAGGCGTGTCATCGACGCCTTGGCGAGCTCGGTCTCGAGCGCCATCACCTTTCGCGCGTCGGCCGCGGCAACGCTCGCCTGCTCGCCGGCCAGCGTCAGGCTCCTGGTGATGTGGGCAACGTATTTCTGCCTCAGCGAATCGGACGCGGCGTCGGTCTTCGTATAGTAGTCACGGTCCGGCATGCCCAATCCGCCCTGTGCGGCCCACGCTATGTAATGAGCCGCGTCCTTGGGGTCGGCCGATGGAAAGAAATTGAAGAGGGCGGTCACGCCACCTGTCTGGAGCGCAGCGATCTCACGTATGAGAGCGGAGCGGGTCGTTACGGCATCTATGCTCCGGAGGCGCTGGGCGATTGGCGCGATTCCATCCTTCTCCGCGCGCGCCGAATCCATGCAGCTCGCGTAGTAGGTTCCGAGTTTTGCGACGGTGGGAGAAGCCGCCTTGCTATGGCGCGCGGCCATCGCCTCGTCGAGCACCGATCGCACAACGAGTTCGTTGCGGTCCGTCATGTCCTTTGTCACTCCGGACGATGAAAACGCGGCCGGAATCGTATCGCGCTTGAGCCAGCCACCGTTGGCGAACGCGAAGAAATCCTGGCAGGCATTCGCTGAAGTGTCGATGTACGAAGGGTCGAAAACCTTGAGCGGGGGAATCGGAACGGCCGGGCGCGGCAAAGCGGCGACGGTGGGTGCCTGCGCAGCGAGTGGCGACGACACGATCAACGAGAGCGCGACAGCAAGCGGACGGGAAAATGACATGTGGGGCGGGATGGGGTTTACCGTCGGAGTGTGGAGTTACGCCTCTGGAATCGTAACGCGTGTCCGGGTGGGTGACTAGGCAGTCCTGCTGGTGCGAGTTGTGTCAGTCCCAGCGCAGCACGATTTTTCCAAAATTCGAGTCGGCTTCCATGCGATCGTGAGCCGAACGGATGTCGGCGAAAGAGTAGACACGATCGACAACGGGACGCACCCTGCCTGATTCCAGGAGTGGGAGGCCGCGCTCAGCGAATTCTCGGGCGACGGCGATTTTTTCTTCGAGCGGCCGCGAGCGCAGGACGGTGCCGACGATGTGCAGGCGCTTGTGGAGTACTATGCCGAGGTCCACCTCGGCATTCCTTCCGGCGGATAATCCGACGAGGGCCAGCCGCCCCCGAGGGGCGAGCACGCGAAGATTTCCAGACAGATAAGCTCCGCCGAGCAGATCGAGAATGGCGTTGACGCCCTTCCCCGATGTGGTTTCGTCGACCCTCGAAATCCAATCGCCCTCGGAGCTGTCGATGGCGATGTCGAGACCGAGATCTCTCGCGCCATCCAGCTTTCCGGATGAGCGGGACGTTCCAATGACGGTGGCGCCCGCGACGCGGGCGAGCTGCAACGCGGCCGTCCCCACGCCACTGCCAACCGCGTGAATCAGGAGCCGCTCTCCCGCGCGAAGGTCGAGCTGTCGAAAGAGTGCGTCAAACGCGGTGAGAAATGCTTCCGGAATCGCGGCCGCCTCCTCCCAGGTGAGGTCTGGCGGTATCGGCATCACCTCGCGCTCATGGGCGACCACGTATTCGGCGTGCGCGCCGCCGCCGACTATCCCCATCACGCGCGTTCCCTGCTCCCACATCTGCGATCCGGGTCCGAGCGAGTCAATCTCGCCGGCGTATTCCAGCCCGGGGATGTCCGCCGGCACTCCTGCAGGCGCCGGGTAACTACCCTGACGCTGCATCACGTCGGCGCGATTGAGGGCGGACGCGTGCACGCAAATTCGCACCTGCCCCGCGCCCGGCTCAGGGCGAGGTCGGGTTTGCTCCTCGAGTACTTCAGTGCCGCCCGGCCGCGTAATGACGATCGCTCGCATGGAGTATCTTCAGGAAAAACCCTACTGTGCGCTACTGTCGGCGTTCCTAATCTCGGACCGGCAGCGTCCGGTGGGTTGCCAGTCCGTGCGAGTTCACGCTATCGGGAGGCGCGTCATGAGAGCAGTAGTCGGCGCATTCGTGCTTGGTCTGGCTTTCGTTCCGCAGTCCGCGGCAGCGCAGGGTCAGCAGAAGTCGCCGCCCACTCGCGATGAGATATTCGTCGCAGCGAGAGCGATCATCCAGAAAGCACGGTTCGCCACCTTCGCCACGGTGGGTGAGAAAGGAGAACCGGAATCGAGAATCGTCGATGCTTTCGCCCCTGATTCCTCCTTTACTGTCTGGGTCGCCACCAAACCGCTCACCCGCAAGGTGGCCCAGATCAGGCGCGACCCGCGTGTCAATCTGCTGTGGTTTGACTCCGGCAGCTCCGGCTACGTGGCACTCTCGGGCCGTGCGACGCTGGTGCCGGACGCCGCCGAGAAAGAGAGGCACTGGAAGGATGAGTGGGCGGCCCTGTACGACAACCGGAATCATGGCGACGACTACCTGCTGATCCGGGTCACCCCTTTGCACATGGAGATAGTGAGCTTCGCAGCCGGGATAGTAGGCGATCCGAAAACGTGGCTCCCCGTGATGCTGGATTTTCCTTCGTCCGCCCCAGCGCGGCTCGATACCGGACGGAAGACTCGGTGAGCCTGTAAGCGGAATCGGTCAGCGGGATTGCTCGGTTTTCCCGACGAACGTCGCTACTCGGCAAAGAACCCACAGGCGGTCCAACGGAAGCTTCTCCCACGAATCCGGCGCCCAGACGAGACGGCGCTTTTCGCCGTTCTCACTCTCGAAACAAAGCCATCCATTTTCATAGCCCGTCGCGGCGTGGGTTCTGGGTCTGGATGCATTGACCCGGCGCTCCGGCCCCACCCGGCGGTTGCGTCTGGAATAAGCCGCGCCGGCATTGACGTTCTCAATCCGGCGATCGGTTTGTCGCCGCTCTTTTACGGTGGGGCGAACGAACCAGGCCTCCCATTTTCGCCCCTCTGCGTCAACAAAATTCCGGAAGCTCATCGTGGACTCCTAATGCGAAGATTCTCTACTGAAAGTTAAGGCAAAATGCCTGCCTGATTCACTCTAATTGCTGATCGGATTTCAGCGAGTTCTCTGCAGGGGGTTTGCGGAGGGCTTAAGGCGGCTCAGGCTGCGAGAAACATCCGGTACCGCCGGGCGGCCGCAATCATGCATATATGGCACTCGATCCCTTAACAGCGGAGAGGTGGGTTATGAAGCGTTTGGCACTAACACTGGGAGCGGTCGCGATGGCGGCGACGACGATAACGGCGGTGCCGACCTCCGCGACGGCTCAGACGGGTTGCAGCTGGTGGGACCTGACCTGCAACGGACTGGCCCAAACCGTCATTGACTACGGGTGGCACATGACGGGACGCGATCAGACTGGGAATGTGGTTTACCTGCGCCGCGTGGTGGACGCGAACGGAAACGTCGTCTTCGAGCAGGCGCGGCGTAATGACATTGGACGATACGTCGTGGTGAACAACCACGTGATCAGAAAAGGAACGGTTTACGGCCCGAACGGCGAGATCTGCAAGTACAGCTCGAACGACAAGGGCTACAAGGAAGAGTGCAAGTACGCCAAGGCGTACAAACCTTACAATGTGCCAAAGGTCAAGCCCGTGAAGCCCGTACATTACGAAGCGCCCAAAGCGCACCCCGGGAAGTACGAGCCGCCGAAAGTGCACACTGGGAAGTACAATGCGCCGAAGGTTGAATCCAATCACCCTGGTGGCTTCGACGTGAAGGCCGCCAAGGGCGCGAAACCGCCCGAAGGCAAGGACGAAGCGAAAGCGGCGAAGGGTCCCAAACACTAGCCACCTAAATCCAAAGCCCCGGGCGGAGTAATTCCGCCCGGGTTTTTTTTACGGCGTCGCGCCGCAAGCGGCGATGAGGTGAGGCTCTGTTTACAAGATCGCAATGAAGCCGTACTGTTTTGGCCGACAAAGAACGGGTAAGCGGTTTGCGACCTTCGCTCAGCGCCACGGGTTGTCGTGAGTCTTCTTTCAGCGAGGTGGGAAGAGAATGAAACCCGGAATGTTTCTGGCAGCGCTCGGGGCAGGAGCGCTCGGCCTCATAGCATGCTCCCACACGATGCCCGTGAGCGGAGCAGCCAATCCTGCTGAGTCAGTTTCGTCGTCGGCCGAACCGAGGTGGACTACATCTATCCAGCCGGCCGCTCTGACCCACTTCAATGTTGAGGATAGCACCCGCGACCGGGGCTACGGCTCCGCGCAGTGGAGTCCGGGGGATACGCCAACGCTATCGAGAGTCAACCTCGTATTCACATTCGGGGCACCCCAGCGCAATCTGAGCTGGGCGATTCTCTTTGGAACCTGCGGAAGCGCCTCATTGCCGCTGATTCCGATATCGAGTTTTCCCGAGCTCGAGGTTGGCGCCGGCGGACGTGCCGAGGTTAATGCAACGCTTTCCCTCGAGTTTCCGACCTCCGGAACGTATCACGTCGAGATCTACAAGGATCGTCAGGGCGGAATCGAATCGCTGGTCGGCTGTGGCAATCTGAAGTACGTCAGCGGCTAGCAATTCGCATTGCGCTGGCAGCGATGCCAGAGATGACGTATTTTCGACGCGGCGGTCACAACCTCCAGCGTAGTGAATTCGACATTTCACCTTTTTCGGCCGCCAAGCGAGAGGACGTCATGCGTCGAGTGTTGAAACTGATTCCGGTTGTTGTGGCAGTAGTGGCTTGTGCGAAGACCGAGACCCCTGCAGCCGACACCGCCAAGAGTGAAGCGGCGACGGCTCCAGCGATGGCTCCAGCGATGGCTCCAGCGGTCGCTCCGGCGCTGACCGAGGCCGATGTCGCGGGCACGTGGAAGGGCACGAACATGCCGATGGGATCGGACTCGGTGTTCGCGAAATGGACGCAGGTTTGCGCAGCCGGATCGTGCAAGGGCACCGTCGAGGGCTCCAAGGTAACGATACAGGCCGCGTACACGATGTCCGGGGACAGCGCGGTTGGGGTTAGCCAGCCCTTCGCCAGCCCTGCCGCCAAGGGAGCGAAGGTGATCGACACCTGGGTCGTCCGCGTGAAGGGCGACACTGCGACCGGAACAGGCGCGATGAAGCTGGCCTCCAAGCCTGACTCGGTTGTGATGGCCTACCACTTTGCGGGAACCCGCGCGCACTGAGTCTTGAGGCAACGCGGCAGCGGACGGGCGTCGGGACGGCGCCCGTCCGCTGCGCGTGGGGCTGAGAGAGTGCCTGCCGGTAAGACCAAGCCCCGCCAATCTGTAAGATCGAACGGGGCTGGTTGACGGACGGGGTGGGATTCGAACCCACGGTACGCTATGAACGTACACACACTTTCCAGGCGTGATAGGCCGACAGTCAGAGAGGACATTCTGTCCGCATAACGCTATGGCGGAGCGCGAAATGTCTTGTGCAACCCTCTTGAATGTCTGACCTTGTCCGGCTGTGAATCGACACCTGAATCGACACCCGCAACTCGCAAACCCTCCTGCTCCAAAAGCAGGCGACACCCATAACGAGTGCGAGCTCGAGCGCGGAGCAAATCACTTCCCCACGTTGATCTGGCTCGGGCTGTTCAAAACGATCTCGGGTTTCCCTCGATACATCTTCACAACTCCGGTCACGCTCACGGTCTTGGCCTCCGCCGCTGGAGTCTTGAACAGCATGCGCGGTTATCGGATTGGGCATACCAGGAATACAATTGGGAGTCGGTTGTGAAGCAGTACATCGACTTTTATAATCAGCTTCTCCAGGCCACCAAGGCTTCTAGAGAACAAGGAGATAGTTTTTTATGTCTAAGATGCTCGTGACAGGCTCCTCCGGGTTGATCGGCTCGGAGGTCGTCGCTTACTTTTCTCAACTCGCTTGGCGAGTCCATGGCGTTGATAACAACATGCGTGCCGATTTCTTCGGACCCGCTGGCGATACCCGCTGGAACCAGAAGA
>DATBZT010000385.1:0-30268 GCA_036513055.1 Gemmatimonadaceae bacterium | reverse complement strand
GTCAGCTAGTTCTTCGAAGACGAGCCCTGAACAGCCGGCGGAGGATCTGCCGGCTGTTTTTTGTTGTCCCCGTTCCCGCTTGCCGCCGCGTTCCGCTCACGTTCCTTGCGCTCGCGAATACTCTTGACCGCCTTCCTGAAGTCGGCCTCGTTCATGCCCCGCTGCGCCTGCGACCTGATGTCGGAGTTGAGCTGATACGAGAGCTTGTTGCTCTCGGCAAGCACCGGATTCGCCTGAATGTTCAACGGAAGAAGCCCGAGCACCGCCGTCGGAATCGAGAATTTCCCGAGATGGATGTACTGCTGGTCGATTCCGTACTTCTTGCCGTCGTGCTCGAACGTCCAGTCGCCCGGCTTGCGCTGGCCGGCGCGGATGGCCATCGAATCGTTGTATGGGCCGATGATGTCCGCGATCACGCTGTCCAGCCGCTGAGTCGCCGTCTTCGGCGCCTCGATGATGTCACCCGGCGCCGGCCAGAGACGTGGATCGGTGTAGCTCGGACGAATCCCACGAGCCGGGCCGCCCGTGCCCACCAGTGGGCCGCTGCCCTCGTCTGCCGTCGGCTTCTGGGCCGGTGAAACAGGAGGTAGTGTGGTTGGAACCGCGACCGGAGCGACGAGCTTCATTGGGACCGACCTGGTCACCGGGCGGTTGTCGCCGCCGCTTCTTCCCACTACTGCCGGACCCTTTGCCTTGGGCAGCCTCAGAAAGCCGATTCGCTCGGCAGGCACGGGGGGTGATTTCTGGCCACCGAATATCAACAGAAACGCGTTCGGGGAGATGAGAAATCGTACCATCAGCACGCCGGCAAGGACGTGCAGCCCCAGGGACAGGAAGAAATTGGCCGGAGGACGGCGCGAGCGTCTCGCCTGCCCCGCCGGTTGATCGCCCGATCGCCAGAGTGTGTTCACGAGTTTATCGACCGCCTCAGGCGCCGACGCTCAAACGGGTGAGAACCTGGCCGGCGCGATCGGCCGCCTCGCGAATGCGAGCGGGCGACGTGACGAATGAGACGCGAAAAAATCCCTCGCCACCGATGCCGAAATTCGAGCCGGGCATTACCACCACTCCTTCCTCCTCGATCAGGAACTGCGCAAACTCGGCGCTCGTAATGTGTTCCGGCAGCCGAATCCACAGATACATGGTGGCACGCGGTGTGTCACAAGCAAAGCCATTTTTTTGGAACGACTCCACCGCAGCGTCACGCCGCTCCCGAAAGATGGCGACGTTTCCCGGGATGAACGATGCCGAGTTGTCGAGCGCGCTCGCTGCAGCGGCCTGAACCGCCATGAAATTTCCCGTGTCCACGAATGACTTCACCTGGGCCAGCGCGCCGATCACTTCCGGACGCCCCGCTGCCCACCCGCAGCGCCAGCCGGTCATGTTGTACGTCTTTGACATCGAATGAAATTCGATCGCCACATCGCGCGCGCCGTCTATCTCGAAAATGCTCGGCGGCACATACCCGTCGAATGCGATCTCCGAGTACGCATTGTCGTACACCAGCAGGATGTCCAGTTCCCTGCAGCGCTTCACGACGCTCTCGAGATAGTCCACCGGAGCAATCGCGGCAGTAGGGTTGTTCGGATAGTTGAGGTAGAGAATTTTCGCCTGCTTCAGCACATGCTCGGGGATTTCGTCGAGGTCCACCAGAAAATCATTCCCCGGTCGCAGGGCAACCGTGTACGGCGATCCCTCCGAGAGCAGCGTTCCCCCGAGATACGAGAGATAGCCGGGCTCCGGCACGATTGTGACGTCACCCTGATTTACATAAGCCAGCGCCAGATGGGCGATGCCCTCCTTGGAGCCGAGCAGCGGTACGATTTCGCGAACGGGATCGAACTCGAGGCCGAAACGGCCGCGCATCCACTTCACGATCGACTCGCGGTACTCCATCAACCCCAGCCCGAATCCGTACCGGCTCATCGCCGGATTGGCCACCGCCTCAGCCATCCGCTTCACTGCCGCCGGAGGAGGAGCAAGGTCGGCGTCGCCGGCGCCAAGATCGATGACGTCCACACCGCGAGCCACGAGCTCTCGCTTCTTTGCCGGAATTGCCGCCATCGGATAGTCGGGAAGTCCGAGCAGGCGCTCGGAATAACGAGGCACTAAGCGCGCGCCTCCACCGGGTTGCTCACCTTGCTAACACCCACGACCTCGACTTCCACTACGTCTCCCGGCATGAGGGGCCCGACGCCCGATGGCGTTCCCGTCGCGACGATGTCTCCCGGCTCGAGCGTCATCACATGTGATACGTATGAGAGCAGCATTCCGATGGAGAAAACCATCTCCGCGCTCGACGCGCGCTGGCGCTCTTCCCCGTTGACGCGTGTCACGACGGTGAGATTCCCGAGATCGTGCGACTTCGTTGACACCGGTCCCAGCGGGCAGAAAGTGTCGAAGCCCTTGGCGCGGGTCCATTGGCTGTCCTTCCGCTGGAGATCGCGCGCCGTGACGTCGTTGACGGCGAGCACGCCTGCCACCGCCTCGAGTGCCTCGCGTTCGCCTGCGCGCGTGAGAGGCGAGCCAATGAGGATACCGATCTCACCCTCGAACTCGACTTTCTGCGACTGCTCAGGAAGCACGATCGTTTCGCCTTCCCGGATGATGCTCGACGACGGCTTGAGAAAGAACAACGGCTCGGTGGGCACCTCGTTGCCGAGCTCCTTTGCATGCTCGCGATAATTGCGGCCGATGCACACGATCTTTCCCGGCCGGCCATTTGCCGGAGCTGACGATTGTCCAGTTGTCGAAACGGGCATCATTCCTCTTGGTCTCTGAATAACACGTTAGTCGGACACCGCATAGAAGTCCTTGAGTTGCCGCGCAATTTCAGGCCACGGCAGCATCAATCTTCGCGCGGGCGGGAGCGCGCGCATCAATTCGGCCCCGTATTTCTTCGTGATCACGCGCGGATCGGCGATGATCACCGCGCCGCGATCGGTTGCCGTGCGAATGAGTCGCCCGAATCCCTGCTTCAGTCTGAGCGCCGCGTGGGGCACCATGTATTCGGCGAATGGATCGCCGCCGCGCTCGAGAATCGCCTCGCAGTTGGCGGCGGTGACCGGCTCGGTGGGCACACGGAATGGCAGCCGGGCGATGAGCAATCCGCGCAGCGCGTGCCCGGGAACGTCGACGCCTTCCCAGTACGACGACGTTCCAAGAAGAACGGCTCGGCCGGAGTCACGAAATCGCTCGAGAAGAACGTCGCGGCTTTCTTCGCCGTGCACGAGCAGCGGACGGTCGCCAATTGCGCCGCTCGCGCGCAGCGCCAATGCCGACTCGCGCACGTCGCGATGGCTTGTGAACAGCACGAACAATCCGCCGTCGCTGGCGTCAGAAAAATCGGAGATCATGCGAATCACCGCTGACAGATGGCCCGCGGCGTCGCCGTTGGGAGCCGGCGTGTCGGTGGGAATTGCCACGACCGACTGGACGGCGTAGTCGAATGGCGACGCGAACGACGCGGTGACCGGCGAAATGTCGAGTTGATCCACCCCAAGCCGGCGAGCGAGAAATTCAAACCGCGAGTCGGTCGCCAGCGTTGCACTCGTCACAATGGCCGTCTTTACGCGGCCGAACAGATCGTCGCGAAGAATTGGCGCCAGGTCGAGTGGAACCCAGGTGACAGCCACGTTCCCGGCGCGCCCGCGTGTCTCCACCCAACGGACTCTTGCGGCCGCCGACGGCCCGGGCTCGAGCGCGCCGTGCAACGCATTGGCCAGTCCCTCCAGGCGGCGGCCGACCCCGCGCATCTCCGCGACGAGCGCCGCAGTCGCTTCGTCGCGCAGCGGCTCGATCTCGAGACGCTCGCGAATGAGCGTCAGACTGTCGCTCAATACCGCCGTCTCGGTGAAGAAATCCGACAGCGCCGGGCCGAGACCCGCGCGCCAGATTGGATCCGTATCGAAGTCGTCGGTGAGACGCACAACCGGCTGGTCCGCGGTACGAAGAAACGTCTCGAGCAGGTCGAACACCACGGATCCCTTGTCTCGCGCGGCGTGAACCGCCGGCGCGATCCGCTTGTCGAGCAGATCGAGACTCGCATTGCTGAACATGTCGTCCCGCAATCTGAGGCGCTGCTCCAGCGCGGCCAGCAATCCGCGACCGCTGCGCCGCGTGCCGGCTGGCCTCGACAACCGCGCCAGCAATCTGAACATCCCCATCCGTGTCGCCGATTCGCCGAGGTGCGCGGCAGCCGCGTCCTCGAGGTGATGTCCCTCATCAACCACGAGCCGCGAATACGCGGGAATGACAGCCGCCTCCTCCCAGTTGCGCTGAGCCCGCCGCACCGCCACGTCGGACATCAGGAGATGGTGGTTGACCACCACGATGTCCGCCTGAGCGGCTGCCCGCCGGGCGGTGAAAAGAAAACATCGATCGTAGTGCGCGCACGCTGCGCGCGTGCAGAGGTCAGGCTCGGCGGCCACCTCATCCCACACTTCGGGAAGCGGGGGTTCGGGAAGATCGCCGAGCGACCCGTCCGTTGTCGTCGCCGCCCATTGCGCAATTCCTTCCAGCCCGCCGGCCGAATCGTCCAGCAGGTCGGACCCGATCAGTTTTGCCTGCTCCAGGCGCAACAGACAGAGATAATTGCGCCAGCCCTTGAGGAGAGCAAAGCGCACCTGCTGCTCACCTTCGAGGGCGCGAGCGAGAAATGGCAGGTCCTTTCGAACCAGCTGCTCCTGCAGATTGATCGTGTTCGTCGACACGACTGTGCGCTCCCCTGTGAGAGCGGCCCATCTGAGCGCCGGCAGCAGATATCCGAGCGACTTGCCCACACCCGTGCCCGCTTCGAGAAGCCCGACGCCGTCGTCGTTGTAGAGCGTGGCGACGGTCCGCGCCATTTCGCGCTGCGTCGGCCGGTCTTCGTACCTGTCCATCTCGGCTGCAATGCCACCGAACGGCCCGAGGTCATCGCCGATCGCCGTGGGATCCATCAGCCTGGCTTCGGCCGGCGCGACAGTGAATGCGATCACGATTCGTGAGCCAGCTTGTAGGCGAGGTTGCGGGCAACTCCGTGTTCCGAGATGAGCCGCTCAACGATGTCGCGCGGAAGCTCGCCTGCCGCACGCAAACGCCGGGCTTCGCCGGAAAGCATTTCCTCGGAGAGCTCTTCGCTTTCCGCGCCGCCGATGAGGATCACAACCTCTCCGCGCGGAGCCGTCTCGACAAAGCGGCGCGCCAGGTCGGCAACCGTGCCGCGTGCATACTCCTCGAATTTCTTGGTGAGCTCTCGCGCCACGACCGCCGTGCGCGCACCCGCGCCGGCCTCGGCAATCTCTGACAGAGTGGCGCCAACGCGGGGAGGCGCCTCGTAAAGGATTGCGGTGTGGCGCATGCGCATGATGTCGGTGAGCGCCCTGAGACGCTCCTTGCCCTTGCGCGGAAGAAATCCAAAAAAAGTGAACTGCTCGCCCGCCAGGCCGGATCCGACGAGTGCGGCGAGAAGCGCGGACGCTCCCGGAATGGGCACAACCGGAACGCGGGCTTCAATTGCTGCGGCGACGAGTCGCCCTCCGGGATCCGACAGCAACGGCGTGCCGGCGTCGGTGATGAGCGCGATCGACTCGCCGCCGAGCAGTCGCCTCACCAGTCGCGGCGCCTCACGCGCCTCGTTGTGCTCGTGATACGCGGCGCAGCGAGTGGTTATCTGGTAGTGATCGAGAAGCCGGCGGGAATGGCGCGTGTCTTCCGCAACGACGAGCGCGGCCGAGGAGAGTACCTCGACCGCGCGGAAGGACATGTCGCCCATGTTGCCGATGGGGGTGCTGACGATGTAAAGGGCTCCCTTCTCCCCGTTTCCGGCCACGGAGCCCTGCGTCACCGCCAGCGGCGCCGTTGCCCTACGCTGCGTGCTGGCGGAACTTCGACTCCAGCGCCGACTTCGACGCGGCGCCGATCACCTGGTCAACCAGCTTTCCGTCTTTGAAGAACAGAATTGCCGGAATGGAACGGACCATGAAGCGGGCGGGCGTCTTGATGTTAGTGTCCACGTCCATCTTCATGACCTTCGCCTTCCCATGGAACTCCACTGCCAGCTCATCCAGCCTCGGCGCAACAACCCTGCACGGGCCACACCATGTGGCCCAGAAGTCCACAACCGCGAGTCCTTCGTGCTTTTCGATTTCCAGCTCGAAATCGCTGTCCGTAACGGCCACTGCAGTCGACATTAATTGCTTCCTCGCGGGCATGGCCCGCATGCATGTCTGAATTAACTTTGTGCCTTCCCTACAACTAGAAATCTAATGCACCAATCGACCCCACAAAGCTCGCGAATTGCCCATGTCGGGATTGCCGTGCGCTCCATCGCCGAGGTTCTCCCTTTCTACCGGGAAATCCTGGGGCTCCCGGCCGTCGATCTGGGGGACTCCGACGGCGCGCGGATAGCGGGATTGGATGCGGGAGGACCGATTGTCGAGCTGCTGGAGGCGGCAGAGGCGGACTCGCCAATCGGCAGATTCATCGCCCGCCGTGGCCCGGCGATTCATCACATCTGCTTTGCGGTGGACAATCTGGACGCGACTCTGGAGCGCTGCCGGAATGCGGGGGCACGGCTGATTGACGAAGCCCCTCGTATGGGCGCCGAGGGCAAGCGAATCGCTTTCATTCATCCCGCCTCCACGGGCGGGATATTGATCGAGCTTACAGAGCTCTAGCGCTTCTGGTTGAGCGTACCCGAATCACGGCAGAACTCGCGCACGGCGGAGATCTCCATGTTGTCCACGAACCAGCGGGCGTTGGGACCCTCGATCGTATAGAAGCGAGGCGTGCGGGTCAGCCGGCCTCGAGTGAGCTCGACGTTGAAGACGCGCTCTCCGCCTTCTCCCGCATTGTCTCCCAGGATGCGAAATTTGTCGTGGTAGAAGTAGCACTGCAGGATGATCAGGCGCTTGTCGAGCTGCTCGCGATCCATATTGTCGCGGGATGGCCCGTGAGACGTTCCGAAAACCACCGACATCGCCTGCAGGTCCTGGGCGTTCACGGCGGCGAGGAACTGCTCCACCGCCATGCGTGGACTGGACGCGCCGACGAGCTGGGAGTTGCTGGTGGTGGTGCGGACGCCACCGGCGTCGGTGGTCGTGGTGGTCGTTGCGCGGGTGCACGCTGACAGCACCACCAGGGCGAGCAGGAGTTTCTTCACACGTTTCTCCACGATGAATAGCGAACCTAACGGGCGGGATAAATGCGAGCAAGACACCAGCGCCTCTGCATCAACGTCGACCATATCGCGACATTGCGACAGGCGCGTGGTGGCAATGAGCCCAATCCGATCGAGGCGGCGGTAATCTGCGAATCGGCCGGGGCTGACGGAATCACTGCTCATCTCCGGGAGGATCGCCGTCACATGCAGGACGCCGACATAGAGGCGCTCGCAACGAGAGGTGGCAGTTTTTTTAATCTCGAGGCGGCGTGCGCGGACGAAATGGTCGCCATCGCCCTCCGTCTGCACCCGTCACAGGTGACATTGGTTCCCGAGCAGCGTGAGGAGATTACCACGGAGGGCGGCCTCGACGTCGCTGGTAACAGCTCGCGCGTCGGGAGCGCAGTGAGGCGGCTGCGCGAGGCCGGCATCAGAGTCAGTCTGTTCATCGATCCCGATCCCGGGATGGTTCGCGCTTCGAGAGACCTCGGTGCTGACGCGATAGAGCTGCATACCGGCCGCTATGCGAACGACACCGGTGGAGGAGCGGCCCTGGCAGAGCTCGTTGAAGCGGCAAAAATCGGCGCCGAGCTCGGTCTCGCGATACATGCCGGTCACGGGCTCACGCTGGCCAACGTTGCGCCGGTGGCCGCGATTCCCGAGATCGAAGAGTTGAACATCGGCCACTCGATCGTCAGTAGGGCGGTATTTGTTGGGCTGCCCGTTGCCGTCCGCGACATGCGCGCTGCAATGGACGCTGCCCGTCGCTCTGGAGAAACCAACGCATGACCGCTGTCGATGACGAGCTGATCCCCATCTCGCGACTGTTCTTCGACGACGCCGGGCCTCACATCGTCAGCGTCTCCACTTCACAGGGCGATGCGGGTGGAACGACACTCGCCGCACGATATACTCCGGCTCGCGGACGGGAGCTGCACGATCTGCTCGGCACCAGCATCGCGCAGCTTGGCGGTGTTTCCGGCGGAACGCGAAGAACTCCTGCGCCGCCCCCTCCAGTTTCGATCGATACGCTACTTTACCGCGGCCGGGCAGCGCTCGAGCGCGCTCTCGAGATTCGAGCGGCGGCGCGTCAAACCGGCCAGCGCCCGGCCAGCGACACGATAGACGAGCTTCTGGATCTCATTGGCCTCGCGGCCGAGGAATAGCGTTGAAATTCAGCTGGCGGAGCGCCATCGGCGTCGCCCTGAGCGTCACCCTGCTCATATGGACGCTTCACGGAGTGTCGCTCCTTGCGGTGTGGCACGAGCTCGAGAGCTCCAACCTTCTGCTCTTCATCGCATCTGCCATCGCGGCGACGCTGATATTCCCGCTCAGGGCGTACCGCTGGAAGGTGATACTGCATCCCGTTGCTCCCGACCTCACGCTGGGCCCGCTCTGGCGGTCGCTGGCAATCGGCGCGATGGTGAATAACCTGATTCCTGCGCGCGCTGGAGAGATCGCGCGGGCGTATGCGCTCACACGAGAGACCACGGTGTCGTTTGCCAGCTCGCTCGCGTCACTTGCCGTCGACCGACTGTTCGACATGGTCGTGCTGCTGGGTCTTGGCGTTGTCGCGCTGCTCGATCCGGCTTTTCCGCGGGGGGCCCGTGTTGGTGGTCAGACACTCGGCCACCTCGCGCAGGGCTCGATCGTGATCGTCATCGTGCTGGTCTTGGCGCTGTACATGCTTGCCTTTTTCCCCTCGCAGCTCGTGCGGGTGTTCGAGGTTTTCGTGCGGCGAGTCTCGCCTGCCGTCGAGGAGCGAGGCAAGAGCGCGCTGATTCGTTTCAGTGCCGGATTGAGCGTCCTCAAGAGTCCCGCGCGTTTTCTTTGGGTGCTTGCGTGGACCGTCGCCCACTGGCTGATGAATGCATTCGCATTCTGGCTCGGATTCAAGGCCG
The DNA here is from genome assembly GCA_036513055.1 of Gemmatimonadaceae bacterium. Taxonomy (GTDB): domain Bacteria; phylum Gemmatimonadota; class Gemmatimonadetes; order Gemmatimonadales; family Gemmatimonadaceae; genus UBA4720. The sequence continues at coordinate 21,223 of DATBZT010000385.1, read as the reverse complement.
TCGGGCTCGATCTGCCCTTTTCGGCGGCGCTTTTCCTTCAGATGCTCGTCGCGGTCGGAGTGGCGCTGCCTTCGGCGCCTGGCTTCTTCGGCGTTTTCGAGAAGTTCGCGACGGTTGGTTTGGCGATTTACGGAGTGCAGGCCACCCAGTCGACGAGCTGGGCGATTGGGTACCATATTCTCACCTTCATCCCGATTACGGTGATCGGCATCTACTACTTCTCGCGACTGGGGCTCAGCTTCAGCGAGCTGCAGGCGCAGTCGGAGGCGGCGGCATGACCGGACCAGCAGCCCGTATTTCCGCGCAGGCGAAGCTCAATCTCTATCTTCGCGTTCTCAACCGCGAAGAATCGGGATATCACACGATCGAGACGATCTTTCATCGCATCGACCACGCCGACGAGCTGCTCGTGACCGTCAACTCAGACCGCCAGCGGACGCTCGACGTCGAAGGCGGCGATTTCGGTCCGATCACTTCCAACCTGGCCTATCGGGCGGCGGTGGCCTACCAGGAAACGGCGGGATGGCCCAGGGGCTTCACCATCGAGCTCGACAAACAGATTCCGGTGGGAGCCGGCCTTGGTGGCGGCAGTGCTGATGCGGCCGCTGTCCTCCGCGCGCTCGACTCCCTGTCACGCGCTCCGCTCGGCCAGCGACGGCTGCTGTCGATCGCAGCAGCGCTCGGCGCCGACATACCGTTCCTCATGAGTGGTGAAGTCATGGCTCTGGCGTGGGGGCGCGGGGAGCGGATGCTGGCCCTGCCGCCCTTGCCGCGGCGGGACGTTCTGCTCGTGATTCCGGATATTCAGGTGCACACCGTCAAGGCCTATGAATGGCTCGATGATGACCGTTCGGCGCTCGGCGGCACCGGCGAGTACGAGACGGCAGACCTCCTTCTCGCAACGGAGAAAGTGCTTGCCGACTGGAACGCCCTCGCGCACCTGAGCCGGAACTCTTTCCTGAATCCGGTGGCTGGACGCCATCCGCAGGTTCGGTCGCTGCTGGACAAGCTGAAGAAGACCGACGCAATGCTGTGTGGCATGACCGGGTCGGGCGCGACGCTGTTTGGCGTGTTCGCGAAGCCCCTCGATTGGGATGCAATCCCGGTGTTTGAAGGCGCTCACACAATCGCGACGGCCACATCGACGCAAGTTGTTCAACCCCACCGTATCGGCTAGCTTTCGCCCTCTTGCCCCCTCGTCCAATGGCAGGACATCGGTCTTTGGATCCGAGAATGGTGGTTCGAATCCACCGGGGGCAATTGAACTGATGGCCAGGCGTAACTAACTTAAGGGGCTGCTGGGGCAATGGACGGTCTTTCCGTACCGAGTCATGGTTTCAAGCTGATCTGCGGAACCAGCAACAAGGGCCTTTCCGACGAGATCGCGAGAAGCCTCGATGTAGAGCCAGCAAAGCTCACGGTCACCAGGTTCGCCGACGGCGAGATATTCGTCCGCATCGATGAGAACGTTCGCGGCAACGATGTTTTCATCGTGCAGCCGACGAACCCTCCGGCCGACAACATCATGGAGCTGCTGCTGCTGATCGATGCCGCAAGACGGGCGTCGGCAGCGCGCATCACCTGCGTGATGCCGTATTACGGATACTCGCGGCAGGACCGGAAGGATCAGCCACGAGTTGCAATTGGAGCGAAGCTGCTCGCCAACATGATCGTCACGGCGGGGGCTGACAGGGTCCTGGGGCTGGATTTTCATCAGCATCAGCTGCAGGGCTTCTTCGACGTTCCGGTGGATCATCTGTACGCCGCACCGGTGTTCGTGGCGCACTATCGCAGGAAGCAGCTGCACGACCTCGTCGTCGTCGCGTCGGACGTCGGTTCGGCAAAGATGGCAAGGGGTTTTGCCAAGCGCCTGAACGGCTCGCTGGCGATTATCGACAAGCGGCGCCCGAAAGCGAATGTGAGTGAAGTGGTGAACGTGGTCGGCGAAGTGGAAGGAAGGGATTGTCTGCTCGCCGACGACATGATCGATACTGCAGGAACAGTTGCCGAGGCGGCGTACGCGCTCAAGGATCTGGGCGCGCGCGACATTTATGCCTGTGCAACGCACGCGCTGCTCTCCGGCCCCGCCGTGGAGCGGCTCTCAAAGGCACCGATCAGGGAAGTGACGGTCACCGACACCGTCGCCATACCGAAGGAGAAGTATTTCGAGACGTTGAACGTGCTCTCGGTCGGAGAGCTGTTGGCGAAGGCAATCAGATACATTCACAGCGAGCAATCGGTAAGCTCGCTTTTCGAACAGTAGTTCCAGAGGACTCAACGAAATGGCTCAACTTTCCGCCACACCTCGCGACGGCACCGGCAAGGGCGCTGCCAGATCGCTCCGTGCTTCGGGCAGGATTCCCGGCATCATCTACGGCCACGGCCGCGATCCGCAGCCGCTCACCATCGACAATCGCGAGCTCGAAAAGCTCCTGTCGAAGATTTCCGCCGAGAGCACAGTCATCGAGCTGTCGCTCGACGGAAAGAGCACGAAGACGCTCATCCGCGAGATTCAGCGCCATCCCTTCAAGCGCCAGATCCTCCACGTCGACTTCCAGGAGCTGGTTGCCGGCGAAAAGATCACCGTGCGTCTGCCGATTGTGCTGACCGGCATTCCCGACGGCGTTCGCCAGGACGGCGGCGTTCTCGATCAAACGCTGCGTGAGCTCGAGGTCGAGGTCGATCCGGCGAACATTCCGGGCCGCATCGAGATAGACGTCACGCCGCTCAAGATCGGCGAATCGATTCACGTCCGCGACATCAAGCTCCCCGAAGGAGTTGAGGTCGTAACCGAGGCCGACAGCTCGGTGTGCGTCGTGTCCGCGCCTCGAGCCGTTGTCGAGACGACAGTTGCCACCGAGGAACCGGCTACCACCTTGGAGCCCGAGGTCATTCGCAAGGCGAAGACCGACGAGGACGAGGTAGAAGCCGAGAAGAAGTAGCGCCGGGATAACCTTTGAAGGTTATCCTCGGCCTGGGAAATCCCGGGCGACAGTACGAAGCAACACGTCACAACGTCGGCTGGTGGCTCGTTGACCACCTCGCCGACGTTTGGCGTTTCGACGGCTGGAAGCGGGACGGTGAAGCGATGGTCACCACGGCCACGGTACACGGTGTTCGTGTTCGACTGATAAAGCCGCTCACCTACATGAATCTCAGTGGCCGCGTGCTCCGCAGTTATCTGCGGCGGCCGTTCTGGACACCCGCCAAAGACCTGCTCGTGGTCGTGGACGAAGTCGCCATTCCCGTCGGACGGTACCGGTTGCGCGCTCGCGGGAGTGCCGGCGGCCACAACGGGCTCAAGAGCATCGAGGCAACCATCGGGAACCAGGAGTATCCGCGTCTCAGGATTGGCGTCGGGCCGAGCGACGAGCGCAAAGGCATCTACAAGGATCTGGCGGACTTCGTCCTTTCTCCGTTCGCCCGGGACGAGCGCGACGACATCGTCTCGCTGCTGCCGAAGCTGGAGAACGCCGTTGAGATCTGGATGCACGAGGGAATCGAGCGCGCCATGAACGCACACAACCGGCGCGAGCCTGACACTGAGTGAGATGCAACTGAAAATGAAGGAAACAAGGATTCAATGCTGAAGCTGGGAATAGTCGGGCTGCCGAACGTCGGCAAATCGACTCTGTTCAACGCCCTGACCGCTGCGAAAGCCGATGCGGCGAACTATCCGTTCTGTACGGTCGAGCCGAACGTCGGAATGGTCGAGGTCCCTGACCCGCGACTCGAGCGACTGGCCGAAATCGTTCAGCCAAAACGAACTGTGCCCGCGGTGGTTCAGTTCGTGGATATTGCCGGGCTGGTCAAAGGGGCGGCTGAAGGCGAGGGACTCGGCAACAAGTTCCTGGCGAACATTCGGGAGACCGACGCGATTGTCCACGTCGTTCGCTGTTTCGAGGACGAAGACGTTACCCACGTGATGGGCGCAGTCGATCCGGTGCGCGACCGCGAAGTGATAGAGTTCGAGCTCGCGCTCGCCGATCTTTCCACGCTGGAAAAACGACTCGACAAGACTCGGCGCTCGGCGCGCACAGGAGACAAGGAAGCGCTCGCCGAGCTCCCGGCATTGGAGCGGGCGTACGAATTCCTCAAGGAAGGCCGCGGCCTGTGGGAGGCGAAGCTCACCGGCGAGGAGCTCACCGCCCTCGCCCCCCTCAGTCTCCTGACGGTGAAACCCGTCCTGTACGCCGCCAACGTCAGCGATGCCGAGCTGAGCGGCGCCGAGGGGCCACACCTCACTGCCCTCCGCGACGCCGTCAAGGCGAGCGGCGAGCACGCTGACGTCGTTCCCTTCTCCGCCAGGATCGAGGCCGAGCTGGCGGAGCTGCCAGCCGAGGATCGTGCGGAGTTCCTGTCGTCGCTCGGTCTCCAGTCACCCGGACTGGACCGGCTCATTCACGCCGGCTATCACCTTCTCGGGCTGCAGACCTACTTTACTGCTGGCGAGCCCGAAGTGCGCGCGTGGACGATCCATCGCGGCGACACTGCCCCCAAGGCCGCTGGCGTGATCCATACCGACTTCGAGCGCGGCTTCATTCGCGGCGAAACCGTTTCGTACGATGACTTCATCGCCAATGCCGGGTGGAAGGGAGCGCGCGAGAAAGGCGCGGTTCGCTCCGAAGGGAGGGAGTACGTCGTCGCCGACGGGGACGTGATGCTCTTCCGGTTCAACGTATGACTAGATAGCGGGCTCAGGCATTCCCCATGTTGCCCAGTCTTCGCGAGCGGGGCCGTAGAACGATGGTACACGAAGACCGGCCTGTCGCATGAGAACAGTCATCTGTCCGCGGTGATGCGCCTGGTGCATCACGAGAACCATCAGCGTCTCCCCTTTCTTCCACTTCTCACCGTACATGTCGTCGACTTCATGGAGCTTGTCGTCGGTCCAGTTCTTCTGCACCGCATCCTGCAGCGACTGCGCTGACGCGTCGTAGCTGTCCACGAGCGTCGACGCGCTGGACGGAGGCGCCTCGGATTCCTCTGGTCCGCCAAGGTGAAGTCCCGTGCGATTCATCATCTCCGGGATCGACTGCGTGAGATGCCAGCCGATGCGACCGAGTGTTCGACCTGCCGGCTCGACCGCCTGAGTCAGCGACTGGTCGGTGAGTCCGGCGAACACCTTGTGGGTGAATTCCTTTTCGTGCTTCCAGGTATCGATGAATTGATCGACTGACGTGAACATTGGCGTGACCTCATTAGGAAGGCTGAACGCAGCCGAATGGAATTCCGGTCGGCATAACGTATCGCCGGGCGCGCACATCTGCGATTGACTTCGACTAAGCCCTCAAATACGCTTTCTTACGAGGCATTTACCATTGCTGGCAAGCATATGACCTACGGCGCCTGTTGGTCTGTTCTCACCATCCTTGGCGCCATGGCGCTTTCCCCGTGCACCGAAGGCAGCGCCGCCGTAAGGAACGAGACCGAATTCCCCGTCAACGACATCGTCTCGGCGAAGCCTGACACCAACGACGCGCCTGCGGCCATCACAAAGTTCTTCGACGCGACCAAGATCGATTCCAGGTGCCCGAATGACACGACCTGCGTCTATCTGCAGACATTTCTGACGGGGGCGACGCGGGAAATCACCCTCACGGTAAGCCCGGGCCGGAAGTACGCGGCGGGACGCGCTACGCCCGGCAGCTTCCCCATTTCCGACTTCAAGTTCACTTCGAGCACTGACCGGGACAGCACCGTCAGAATGAACATGAGCTATTATGTCGCGAACGCCTGACTCCCCAACAAAGGGGCAAGGGCCCAGGCTCCTTCGCTGAGGTCGAAAGACCCCCGGGGCCTCGCGCTGGTACGGCTTGCCTCGCTGAGCGCGAATGAGCCTCGGGGCTTAACGCGGATGCTGCTTGCCGCAGCGGACGCCGGCGGCGCTGGAATCAACTGGGGAGAGATTGGAAAACGAGGCAAGGATGCGTTCGGACCTGCCATGGGGCCTCTTTCAACGATCTATGGGCTGGCCTCTGCCGTGACAGACGTGTCAGACGCCCTGGCGCTCGGCAAGCAAAACCGCGAGTGGTTGAGTGAACTCGACAAGCTCGAGAAATGCGCGGCCGGCCCGACCAACCGGGTTTCGATAAGCGATCCAAACTATTCGAGCAGGACCGTCGCCATGGTGCAGGCGGCACGCAGCGAGCTGAAAGAGGTGAGCGCCGTCCGGTTCCTCAATCAAATGACCAAGAAAGCGGCCAGCCTTACACCCGTGACTTCTTTTCTGGGAATTGGCATGAAGCAGGGATTCGCCTAGAGCGACCAGACCCTTGGCGACTATAGCGAGAAGACCATCATGGAGGAAGCCCGGCGTGCCGTCGTCAAATGTCGCGATCCCGGCAACGCGAACGGCAATCTGACTTTAGTGTCGGAATGCACGACTCAAAACGGTGTCGATCATACCGTCAGCAAGATCACAGCAGACGTTAGCTGGGAATGGCAGATGGGAGTGAAATACCTCCCGCGAGGCACTTATACCTACAAGAGCGTCCGAACCGTGGGTTCCTCTTGCACGCAGACCAGCAACGCCGCCGGCAGCATCGACGACACGGGATACTTATTCATCTTCGATCAGGCACGCCGGAAGAAGCTGGGTTACGGTTACGAAGTGCGATTCGTCAATTGGCCCGCCCAGGTGACGACCAGCATTGCGGGCCCCAGCAATTGCGGCATCGCCGGGACCCTGCCCGTCGACATTGGCTGGATTCCGGTAATGCATGGCTATCTGGGCACCGGCGGCGCTATCGAAGGCGAGATGCCCGGGCCGGCGTGCCTCCCAGGACAGCCATCAACCTTGAAGTGGTCCTTCACCGCGGCCGCGCCGAAGAGATAAGCACGTAAGGCCGTCCGTTGCCCGCGCCTCCCCGCGCGGGTATCTTTCACTTCTCGTAAAAAACGCCGCGCCTGCGGCTTCATACCTTCCTCCCGCGCCGGCAACCAGCGGGGGGCGGAAACAGGACCACAAGGAGGATTGCCTACCGATGTCTCGGAACTACGAGGCGGTCTACATCTTCGACTCCACTCTCGAAGATGCCGCCATCAACGACAAGATCACCCGCTTCCATGGACTGCTCAGCGCAAGCGAGGGGCCGGAAGTCAACCATTGGGGCCGGCGCCAGCTCGCCTACGCCATTGGGCCGCGCGAGAATGGCTATTACGTCATTTCGCGGTTCACCGCCGAGCCGACGGTTCTGCCCGAGTACGAGCGCGCCTTGAGGCTCGACGATGGCCTGATCCGTTATCTCATCACCGTCCACGAGCATGAAGTCGGCGCTCCGGCGATGAGTGAAGAAGAAATCGCCGCGGCAGCTGCACGGCGTGACGATGACGACGACGACGAGGATTAGACAGACATGAGACGACCACAGAAAAGCTGTCCTTTCTGCGAAGGACGCGTGCGCTGGATCGACTACAAGGACGACCGCACGCTCGGCCGCTTCATAACCGATCAGGGCAAGATTCTCCCGAGCAGGCTCAGCGGAACCTGTGCCCGGCATCAGCGTCAGCTGTCCACCGCCATCAAGCGCGCGCGCTATCTGGCGCTGATCCCGTATCTGAAGGGACATACGGCGTAGCATGACCGCCAGCGCCACGGCCGTCCCGCAGAAGAAAACGTGGCGGCGCCTGGTGGTGGCGCTCGTCTTCTTTCTCGCCGTGCCGCTCATCCCGCAGCTCAGGGTTGTGTTTCCCATCGAGCAGACCCTCATGTTGCTGGTGGCCATGATGGCTTCATGCGCGGTGATTGGGTGGCGCCAGGGAGGAAGGCTGTCTGTCACCCTTACCTGGCTGCTGCTCGCGGTGGCGCTGGTTGCGTGGCCTTCGCTGCCGCCGGGCGCGCAGTATGTGGCGCTGGCGAGGGGGTGGCTCGTTCCGTCGGGCAGCGCATACATGCCGCTTGCCCGTGGCTGGACGCTGCTGCTCGCAGCCAGCTTTGGTCTTGTGGGCCTGTTCGGGCCGACTCAGACCTTCATTTCCCGCGCGCTTTCGGGCCTTGCGCTGGCCGCCGGCGTGGGATTTGTGCTCGTACTGACGGCTCCGGGGGGTCCGACGAGGATCGTGGGAACGATGACGGAGGAGTATTCGCGGCGGAACGCGGAGTCAATCGCTCAGCTGCACGAGAGCGCCAACACGCAGCCGTGGAAGGATCAGGTGCAAAAGTCGCCGGCAATCCAGCAGCTGAATCAGATGACGGAGGAAGAGCTGCTGGCCATTCCAAAGTGGTCGTCGCTGCTCGTTCCGGCCGTTCTCGCACTCGAATCACTGGCGGCGATGGCCATTGCATGGTCGCTGTATCACCGGCTACGGACAACGCCGATCGGACCGACACTCGGCCGACTGCGGGACTTCCGCTTCAACGACCAGCTGGTATGGGGAGTTGCCGTCGGCGCTTCAATGTATCTTCTGCCGGCCTTTGCCGAGGGAAAAAACGCCGGGCTCAACATTCTCGCGTTTTTCGGGTTCCTGTATGTCCTGAGAGGCCTCGGGATTCTCGGGTGGATTTCCAACGGAAAGGTCTGGCGTCTGGTGCTTGCGATTTTTGGATCGTTCGTCTTCGCGGTGATCCTGGCCGACAGCCTTGGCTTTCTGATAAGTCCCGTTTTTCCCATTGCCGCTCTCGCTTTTGCCCTCGGCCTGGGCGACACCTGGCTGGATTGGCGAAAACTGTTTCACGCAAAAGCACTCTGATTCGTTAATTTTTCGTGGCGGCAGGTTGTAGCCGCGAGTCACCCTCAAGAGGAAGCAGTACATGGAAGTCATACTCCGGCAGGCAGTCGAAAAGCTCGGACACCCGGGCGACATCGTGAAGGTCTCGCCCGGCTACGCCCGCAATTTCCTTCTCCCACGCGGTGTCGCATATGAAGCCACGCCGGGCAACAAGAAGCGCATCGAGCGCGAGCGCCACCGCCTCGAGTCGGCCGAAGAGTCGCGGCGCACCGCCGCTCAGGAATTCGCCGCGAAGCTCGAGCAGGTCTCACTGACGTTCTCCACCCGCGTGGGCGAGGAAGGAAAGCTCTTCGGGTCGGTGACATCGGCTGACATTGCGCAGCAGCTTGCGGAACAGGGACACGTTGTAGAGAAGCGCATGATCGACCTCAAGGAGCCGATCAAGGCACTGGGCGTCTATCGAGTGCCGATTCGTCTGCACGCCGACGTTCACCCCGAGATCAAGGTCTGGGTCATCAAGCAGTAACCGTTCGCCACATAATTACTGCAGTTCGCGAGGGCCCGCCGGCAGTTGCCGGCGGGCCCTCGCTCAATGTCCCCCGGTGGCGTGCGAAATGCGGAAATCGTTCCTAACGGAACTTTCTGACGCACGGTATGATATTGTAGTTGGCGCAAAGGCTCGCGCCGACATTCATCTCTCTCACGGACCGCATGGCCACCTCCTTATCCACCGCAACACCCGCGCGCGAACCCGCGTTCGCCGCAAAGCTCGCCGCAAACCTGTGCCAGGACATGAAAGCCAACGACGTCGTACTGCTCAACCTGCAGGGCGTCACCGATATGACGGACTACTTCGTAATTGCGAGTGGAACCTCGGATACTCACGTCAGGTCCATTGGCGAGCATGTCATCGCCGAGCTGAAAAAAAAAGGAGTAAGGGTTCACCATACGGAAGGTGTTCAACAAGGCAGATGGGTGCTTCTCGATTTTGTGGACTTCGTGGTTCACATCTTTCACCCGACGCTGCGATCGTTTTACCAGATAGAACGGCTTTGGAGCGACGCCGATGTCGTGGCAACCGACTAAGGGGATGGGTAACAAAATGAGAATCGTCGTACGTGGACTGCTGGCGGCGATCGCGCTGACCTTCTTCGGCTCGCGCCTGGAGGCCCAGCAATACTTTGGAATGAACCAGGTGCAGTACAAGCACTTCAACTGGAGAGTGCTGGAAACAGAGCATTTTCTCATTCACTACTATCCGGAGGAGCGAGCGGCCGTGGTAGATGCCGCGCGCATCGCCGAACGTTCCTACGCCCGGCTGTCGCGAGTCCTCGGACATCAATTCCGCGAGAAAAAGCCGATCGTGCTCTTTTCTTCGCGCGCCGACTTTGGGCAGAACAACATCACCGGTGATCTGGGCGAGGGTGTAGGCGGAGTAACTGAGCCGGCCCGCCACCGTCTGGTGCTTCCTCTCACCGGCGACCTCGGCAGTTTCGAGCGCGTGCTCGCCCACGAGATGGTCCACGAGTTCCAGTTCGACATCTTCACCCGCGGCAGGGCCGGCTCGAGCACCCAGACACTCGAGCGCGTCGATCCGCCGCTCTGGTTCATGGAAGGAATGGCGGAGTATCTGGCGATTGGTCCGAACCATCCGCTCACCGCCGGCTGGCTGCGCGATGCCGCGGTCAACGGCAAAATCCCGACGATCGACCAGATGACTCAGCGCCCTGACGAGTACTTCCCATACCGTTACGGCGAGTCACTCTGGCAATACGTCGGCGAGCGCTGGGGCGACGCGGCAATCGGTGAAATCCTTCGCAGCTCGGTGAGCGTCGGCATCGCCCGCGCTTTCCAGCGCGAACTGGGCATGTCCCTCACCGATCTGAGCAGCGCGTGGCGCGAGGCGGTGCAGTCGCAATACCTCCCGGCGGCCGCCAACTATCAGCGCCCGCGTACGTTTGCGCAGCCATTGCTCACCCGAAAGCTCTCCGGTGGGGAGATTTTCCTCGCGCCGGTGTTGTCTGACGACGGTAACTACATTGCCTTCCTCTCGAACGGCAACTGGAAGCGCGGAGAAGTGTTCATCGACCTCTGGCTCGGCAATGCTCACACCGGCGAGCGCATCAAGCGGCTGGTGAAAAGCACCACCGATCCCAACTTCGAAGAGCTCCGCCTTCTCTATTCGCAGAGCGCATTCTCCAACGATGGAAAGACGCTCGCCTTCACCGCTCAGCGCGAAGGCAAGGACGTTCTGTATTTGCTCGACATTCCGAGCCGTAACGTACGAAAGCGCCTCGATCTCAACGTCGACGCGGTGACCGGCCCGTCGTGGTCGCCTGACGACAAGCAGATTGTGTTCAGCGGCACCAGGGGTGGCGTCACGGATCTGTTCATCGTCAACTCGGACGGAACGAACCTGCGCGCGGTGACCAACGATCTGTACGGCGACCTGCAGCCGAACTGGTCGCCTGACGGCAAGTACATCGCTTTCGCAACCGACCGCGGACCGGCGACGGACTTTTCGAAGCTTCAGATCGCCAAGTGGCAGATCGCCATGCTCGACGTGGCATCGGGAAAGGTCGACGTTCTTCCTGGCCAGGCTGGCCTGAACATCAATCCGGTGTGGGCACCCGACTCAAAGTCGGTGGCGTACATCTCCGACCGCACCGGAGTCGCCAACATATTCCTGTTCGACCTGGGCGACCGGCTGCAGTACCAGTTGACCAACGTCATCGGCGGCGTTTCCGCGATCACCGAGTACAGCCCGGCGCTCACGTGGGCTCGCGGGGCCGATCGCATGGCGTTCACATACTATGAGAACGGCGACTACACGGTGTGGGCTGTCGACAATCCGCGCTCGCTCAAGACCGTGGCTTTCCAGCCGCGTCCGGCCGTGAATACGGGGCTGTCGCTCAATCCTCAGCCGCTGCAGATGCCGGCAGTAACGCCGGCTCCGGTCGTCGGCACTGCCGCTCCACGGACGACACAGCCTGGCTCGGTTTACCGCGCTCAGACTGGATCGCGGCCATCGAGCAGTCTTTCAATTTCAGAAACAGCAATTCGTGATACAACTGTAACGAGTGTCGCCGCGCTCAACGCCAACGCCGACTTTGCGCTGCCGGACACCACTCGCTTCAAGGACTACCCGTACCACGTCGGCTTCAAACCCGACTACATCGCCCAGCCCGAGGTCGGTTACGGCTCGGGTAACCAGTATGGACTGAGCGGATTCAATGGTGGGACGACGATCGTACTCAGCGATTTGCTCGGAAACCATCAGATAGCGCTGTCGGCTTCATTGTACGGCCAGCTGAGCGATGCCAGCCTTTATGCCGCGTATACCAATCTCAGTCATCGCTGGCAATACAGCGCCGCCGCATTTCAGCAGCCGGTGTATCTGCCGCAGTCCACGGGTGTTATCCCTCAAGACCTCGGCAATGGGGGAATCCGTTACTCGATTCCGTATACCCGCTACGTATTGCGAAACGCCGGGGTGACGACGCAGTACCCGTTCAGCCGCTTCACACGGTTCGAGGCCGGGTTTCAGTTGAACAGCATCAGCCGCTCGCTCATTTCGCTTACGCAGGACTGCTTTATCAATGGCTGCACGGCTCCCCAACTTGTCACCGACACCACTGTAGCGGCGCTGAACTTCGTGTCGCCATCCGTAGCGTACGTGTCGGACAATTCGTTGAACGGGCTCACCGGCCCGATCATGGGCAGACGCTACCGTTTCCAGATCACGCCTTCGGTCGGCAACCTGCGCTGGACCGAGTACCTTGCCGATTATCGCCGCTACGACGCCCTCATTTTCAACACGCTGACGCTGGCGACCCGGTTCCTGACGAGCGCTTCGGTTGGGCGCGACGAGGGAGCATTCCCCAAGTACATTGGCCGGCCGGAATTCGTTCGGGGCTATGACAACGCGAACTTCAACGGCTTCGAATGCACGTCGTTCATCAGCGGCTCGTCTACCTGCAACACGGCGCAGCTCGTTGGAAGCCGGGTCGCGGTGGCAAACATCGAGCTCCGGTTCCCGATCATCCGCCGGTTCGACCTCGGCTCACTGCCAATCGGTCTGCCGCCGGTGGAAGGAGCGTTGTTCTACGATGCCGGATTGGCGTGGAACGCCGGACAATCGGTATCGCTTACGAAGCCGGCGAATTATGATTTCAACCTGATGCGCTATCCTTTCCGCAGCTTTGGCGTGGGACTGAAGATGAATCTGTTTGGAATCGCGATTCTCAAATGGGATTACGCCAAGCCGCTGGATTCGTCGACCCGTAAGCCGAACTGGACGTTCTCGCTGGGGCCAAGCTTCTAACCGTTGCGCCGACTGATCGCGCTGACGCTTGCCGTAGCCGCATGCAGGGGCGACCGGCAGGCGTCGAACGGCGCGCATTCCGCGACGTCACCCCGCGGCCCGGACGCTATTGCCGTGCGCATTCCCAGAATGGGTGGCACGGCGCGCGCATATGTCTACCCTCGCCTCGATTCGGCCGTCTGGACGGCTGGGGGATCGCCGCCAGTTGGGCGCGTGCTCGGCTTCGACCCCGAGGGTGGTCTCGTAGCCTTCACGGACGACAAGGGGCAACCCCGGCGTCTTGACCTGCGGATGGGTGAAGTTCGCAGCGCCTCCACGGCAAAGCTCGGCGCTGTGGCATCGGTTGATGGAAACGAGATTTATGGAATAACGGCCGACGGCGCGGTAACCCGGCTGACGCCAAGTGGCGATTGGAGATTCAAGCCGCCCCAACCCGCGCAGTCGCTCTACCCACAGGCCGATGGCGCACTGATCATCTCCGGCCCGATTGGCACCGCCACTCATCTCTGGCTCATACGTCCAACCGACGACAACATTCTCGACAGTGCGTCGCTGGCGGGTGTCACCAGGGGCCCTCGTGCCCAGGCCGGCGACCGGCTTTACTTCACCTCCGTGAACGGGCTTACGGGCGTCAAGACCCGCGACCTGTCTCCGCTCAAACAGATTCGCCTTCCCGGAGTGGCTCAGGCGCTGGCTCCAACACCGAGCGGAGACCGCATGTACATCGCGCTCCGGGAGTCTCCACGCATTGTAATCCTCGATCGCTACAGTGAGTCCCTCGCCGGCACCATCGACATACCGACAGCGGCAATCGACTTGCGCGTCGATCCAGTCGGCGAGCTCCTCCTCGCGAAGCCAGCCGACGGCGCGGACTCGGCCTGGGTAATTGCGATTGGCACCGGTCGGCTGATTGGAAGCGTGGCGACGAGATGGACGGCAGATCTTCCGTCGTTTTCCCTTGCGTCCACAATCGCCACACTGCGCGGGGCCGATGTAGTTTTCGTTGATGAAACGTCGCTCAATCCCGTGCGCACGGTGGCAGGTGGCGCAAAGGACTACTGGTATTTCCTCTCCTGGAACGGCTTCCGCCCCCGAGGGGCCAGTCTCGACCAACCGGTGACCTTCGGTCCTCCCGACACGGCCGCGAGGCCTGACACCGTCGGAGCGCCGGCTGCCACGGACAGCGGCCGACCTGCTCCGCCCTTGAGAGATGCGAGTCCCACGGTGCTGCCCCCAGTGGTTCTCCCGCCGCCTTCGGCACCGCAACGCGGGTCTGCGGGTTTCGTCGTATCCTTTGCCGCCGTTTTGACCGAGCAGCGCGCGCGGGAGATCGCAGCAGGCATTGAAATCGGCGGCGCCCACGCCCGCGTCATCGCGACACAGTCGGGTGGCACTCCGATCTATCGCGTCGTGCTCGGACCCTACGCCACCAAGGATGAGGCGGACAGAATCGGCCGGGACTCGAAGCGGCAATACTGGGTTTACGAGCAGGGGTCGTGACAGCGGGTGAGACGCGACCTTCCGACGGGGCGTATGAGCGCGCCGGACGGCAGGCGGCCGTCGCGCTCAGGGGATACTGCTCTGTCATCGTAGTTTCTGACGACCCGCTCGCGGCTGCCCACGTCGCGCTCGGCGCGGCTCGCGCCGAAGCAGTGCATCGGCGGGTGGTGGTCGGCGATCTGGCTGGAGAAGTAGAGCCGATTCAGTCACTCGTCACCGACGACGATCCGCACGGCATTTACGACAGCTTCGTTTTCGGCACATCCCTCGAAAAGGTGATACGCGCCGTGGGCGACGACGAAAACCTGAACGTCCTTCCGAGTGGCACCGAGTCGGCGGCCACGGCCCAGATTGCCGGCGACAGAAGGTGGCGAATGATCGCTGCCGAGTTTGCCGCGACGGACGCTCTGCTGCTGCTCGTCGTTCGCGCCGACCTGCCGGGGCTCGACAAGCTCGCGGCGGCGGTTGACGGACTTCTGGTGGTCGGCGAGCCCAGCCTCGAAGCGGTTCCGAAAGCAGTTCTGCTGGCGCGGGTACCGCATCCGCCGTTGGCTCCTGCTCCCAAGGTGCGCATTCGCGTTGAGCCCGCGGCCTGGTGGCGGTTGCATTGGGCTGCCATTGCGGCTGCCGCGGTGCTGCTTGTTGTCGCCTTGCTTGCGATCCTGAGGCCCGGCGGCCCGGCGGGCAACGTCATCGCGCGCGCTCGCGACACCGTCATCATTCCCGACACGATGAGTGGCGACTCGACTTTGCGCGCGCAACGCGCGCTGATTCTTCCGGCAAACCCGGGCGACTCGGCGGCAGCAGCAGCATTTGCCGTGGAAATTCTCGCTGCAAATACTGCCGAAGGTGCTAACTTTGAGCTTGTTCGGCACGGCGGAGTCATGCCGGCGGCAACGATATCCGTTGTTCCGATCGGCGACACCGAAGCGATCTGGTACAAGGTTTTTGCCGGCGCGTTCGGCGACAGCGTGCAGGCGGAGCGATTGCTTGCGTCGCTCAGACGCCGCCGGATAGTTCCGGATTCCGCCGGTTCGGTGGTGCGCGTTCCGTTCGCGCTGCGCGTTGACGACGTGCCGGCGCAAGCGGCCGCCGCGTCGAAGTCGTCGGACAAGGTTCATGGCTATGCGGCCCGCGGGCTTGCCATTTATGCTTTGGCCCAGACCGACGGAAGTGTGCGGTTGTATGCAGGCGCGTTCGAGAACCCCCAGCAGTCGTCGCTGGCTGCGACCGCTCTGCGAGTCGCCGGCCTGACGCCTGTGCTGGAATACCGAACAGGGAGAGTTCAGTAGTGCGGCTGACGAAGCTCGAGATTCACGGATTCAAATCATTCGCTGACGAGACCGAGCTGCTGTTCGAGCCCGGAGTCACGGCGATCGTCGGTCCCAACGGCTGCGGCAAATCGAACGTCTCCGATGCCGTGAGGTGGGTGCTGGGCGAGCAGCGCCCGCGCACGCTTCGCGGCGCAAAGATGGAAGAGGTCATCTTCCAGGGTTCGTCGGCACGGCGTCCGGTGAACATCGCCGAAGTGTCGCTGCACTTCGAAAACGATGACGGTGCCCTGTCGGTTCCCTTCCGCGAAGTCGTGATCACGCGGCGGCTCAGCCGCTCCGGCGAAAGTGACTACTTCCTGAATCGCTCCTCGTGCCGGCTGCGCGACATTCACGATATGGTGCGCGGCACAGGACTCGGCGCCGACTCCGGCGTCGTCATTGAGAGCAGAATGATCGACGCCCTGCTCTCCGATCGCCCGGACGAGCGACGCGAGCTTTTCGAGGAAGCGGCCGGAATCGGGCTCTACCGGGACCGGAAGCGAATGGCGGAGCGCCGCCTCGAGGAGACGTCGACGGATCTTTCGCGAATTGATGATCTCATCTCCGAAGTTCAGACTCAGGTGCGTTCGCTCGCCCGGCAGCGGAAGCGCGCCGAGCGCCACGCCGAGTTGGCGGCTCGCCGGTTCACGGTCGAGATCGCGCTTGCCGCGCGCGAGATGGATGCGTGGCGGGACGAGCTGGCGCGTCTCGAGACTCGTGTCGCGGAGCTGAGAACTTCTGTACCGGCAGCCGAGGAGGCGGTGGCAGCTGCCGAGGCGGCCCGCGACGCCGCGCATGGCGCCCGCGCTGCGGCTGAGGCCCGCCGCAACGAGCTCGCTCACCTTGTTGCCGAGCAGACTGCCACCACACAGCAGCTTCGCGCCGAGATCGCTGTCGCCGAAGAACGCCAGCGCAACGCGTTGTCGCGCCGCGAGCGCGCCGAGCAGGAGCGCCGCGACGGCGACTTCACCGCCGGCAAGGTGAGCGACGATCTCGAGCGAGCAGTTGCGCACAGGACGCAGCTCGATGGTGAGATGGCCCTCGCCCAGAGCGCCCTCACCGAGCGCGTCGCCGAAGAAGAAAGCGTGCGGGCGGCGCTGGCTTCATCGCGCGCGGCGGTGGAGACGGCGGAAAAATCGGCACGCGAGATGCGCGAGCGCGCCCACCGACACACCCTCGACAGACAGGCGGCGGAGCGCGAGCTCGAGGAGCTGGCCACTCGCCGCCAGGCGTTATTCGAAGAGCAGACGCAGCTCACCGACTCGGAAAGCGCAGTACGCCGCGAAATGCGTGAGGCCGAGGAAGGGCTCAATCTGACGCGCGAGCGCAGTGCCGTCCTCAACTCCGAGCTTGCGGCCGCGCTCGGCGCGCTTCGCGCCGCTCGCGAACACGATTCCGCATCCCGGTCTGCGCTCCTGCGGGCCGATGAAGCATTCACGGCGCTCGAGGGCAAGGTGAACGCGTTGGAGGCGCTCGAGCGCGAGCGCGTTGGACTCGCTCCGGCGGCGGCTCGCCTGCTTGGCGAGAGAGACACATTTGGTGAGGGCGCGATCATTGGGCCCCTCAGCGACTTCATCAGCGCCGATTCAGCTTCCGCTTCCCTCGTCGAGCGATTCCTTGGACCCACGATACATGCAGTTCTTGTGAAGGATCGCGCCGCCGCCGATGAAGTCCGGGCGTGGCATGCCAGAACGAGCCCGGGCGCTCTCTTGCTGCTGCCACTCGACTCGATGGCAGCCAGTGATTCCGGCTCCGACACCGCCGACGAGCGCGAGCTGTTCGGCATGGTCAGGAGTGAAACGGCCGCGGCTCACTGGGTGCGGACGTTGCTTGGACGGGTGACCGCCATCGAGAGCGGTACTGGTTTCGTGGACGCGCGCGGCGCTATCTGGCTTCCAGCGAATTTCGCCGGGCCGGGGCCGCTGCGCCGCCGCGCCGAAATCGGAGAATCCCGCCAGCAGTTCGAGGACGCCAGGGCTGTTCGCGAGCGCACTGTCGCCGCCGCCGCGTCGGCCCGCACATCCTTCGAGAATGCCGAGCGTGCAGCGGCACTTGCTCAGGAAAGTGCCACAGCGGCATCGCGCGAAGCAGGTGAATACGAGGATCTCTTCACCAGCGTCAGCCGGCGCCACCATCGCGCGCTGCGCGAAGTCACCGAGGCGGAGACGCTCCTTGAGCGACTGCTTGCGCGCGAAGGGGCGCTGACTGACACGATCGATCGTGTTGCCCGTGCCGCCGAGGAGCTCAGCGAAGGCATTGCGTCGCACGAGCTCACGCTCGCGGAGGCGCGGCGCGCACTAGCCGACACCGAAGCGCGCCAGGATGAGGCGCGTGACCGGCGCACTGCCAGCCAGGTGGCGTGTGCCCAGGCACAGGCCCGGCTTCAGGTCGCGGCCGACCGCGAGCGCCACCTGCGTGAGGAGTTCACCAGCGCCGCTGCACGTCTCGAGTCGCTCCAGTCGGAGTTGTCGACGCTGTCCGCCGCCGACGGCCAGCTCGCTGAGCAGCTCGCAACGTGGCAGATGGATCTCGAGGCAAGACAGGCAACCCTTGAAGATGCCGAGAGCCGGCTGGCCGGCGCGGAGCACGCGGTTCGCACGGCTGACGAGCGCCTCGAGGCGGCGGAGCACACGCTCACCGGGCTGCGTCACGGGGCGACATCGATGAGTGAGGAGCTCCACGCCGCCGAGCTGCGCTACGCCGAGCTGTCGGGCAGGCGCACCGCCATTCGTGAGCGGCTCGAGGCAGAATGGCGGCGGCCGCTCGAATCATTGCTCGAGAGCTCCCAACAGGTCGACCTCGACGACGATGCGCTGCGCGCCGAGGCGCTCGCGCTCCGCGAGCAGCTCGACGCCCTTGGGCTGGTGAATCCCCTCGCCATCGAGGAGCACGAGGAAGAGCAGAAGCGGCTCGCGTTCCTCACCGCCCAACGAGATGATCTCACCTCGGCGAGAATGTCGCTCCAGCAGGCCATTCGCGAAATCGACGCCACCGCCCGCGAGCTCTTCGCGACGACGTTCGTTCAGGTGCGGGAAAATTTCCGCAAGATCTTCCTGACGCTGTTCGGCGGCGGAGAGTGCGATCTGCGGCTCGAGAACCCTGAATCACCGCTGGACGGCGACATCGAGATCCACGCCGCGCCCCGCGGCAAGCGCACTCAGCGGATTCACCTTCTCTCCAGTGGAGAGCGTGCACTGGTGGCGCTGTCGCTGCTGTTCGGGATCTTTCTCACCAAGCCGAGCCCGTTCTGCCTTCTCGACGAAGTCGATGCCCCGCTCGATGATGCGAACATCGGCCGCTTCGTGAAAATGCTCAACGAATTCAAGGCCAACACGCAGTTCATTGTGATCACGCACAATCCACGCACCACCACCGAAGCTGCCGACGCCGTCTACGGCGTCACGATGCAGGAGCCCGGTGTCTCCTCGCTGGTCAGCGTGCACATGCGCGGTGCCGCCGTCGACGATGCGATCGCCGGTACGGTATCGGGCTCAAACAAACCAGTCACAGCGCTGAGCGCTTAATCAAATGCTTGTAGTGATGGAACACGGCGCATCCACGGCGGATGTGGATCGCGTCGTCGCAGTAGTCGAAGAAATGGGTTACGAGGCGCGTCCAATGCCCGGTGCGCAGCGCACCGCTGTCGGGATCGTCGGCAACGACGGCCGGGTGGATGCTTCTCGCATCGCCGCGCTGCCCGGTGTGGTTCAGATCATCCACGTCACGCAGCCGTACAAGCAGGTGTCCCGCGAATGGCGCGCCGAGGATACGATCGTCACCATTGCGCCCGGCGTCTCATTCGGCGGTAGCGACGTGCCGATCATCGCCGGGCCGTGCTCCGTCGAATCGGAAGAACAGATCATCGAGTCCGCCCGCCTCGCTCTGTCCGCTGGCGCCACGGCGCTGCGGGGCGGCGCGTTCAAGCCACGCAGCTCGCCGTACTCGTTCCAGGGTCTCGGAAAGCGCGGCCTCGAGCTCCTTGCGCTCGCTCGAAAGGAAACGGGTCTGCCGATTGTCACCGAAGCGATGGATGACGAGGGCGCTCATCTCGTCGCCGAAATGGGCGACTGCATTCAGATTGGCGCGCGCAACATGCAGAACTACTCGCTTCTCAAAACCGTCGGGCGCCTCGGCGTGCCGGTGCTGCTCAAGCGCGGTATGGCAGCGACGATCAGCGACCTGCTCCTCAGTGCGGAATACATCCTCTCGGAGGGCAATCCGAACGTCATTCTGTGCGAGCGCGGAGTGCGGAGCTTCGACCCGGCGGTGCGCAACCTCCTCGATCTCACCGCCATTCCCGTCGTCCACCGCTTGTCGCACCTGCCGATCGTCGCCGACCCGAGCCACGGCACGGGGCTTCGCGACAAGGTGACGCCGATGGCGCGAGCGGCCCTGGCCGCCGGCGCCGACGGTATTCTCGTCGAGGTGCATCCCAATCCCGACAGGGCGCTGTCAGACGGCGCGCAGTCACTCTACCCCGATCAGTTCCGCGCACTGGTGGAGGAGCTTCGCGCAGTGGCTGAGGCCATAGGCAGACGCGTCACTCCGCCAATCCCGCGCGGCCGCGACGGCGATGAAAAAGCCGCGTCGCCGGGAACGGCAGCGAACGCTGCGGGTAAGCACTGATATGAGACTCGTCATCGTAATCGCCGCTGTCGCCGCCACCACGGGAACCGTCAGAGCCCAGTCGCCGGAAGCCGTCATGGACCGCGCGGTGAGCAATTACGCGAGCATGAACACAATGCGCGCTGAATTCAAACAGACAATCACCAATCCCATCACCGGCACCAGCTCGGTGTCGCGCGGTGAGATCCTCCGTCGCAAGCCCAACCTTCTGGCCATCAACTTCACGGATCCGCGTGGCGACCGCATCGTCGCCGACGGCAAAGCCGTGTGGGTGTACCTGCCGAGCAGCACACCCGGCCAGGTGGTGCGACTCACCTCGGGCAGCAAGGCCGCTGGCACCATCGACCCTGGTGCTCTCTTTCTTTCGTCTCCGCGCACGCGCTATGACATGAAAAGTGCGGGCACCGAAGTTGTCGGAGGCGTTCAGACCAGCGTCGTCTCCCTGACTCCGAAGGCGTCCAGTGCACCCTTCAGCCACGCCAGAGTGTGGGTGGACGCCGCGGGCGCAACGAAGCAGTTCGAGGTGACCGACGCCAACGGGGTCACACGGTTCGTCGTCATCACACGGCTCATCGCCAACCCACCAATCGACAAGTCGGCGTTTTCGTTCACGCCACCGCGCAACGCCCGCATTCTCGATTCCGCCGCATTCGGCGGTATGTAATCGGCATCGCGCGCTGCGGCGCGCCAGCGTCAGCGCAGCAGCAGGAGCTTTTTGATTTCGGCGAGCCGGCCGGGGTCAGTACCCCGCCGGTTTGCTATTTCCAGTGCGGCAAACGACAGCCGGCGA
>DATBZT010000384.1:0-2901 GCA_036513055.1 Gemmatimonadaceae bacterium | reverse complement strand
TTCCTCACTTCGAGAAGATGCTGTACGACAACGCTTTGCTGGTGCGGCTTGGAGCACACCTCTGGCAGGCGACTCGCGACGAGGAGGTGCGTCGTATCACTTCCGAAACGCTCACATGGCTTGGCCGCGAGATGACGTCGCCCGGGGGAGGATTCTACTCATCACTCGACGCTGACAGCGAGGGACACGAGGGGAAGTTCTATGTCTGGAGCGAGCAGGAGATCGACTCTCTCCTTGGTGGCGATGCGCCGCTCTTCAAGACGTATTACGCTGTGACCGCCGCCGGCAACTTCGAGGGACGGAATATCCTCCATGTTGCCGCCGAGCCCGGCGTCACGGCGTCGAGGAATGGAGTGTCGCTCGACGAGCTGGCGCGGGTTCTCGCCAGGGGCAAAGAGATTCTTTACGCCGAGCGGGCCAGACGCGTCTGGCCCGCCCGCGACGAAAAGATTCTCGCCGGATGGAACGGGTTGATGCTACGGGGAGTGGCCACTGCAGCCCGCATCTTTCGCGATCCCGCACATCGGCAGATGGCGCTCGCAAACGGAGAGTTCCTCGTCCGCGAAATGGTGCGCGACAACCGCGTCATGCGGTCACACAACGCCGGCGAAACGCGCATCCCTGGTTTTCTGGAGGACTACGCCGCGGTGGCCCTTGGCTTTGTGGCGTTATACGAGCTGACATTCGACCCAATGTGGATCGACCGTGCAGTGGCGATCGCGACCTCGATGGTGCAGTGGTTCTGGGACGACTCCACGGGGGCATTCTTCGATACGGCGAGCGATGCCGAGGAGCTGATCACCCGTCCCCGCGACATCACCGACAACGCGATGCCGTCGGGCACTTCGCTGGCGGTCGATCTCCTGCTCCATCTGGCAGACCTCACCAAAGACGCCGAGATGCGCCGGCGGGCGACGTTCATTCTCGAGGCATCGGCGGCAGCTCTGATGAAATATCCGACTGCGTTCGGGCACTTGCTCGGCGCCGCCGACATGGCCGTCAACGGCGCGGTAGAGGTGGCGATTGCCGGCCAGCCCGCAAATGCGCGGTTCGAAATACTGGAGAGTGAAATCGCCGCGCACTACGTTCCCTCTCTCGTACTTGCCGGGGGAAGTCCGGAAAGCAGTGGGCGTGTTTCGCTTCTCGCGAACAGGGTTTCCAGAGACGGAATTCCCACCGCATACGTCTGCCGGTCGTACGCTTGCGATGAGCCGGTAACCGATGCAGCTGCGCTTGGCAGGCAGCTCGAAGCTGCACCCCGTGCCATTACCTCTGCCGGAGTCTGAAATGGAGAGATCGAACCGGATCGCCCAGGTCTATGGTTATACAGTCTGCCTTGTCGCAATCATCACCTTTCTCATCTCGGCCGCAGGGATCGTTAACGCTGCCTTCAATCTCAGCGATCCACTCCGAGCCGAGGGTTTCGGGGGGATGAGCGGAAATGGCTCTCTTACGTCGTTCGAAGCATACAAGATGAACCGCAAGCAGCAGAGGCCGGTCATTCTCCGCACCCCAAACGCGCCTGATGCCGTCAGTGGATCCCTGAATGTGCCGGTGGCCGACTCCAGCGACACCGAGCTGCGCAAGACGTTCGAGGCTGAGCGTGCCGATCAGATCGGCAACGTCCACTTTCGCTCGATGCGGTCGCTCGTTACGGCCTTCCTGATGATCATCATCTCGTCTGGCCTGTTTCTCATGCACTGGCGATGGTTGCGGCGGGAAGAGCTGAAGCCCTGACGGAGGCGAGGCCATCGTTCTTTTTCAGTGTGCGGTTGAAAAAAAACAATAACGCAGTATCCGTTTCTGATCCGTCAAATCCGTCAAATCCGTTTTACATGTAGTTGGCCGTTGACGGCGCATCGTACTGTCCCGTCGTAGGCAGCTAGCGGCTTTGAGCTTCAGTCAGGCTATCGGCTCTCAGCATGCCGTTCTTGGTTATGCGTTTCAGCAGTTATTCGAAGTCGAGCGCCAGATCCATAGCCCTGGCAGAGTGAGTCAACGCCCCGACGGATATCCAATCCACTCCCGTCTCGGCGATCGAGCGAACGCGGTCGAGCGTGACTCCGCCCGACGCCTCGGTTACAGCGCGGCCATCCACCAGCTCCACCGCCTGCCGCAGCATCGCATTGCTCATGTTGTCGAGCATGATCACGTCCGCCCTTGCGACGAGCGCTGACCGCACTTGATCCAGATTGTCACATTCGACTTCCACCGCCGTTCGCGGCGGCGCGATGTTGCGGGCGCGTTGCACCGCGAGTTCGACGTCACCGCCAACCGCGGCAAGATGGTTGTCCTTGATGAGAACGGCGGCCGAGAGGTCCATTCGGTGGTTCATCCCGCCTCCGGCACGCACCGCATACTTCTCCAATCGACGCCAGCCGGGTGTTGTTTTGCGCGTGTCGAGGATTTTGGCCCCTGTGCCTTTTATCGCGTCGACGTATTTCGCCGTGAGAGACGCGACTCCGGACAATCGCTGCATGAAATTGAGCGCGACCCGCTCGGCCGAGAGCAGCCCGCGTGCGTGACCGGTAACGAAGATCACCGGCATCGTCGCCTGCACCCGCTGCCCGTCCCTCACGACTGCCCGCACCGAGACGTTGGGATCGCGCTGGCGGAACGTCTCACGGGCAAGAGGAATTCCCGCTACTACCCCCGCCTCCCGCGCCACGATGGTACAGCGCGAACGGCGATCAGAGATCACGGTCGCGATGCTGGTGATGTCACTCGACGCACAATCCTCTTTGAGCGCATTTCTGACAAGTGTCTCAGTCATCAACCGGGAGTACGGAAACCGCAGCCCGCGCACCGGTGCAAATCCGCGTTCGGCGAGTGCGGTCACGCGCCGAGAGCGCTTCACTCTCCGGGATCCTCGGTTGTTTCCGGCTTGGGGGAGAGCGGGGT
>DATBZT010000383.1:0-5342 GCA_036513055.1 Gemmatimonadaceae bacterium | reverse complement strand
ATGCGCCTGCTGGCCAAAGCCAGTCCGCGCGTGAAGGTGTTCTCGATCGGAAAAACGGAGGAGGGCCGCGAAATGATTGCTGTCGCTGTCGCCTCCGAGGCCTTATTGGCGAATCTCGACGTGAACAAGGCGAACCTCGCCAGGCTGGCCGACCCGCGCACGATCAACATGGACGATGCAGTTGCCGCAAAGCTCGTCAGCGACGCGACGCCGGTCTACTACATCACTGGAACCATTCACTCGACCGAATCCGGAGCGCCGACGGCGCTGATGGAGCTCGCCTATCGCCTGGCAGTGGACGAAAGCCCCTACATCCGGAACATTCGCGAGCACCTGATCACGCTCATCACTCCGATCGTCGAAGTCGATGGCCGCGATCGAGAAGTGGACATCTTCAACTGGCACATGGCGCACCCGGGAGAGACCTATCCCAACCTTCTCTACTGGGGTCACTACGTCGCCCACGACAACAACCGCGATGCGATGGCGCTCACCCTGAAGCTGTCGCAGAATGTCCTGAATACCTATATCGACTGGAAAGCACAGGTAATTCACGATCTCCACGAGTCGGTTCCATTTCTTTACGACAACACCGTTGGCGACGGGCCGTACAACGCCTGGATCGACCCGCTCCTCACCAACGAATGGCAGATGCTCGGCTGGAACAATGTGCAGGAGATGACGCGCATGGGGATGCCCGGCGTGTTCACGCACGGGAACTTCGACACCTGGTCGCCGGGATACCTGTACTTCATGGCTGCAACACACAACGGAATTGCCCGGCTGTACGAGACCTTCGGCAATGGTGGTACGGCGGAGACGATTGATCGCACGCTGACGCCCACCGAAACCGCGAGAACCTGGTACCGCCAGAGTCCTCCCCTGCCGCGCGTAAAATGGTCGCTCAGGAACAACAACAATTACGAGGAGACGGGCCTGCTCGTATCGCTCAGCTATTTCGCCAACAACAGACGGCAGCTCCTCCAGAACTTTTATGAGAAGAGCAAGCGCTCGGTTCTCAAGGCGCGCACCGAAGGTCCAGCCGCCTACGTTCTGCCGGCCGACGACCCGCGCCCCGGTGCGCAGGCAGAGCTGCTTCGCATCCTTCAGAAGCAGCATGTGGAGATCTCGCGGGCAACGGCACCGTTCACCGCTCTCGTTCCCGCGGCCAAGCCGAAGCCCCCGACTACGCCCAACGCCGACAGCGCAATGGTGAGAAGTGCCGACACGGTTCCGGTACGCCCGAAGATGGAGCCGCGCCAGTTCCCTGCCGGCAGCTATGTCGTGCGAATGGACCAGCCGTACTCGCGCATCGCCGATGCGCTGCTCGACTACCAGTTCTGGAGTCCAAGCGATCCGCAGAAGAGTCCGTACGACGACACCGGATGGACCTTTCCCGAAAATTTTGCTGTTCGAGCACTTCGCGTGACTGATCCCAAGGTGCTTGACGCGCCGATGGAAATTGTCAGCACCGAAGTACGCGCGCCCGGCGGCCTCACAGGTGCCGGGAATGCGTTCGCGATCGACCACAACGGCGACAACGCGCTGGCGACGCTCCGCTACCGCTTCCGGAGCGCTGACTTCCAGATCGCTGAACAGCCGTTCGAGGCAGCAGGCCAGAAATTCCGTCCGGGCTCGTTTGTCATCCGCGGCGTGCCCCAGTCCGACCTCGCGGCAGCCGCAAAGGAGCTTGGCCTGAATGCTTACGCCCTCGCGGCGCCTCCATCCGTGCCGATGCACGCCGCGCGAGCCGCGCGAGCGGCAATTCTGCACACCTGGAGAAGCACCCAGACCGAAGGGTGGTGGCGGCAGGCGTTCGACTTCAATCACATCCCGTACGATTACATCAGTGTCCAGGACGTCGCAAAGACGCCAAATCTCAACTCGAAATACGACGTCATCATCTTTCCGCCCGACGGGAGCAGTCCGCAGACGATCGTCGACGGACTTCCGATGTGGCGCAATGCCATGCCATGGAAGAACACGCCGCTCACGCCGAATATCGGCACGATGGCCCAGACCGACGACATCCGACCAGGACTCGGCTGGCAGGGACTCGAGAATCTGTCGAAGTTCGTTTCGGCGGGCGGAGTGCTGCTGACCGTAGAGAACACGGCCGACTTCGCGATTTCGTTCGGCGTTGCCGACGGCGTGACGGTGACGCATCCCCCGCGGCTCCACGTCGTGGGAACGCTGCTGCGCACGAAAGTCGTTGACGACGCGAGCCCGCTTCTCTATGGAATGCGCGACAGTCTCGCCGTTTACAGCAACGACGGGCAGAGCTTCTCCATCACCAACGTGCTCGGCACTCGCGGCGGGCGTCCTTCCGACTCACTCAACGCCCGCGCAACCGGCCGCGGCACCGCCGACGATGTCGACGTTCCGCAGGGCCGGGCTGTGCTCGATCCGAAGAATGACGTTCCTCCCCGCAAGCCGGTACAGCCGTGGCAGGCGGCACCGGTGACAGAAGAGCAACAGCGTTTTCCGCTCACGATCATCCCGCCCGCACTCAGGCCTCGCGTGATTCTGCGCTTCAGCGACCAGCGCGATTTGCTGGTGTCCGGTCTGCTCGACGGCAGCGATGTCGCTCAACGCCCGGTAGTAGTGGATGTGCCGGTCGCGAAGGGGCACGTGATTCTGTTCGCGAACAATCCGATGTACCGTGGCGAAACGATCGGCAGTTACTCTCTCGTGTTCAACGCGCTGATGAACTTCGACAGGCTCGACGCGGGGAGAAAGCTCGACGCGAAGTGAATTCTGAGGAGCGCTGCGCGCATCGGCGCACAGCTTGAGTAAGCCCGGAGAATCATCTAAGTTGCGTCACCTCCCGGAGAGATGGCCGAGAGGCTCAAGGCACCGGTTTGCTAAACCGGCATACGTGGAAACGCGTATCGAGGGTTCGAATCCCTCTCTCTCCGTTTTCGCGGGTCCGCTTTGGTTTGGCGGACCCGTTTTCTTTTCGTTTCTTTCCGGCACAATGACCGACACCGCTCCCCCACCACGCCTTCGCTTCGCGCCGTCACCCACCGGCTATCTGCACGTCGGTGGCGCACGCACGGCGCTCTTCAACTGGCTGTACGCCCGTCACAACGGCGGCAAGTTCCTGTTGCGCATCGAGGACACCGACAAGCTCCGCAGCACCGACGAGAGCACCCGGGCAATCTTCGAGGGAATGGAGTGGCTCGGCCTGGGCTGGGACGAGGAGGTCGTGTACCAGGGCGCGAATCTCGAGCGCCACCGCGCGGATGCCCTGCGATTGCTCGACGCGGGCGCTGCATACCGCTGCTTCTGCACGCCCGAGGAGCTCGACCAGCGCCGTCGCGAAATGGTGGCCGGACACGAGACTTTCAAGTACGACCGCCGCTGTGACCGACTTTCACCGACTGAGGTGAAGGAGCGTCTCGATCGCGGTGACCCGTTCGTCGTGCGCTTTCGCATTCCCGAGGGAACGACGGAGTGGGACGACCTCGTCCACGACCGAATCGCATTCCCCAACAAGGATCTCGACGACTTCGTCATCCTCCGCTCAAACGCGACGCCGATCTACAACCTCGCCGTCGTCTCCGACGACATCGCGATGGGGATCACCGTCGTCATGCGCGGCGACGACCATATCTCCAATACGCCGAAACAGATCCTGCTCTACCGCGCCCTGGGCGCTGAACTGCCGACCTTCGCCCACCTGCCGATGATCCATGGGATGGACGGCAAGAAGTTGAGCAAACGACACGGTGCCACCGCCGTAGGCGACTACCAGCACCACGGTCTGCTCCCCTCGGCCATGCTCAACTTCCTCGCCCTGCTCGGCTGGTCGCCCGGAGGTGACCGCGAGATCATGACGGTGCCGGAGATGATCGAACTGTTTACGCCGGAGGGACTGCAGAAGAAAGCGGCGATCTTCGACCCCCAGAAGCTGGACTGGATGAACGGCCAGCACCTCTCGATGACACCACTGGCGGAACTGGAGCCTATGGTGACACCGGCAATAATCGCTGGAGGTCTGGCCGACGAAGCAACGCTTGCCGCGCGGCGGGACTGGTACCTCGGGTTATTGGATCTGCTTCGGGTCCGCGCCCGCACAATAGACGACATCGTCCGCCAGGCCGGCCCCTACTTCCTGCATCATATAGAGTACGATCCCGAGGCGGTGGCAAAGCAGTGGAAAAACCCGGCGGAGGCGGCTGAAATTCTCGACCAGGTCGCCCGGACGCTGGCGGCTGCGCCAGCCTGGGAGGCCGAGCCGCTCGAGGCCGCGCTCCGGTCGCTGGCGGAGTCGCGAGGTGTCCCTGCCGGCAAGCTGTTCCAGCCGCTCAGGGTGGCCTTGACCGGCCTTACCGTCAGCCCGGGCATCTTCGAGGTCCTGTTGGCGATGGGGCGCGAGCTCGCCCTTGCCCGGATTGCCGATGCGCTGGGATGGCTTGGAGCAGGCCCGACGCAATCAACATGATGTTGACGCAGAAACGGATGATATGCACATTATGGATTAGACTATCGTAGGCGTTTCTGCCTATTGACCGGCCGCCTTCTTTCAGGGAGCAACCATGGCTGAGACACTCACACCACTCGAGGGCTCAGTTTACAAATACCTGCTCGACTTCACTGCCGAGCATACGTATCAGCCGAGCATTCGCGACATCGGCAAGCAATTCGCGATCAAGTCCACAAAGACAGTCTCCGATCTTCTTCAGTCGCTCGCCCGGAAGGGGTATATCGAGCGCGACCCGGCGCGGTCGCGCGGCGTGCGCCTTCTCGGTTTCACCGGAGGGAACAAGACGAAGCCGGTGCCCTACTATGGGAAGATCCACGCGGGTGAGCCGTCGCTTTTGCCGGAGCATAGGGAAGGGTACATCACCATGGACCGGCGCTTTATTCCGGCCGAGGAGGTTTTCTTCCTCAAGGTGAAGGGCGACAGCATGATCGGACGCTCGATATCCGACGGCGACTATGTGATGGTCAACCCGGCCGCGAAGCCAAAAGAGAACGACATCGTGGCAGCGCGCATCGGCGACGAAGCAACGATCAAGACACTCACCCACAGCAACGGCAAGACCGTGCTGGAGCCGGCCAACCCATCGGACCGGGGGATTGTTCTCAACGAGAGCGACGACTACAGCATTCTCGGAGTTCTGTGCGGAGTCTTCCGACCGTTTGTGACGATGGAAGCGATGACCGCGGCCCAGCCCGCCGCAACTGAAAAAGCGGTCAGCTAGTTCTTCGAAGACGAGCCCTGAACAGCCGGCGGAGGATCTGCCGGCTGTTTTTTGTTGTCCCCGTTCCCGCTTGCCGCCGCGTTCCGCTCACGTTCCTTGCGCTCGCGAATACTCTTGACCGCCTTCCTGAAG
>DATBZT010000382.1:0-9464 GCA_036513055.1 Gemmatimonadaceae bacterium | reverse complement strand
GGGACGCAGAGCGAGGAACGCAATTGGCGACAATCCCGTTATTACTGCAATGGGCGTGGGTCGAGGCGTGAGGACTCCGCCGCAACCGGCCGCATTCCCGGCCCGGACTGAGCCCGGGCCGGGAATCCCGGAGTCTACAATTCGGCCAGCATGTCCGCCAAGGCATCGAGACGCTCTGACCAATACCGCTTGAGACGATCCGCCGTCTCACGATCGGGCAGCTTCGTGTCAAGAATGTGCGAAGATCCCCATCGAGCCCATCAATCGGCTTATTGAGGTGCCGCTCTGCGTTCGAGCTTGAACTGGAAGCTCTGCTGGACAAGTTGCCGAACGTGTTTCCGGCCTACCTCGGCCGGCGAATAGCGCATGTTCGGGAGCACTGAGCGGACGGCGATGGCGAACAGGTCGTTGGTGGCCTTCAATACCTTGAACGTGTTGACTTCGACATTCCCATCTTGGTTCACGACGAACTGGGCCTGGACTTCACCTTCAACGCGGGCCGAGCGGAGTGCCTTGGGATACCAGGGAGAGCCGGTGCCAGATACTTGCGCTGCCGGCTTTTCAACTTGAAATTCGAAATACGGTTCCACCTCTGAGCTGGCGCGTGCTAATCCTCCTTGGATCCCCGTGCCGCCCTGCATGAGAATCACGTGGGCGTAGTGCGCTTGGGCCGTAATGGCGGGACTATCGCGGAAAATAGCCGTCACTTTGAGTACGCTCCCATCTACGCTCACGAGATGAACTTCCCCTCCCGTCAAGTCAGCGGTTAACGAAATTGGTGTACGAAGGTGAAACGTGTCCGATGTAATTTTCGAAGAAAGTTCCCCGACGCCCACACGCGCAGACTTCGTTGCATAAACAAGCAGAGTAACGTGCGGTTTTGACTCGCACTCGACCGCTACAATCGCAATGTTTTGATGGGAGAG
The DNA here is from genome assembly GCA_036513055.1 of Gemmatimonadaceae bacterium. Classification (GTDB taxonomy): domain Bacteria; phylum Gemmatimonadota; class Gemmatimonadetes; order Gemmatimonadales; family Gemmatimonadaceae; genus UBA4720. Next base: position 8,538 of record DATBZT010000382.1, on the reverse strand, counting down.
CAAAATGACATTGCTGTTGCCGGTGGTGGGGTGCGTACCAACTCCAGCTCCGAAGCTTGAACTAAGAAGGGGTATTTCAGGCCGAGGGGCACGAAATGCAGCTCCCAACACGAGGAAAATAGCAAGGGCTGACGCGACGGCGCGCAATCGTGCGAATGGTTGGCCTACGGATGACATTGCGCGAATCCTCCGATGAAGTTGAGAGGCCGACTCACTGAGAGCGGCGGCGAAGAACGGGCGGGATGATACCTTTGCGCCAACAGCGATGAGTAGCGACGCGTACGCGTGGGCGTCAGGGGTGCGCTCCAGAACACGACGGTCGCAATCCAGCTCTATGCTTGCGCGAAGCCGCCGCATCAGATACCAAAGTGAGACATTCCACGGGAATGCGACCGTCGCAAGCGCAGCTATCCACACAAGAAGTGGGTCGAATGCCTGCGCATGTTGCTGCTCGTGAGCTACGATGAGTGTTTGCTGTTCCGCGGAAAGGCCAAGCGTCCATCTGGGTACGACGATGTCGTACTTGAGTATTCCTGCCAGCGCGGGTCCAACGTGATCAGTGACCAGCACGGACACTCCTTCCACCAGTATCGTCTCGGCTATGGCCACCAGCCGGCGAGCGCGGAGTGAGAGTACGGCGAGGCCGAAAAGCGCCAGGATACTCCCTGTCACCCAAAACCACATCAGAGCGCCGTCGAATGGCTGCAATCCCGTTGACAGTGACTCAAGGAGCGTCGGCGCCGGTGTGGAAGGCGGCGCCACGCTGACCGGCGCATCCGTTGCGAGCAGCAACCCGGCAGTTTGATGGCTTCTGAATGCTGTGGAACTCGCCGTTGTACCAACGATCTCCATCACAGGGAGGCAAACGGCCAAGAAGAGGCCGAACAGCCAAATGCCGCGAGTTGGACGACCCAACGTCATCAAGCATTTCTCGCCGAGGTGACACGCGACCAGCAGCAGGGCAGTAAACACGACACAGTATGCCATGAACAGCGCCATTATTTGGCTCCTCGTTTCGGCTTCATGTCACGGAGAAGTCTCCGAAGTTGCTCAACGTCGGATGGCGACAACTTCTGGTCGTTCACCAGGTTCGTCAAAAGCAGCTCTGCCGAACCGCCGAAAACCGTGTTGAGCATCCTCCGAAGGGCAGTCGTTCCGGCAGCAGCGCGGTCTACGGCTGGCCGATAACGGTGGGCGCGTCCCTCGTCTTCGTGTTTCACGTATCCCTTTTCTTCGAGCGTGCGAAGGACAGTCAGAACCGTGGTATACGCGAGTTTGTCGTGGAGTTTCTCGCGCACCTCAGAAACGGTCGCGGTTCCGAGGTTCCAGAGGACGGTCATGACATCGAGCTCGCGGTCAGTGAAAGCGATTCGCATGGCTATCTACTAAAGGGTTAGTAGATAAATATCATCCGGCAATCCGTCTGTCAACTATATTGTTAGTAGATCGGGCGCAAACGCACAGGCCAAAAGCTCGCTTGCCTTGCAATTGCAAGCAAACTACGATAATCTTGCAATTGTATGTCACGCCCGCACCTGTTGCACCCACCGTCGAAGCCCGAACCCGCGCCAATTCTGGCGAAGGCAGCCGTCAACGCTGCGGCGCGGCTGGGTCTCCGTAACAAACAGCTCGCCGAGATCATCGGGACGAGCGAGGCGTCCGTGTCGCGGCTCCGAAGCGGACGCGGACTCGACCCCGAGCGAAAGGAAGGGGAGCTCGCCCTTCTCTTCCTGCGCCTCTATCGCTCGCTCGACGCTCTCGTTGGCGGTGACGACGCCAAGGCTCGCGACTGGCTGCACGCGGCCAACGATCACATCGGCGGAACTCCGGCAGATCGCATCCGTACCGTGGAGGGGCTCGTCGATGTCGTCCAGTATCTGGACGCGATGCGCGGGCGACTCTGAGCTGCGGTCACTTCACATCTCGCCTTGGCGAGTTGTGGAGGCACAGCATCAGGTCTCGACTCGCAAGCTCGTGGACTCGGCCGAGGAGCAGGCGCTACTCGAAGAAATGATCGACAGGGTCAAGCCGCCCGACATTACCGGTGGCCGGATGCATTATCTGCTCTTCACCCCTTTTCGATATCCTCCACTGAATCATGGCTCGCGCTTCGGCGGGCGCAGAGAGCGCGGGATCTGGTATGGGTCGGTGGACCACCGCACCGCATTTGCCGAGGTCGCTTACTATCGGCTCCTTTTTCTCGAGGGGACACATGCGTCGCTCGGCACCGTAGCAACGGCGCTCACCGCGTTTACGGCACGGGTGCGCACCGCGCGCGGCGTTGATCTGGTCGCACCACCGTTCGACGCGCACCGTCGCGCCATCGCATCGCCGACGAGCTACGCATCGTCGCAGGCCCTCGGCGCCGCGATGCGGGGCGCGGGAGTTCAAGCGTTCCGCTATCCATCCGCGCGGGATAATGAGGGCGGAGTGAGTGTCGGTGTGTTCGAGCCGTCAGTTTTTGGGAATAAAAAACCGACATCGCTCGAGACCTGGCACTGTGCCGCATCGCGAGAGCGCGTGGAGGTCGCGCAGGGGGACTATTTCAAACGCGAGAGGTTTGCATTTCCGCGAGCGCAGTTTCTCGTGCAGGGTGTGCTGCCGGCACCGGCGTTGTGAATCCCGGGTCAGCTACCGCCCAAGGCACCTCACAGGCCAGTCTTTCACTCCTTGATCATGATCAGAAGCATCTTGAACCTCGTGACGGCCTTGACGGCGTGTGGTCGACCGGCCGGAAGCCGCAAGAGGTCACCAGCGGAGAGGTGATGCGGCACGCCCGCCAGCGAGACCTCAGATTCGCCTTCAAGCAAAATGATCAGGGCCTCGAAAGCTGCCGTATGCTCACTCAGACCTTCGTCCTGATCAAAGGCGAACGCTGTCACGGTTCCCGATGCCTTCTTGAGGATAGTGCGGCTGACCACGGCGCCGGGTTGGTACATGACGAGATCCGACAACGAAGTGACGCCGTCGAGTTGCTTCGGTGCCTGCGAATCTTCAGACATGGGCGCCTCTGAATCAGGAGCAAACGGTGCAGGTGGAGCGGCTGCCATACCGCATGGGACCGCGGCCTGGCGCATCAACTCAATTGCTTGCGAACCAAATAGAGCGGCGGTCGAACGCCGCCGCAATGCCGCAGATGCCATACTCGGTTCACTGCTGAAGAGCACGCTGAACCGCCCTTCAGTTGCAACTAACGCTCGAGCTCACCTTGTCGTAGACGCTTGACGATAGCCGCCACGTGCAACGCCGTGGTGTCGAGCACTGGAACATCCGCGATGACCGGCATGGACAGAAGTAACGGCAACTCGGTCCCGCCGAGAATGACCCCGTCGATACATGGAGGAACCCTTCTACCCCACGGTGTTCGCACGTTACGGCATTGTCGTGGTGCCGCCGAATGATCATCCTGCTCCCACGCCTCGGTCTTTAACGGTCAAAGATCACAGCGCCGAGCCCCTGGAGCGTCGCGTGGACACTCGCCAACTCGAGCGCTCGGAGAAGATCGGCACGGGAGACATCCAACCCCATGGCAGTCGACGCCCTCATCCCTCGCTCGGCGAGCGTGAGCATCCGGGTGTCCACGAGGAACAGAATCGGGTGGCGGGCGTCATACAATACCGCCCGAAGGCCGGGCATTGGGACCTCTGAGTGGGGCAGGTGAGTGATCGTCGCCGCTCGAAGTTGGATGGAATCAGGCGGTTGAGCAAACTCGCTGTACGGCCAGTCCGTCGCCGGCTGGGTCGGATATCGCTCCAGTGTAGTCCAGAGCCGGAGGCCGACCTGGTTGCCGAGCCAGATGAGGGCAGGAAATTCGGTGCCGTGCAGTTGTTGCAGCGTCGGGAATTCGTGGGTCCCGGCCTCTGGGTGACCGAAGGGAAGCAGGCGGACTGGAGTGAAGATGCGGGCTCCTTCCTCGATGCGTCCGAAGAACAATCCCACGGTGAGATAGGGTTTGTTCGCCGGTGCCGGGCTCTGGGCGAGCGCGCTCCCGCTCAGGAGAAGACCGGCGAGACTCCAGTACACCCAGCGGCGTCCCATTCGCATACTCCAATTCACTTGACGCTACCTAAAGCCAGAGCAACACTGTTCTATATTGCACGGCGACTCTCGATTCAGCGAGGAGCACGAAGAACGTGAACGTTCAGGAGCTCTACAACCAGTACCAGCCGATCCTGCGCCCGATTCTGCGCATCGGGCCCGTCTTCGGTGGGATTGCGGTGCTCGTGTGGCGGGTGCGCGAGACGCGGGTGCCGATCTCCGGCAAGGCGATCGTCATCCCGCCACTGGCCATGAGTAGTGGCTTCCTGATGTTCCTCGCCCCCATGATGCGAGTCCGCTGGTCCTGGGCGATCGCCGCGTTCCTCCTCGGATTGCTCGTTTTATCGTGGCCGCTGATCCGTTCGTCTCGTCTCGAGCTCCGCGACGGTGTGGTCTACATGAAACGGTCGCGCTCTTTCCTGGTGATACTTCTTGTCCTGCTCGCCATCAGGCTCGGCTTGCACGACTACATCGGCCGCATCATCTCGCCGCTGCAGACCGCCTCCCTGTTCTACCTCATGGCGTTTGGCATGATCGCCCGCTGGCGGCTGGGGATGTACCGGCAGTACCGGCGGCTCGTTGGTGAGCCACGCGTGGGTACCGCCTAACGGAACCGCTTCGTCCAGATCACAACGCTGCCGCAGCCGCTCAGCCCAGCCTGGAATTGCGGCGGCACCGTGCCGTCCGTGTAGATCTCGATACCGGCGATCTCCTGCGGGCGCACCCAGTCATCGATGTCATCGGCGCCGAGGTTGCGCATGTAATGGTCGTCGATGTAGACCGCCGGCGTGCAGCGTCCAAAGGCACCGCGCATGGAGAGATTTCTGCCGAGCCCTCGTTCGTAGTCCAGGCGAACGCCCGGCAGCGTGCTGAAGAGGTCGGACGTGACACGGGGTTGCCGCCGTGCGACGTCCGCAGGCGTCAGGTAGTTGCCCGCACCGCTTCGGCGCCTGGAGTTGAAGCCATTGCTGTCGCGACCGTTCCCAAGGCGGGTCGCCAGAATCTTCACCGTGTCCAGCACCGCCTCGAGCGTGGAGAGCGCCACGTGAACCGGCGCCGCGCCCGCGACGACGTCCACGCGCCTGCGCTCCGGGTAGTAGCCGAGGGAGTGGACCTCGAGCATCCGCGTGCCGACCGGCGCGTTCACGAGCGTCCATTCGCCGCGCTCGTTCGCGCGTGTCTGCGGGCCGTCGGAGATGCTCACCTGCGCGCCCACCAAAGGCTTTCCTCCCGCGGCGGCGATCACCGTGCCGCTAAGGCGCCCGTCACCCATGTGAACTCGACGGGGCGGAGGCGCGAGACTATCCACGCGCTGTGGAGTTTCCCCCGTGACGACGGTTTCTGCGTGCCCGAGGTACAGCTCGCGTCGCAGGAAGCCCTCTGCCGGCACCTGCACCTCGATGAGATCAGTACTGTCCGCGCCACGGCTTGCGAGAAGTGCTACCGTGCCGGCACTCGGCACGTTGCACAGGGCGAACCAGCCGTTCGCCCCCGTCGTGGCCACGAGGCGCGCGAGGCGACGCTGGAGTCCGCCGCGCCCGAGCGAGAACTCGAGCCAATCTCCGGACACCTTGACCCCGGCGACCGGTGCTCCGTCCAGCGCGTCGCGGACGACTCCGAGAAGGACGCCACCTGAGTCCGACGCCGGCCGCGCGCCGCAGATGGCGGCGCGGAGCCGCGCGGCCGACGGGATCGCCAGGTCGGCGATCACCGGCCGGTGGCCATCGACGTACACCTCGCGCAGCGGGACCTCCACGCCGAGCGAGTCGAGCATCGGGTGGATAAAGCCCAGCATGTAGCGTCCATCGGGCACGTCGCTGAGCGTGAACCGGCCCGACGAGTCCGAGACCGCCATGCGGCCAAGGCGCGCCGGGCTGTCGGCTGCGACGAGCTGCACCATCGCGCCGCCGAGCGGCACGCGGGCGATGCTGTCACGTACAACGCCGCTGACGGTGGCGCCGGCGACGTGGTGCGTCGTGTCCGTCGCCTGCGCGTTGGCTAGCCGCGCGAACACCACGACGAAGAGGACGGACCCCAAGCGGCAGCTCATCACCGGAAATGCACCACAGGGTCATCCTCCATTGCTCGGGAGCCACCTGACGCCCAGGTTCTGCTGCAACTACAGTACAGCCATTGCGGCGAAGCCGCATCTGAAAAATGCCGCATTTCCCCGTGACTACTTTGTGAAGACCGAGGTCATCCCGGATTCCACGACGGTCATCGTATTGCCGTCGATCGTGGGCATCCTGGTCCGCCCGCCGTCACTGCTTCGCAACGTGACGGAAGTCCCGAACAGGCTATAGCTGCCGGTTTCGGTATTGCTCTCGTTCGCCACCTGTCCGCTTACCGTAGTGCGCGAATGACCCGACTCGGCGTAGGTACCACCCTCGTAAAGCGTGATGACGTCGTCGATGATTTCCGTCTTGGCCGTGCCGCTCCCGACGATCGTGTAGGGGAGCGGCGCGCCATTTACGGTGCGTAGTGTGTACGCCCCTGTGACGGTGGAGCTTCCCGTCATGCCGTCTCCGAGGCAGCCGACGGAGAGCGCCACGACCAACCCCATCAGCGGGCGAAGCATAGCGTTCTGGGAGTTACCTCTCCGAGGAGATCACGAGTCTGAAACCGTCCGGGTCCTGCAGCCGGAATGCGCGGGCACCGTAAAAGTCCGCCGGTTCCGATTCCAGCATGCCGCCGCGCTCCTTGATCCGGTTCGCGAGCTCGTCAACGTTTTGGGCGGTGGTGATCTGCAGCGAAAGCCCCACTCCCTTGATCCGGTCCACTCCCCTGGCTCCATCGTCCTGGCCGATGAGGATCTGCACGGTCCCGGCGTGGAGTGCCACGGCGGCAACTTTTCCTTCGCGTTTATACTCCTGATGCACCGTGAATCCCACCACATCGCGGTACCAGGCGAGGCTCTTCTGGAGATCCTTTACGGTGAGCGAGGCTGAAAGGCTGCGGCCACGGAAGGACTCAGGCTGGGCGCGCGGAATGGTGCCCGGAGGTTTCTGTGAATCGGTGCTCATTGGAATCTCCTGTGTCAGTTTTCGATGGCGTATCAGCGCGGCGGACTCACTCCGGCAACCGCAGCGTCAGCGAACGTTGGCGTTGACTGCGCGATCGTCCGCTCCTCGTCATTCATGTCGGGCAGAATGTCGCCGAACAGCGGCGTGCTGAGATACCGCTCACCGGTGTCGGGCAGCATGCAAAGAATTGTCGATCCTTTTTGCGCATCCTTGGACACTTGTAGCGCTGCGAAGAACGACGCCCCCGCCGACGTTCCCACGAGGATACCCTCCCGCTGCGCGAGCTCACGGCTCGAGCGCATCGCGTCCGCTCCCGCAACAGTGATCACGCGATCCACCAGACCGGCGTCGACCGCGTCGCCGGTGAGCTTGGGAATGAAGTCGGGACTCCAGCCCTGAATTGGATGCGGCTTCCACGCTGGGTGCCGCGACGCCGGACTGTCATCTGCATTCCGCTCCTGCTTCGTGCCGCTCGTCACCATCGGCGCATCTGCCGGCTCCGCGAGAACGATCTTCGTTTCCGGTCGCTCCTTCGCGAGTACGCGGCCTACGCCTTTGAGCGTGCCGCCGGTCCCAAAGCCCGTGACCCAGTAGTCGAGCCGCTGTCCGGCAAAATCAGCGAGAATCTCCTTCGCCGTTGTACGCGAGTGCATGTCGGCATTCGCCTCGTTCTCGAACTGGCGCGTGAGAAACCAGCCGTGCGCTTCAGCGAGCTCGATCGCCTTTTGTACCATGCCCGTGCCGCCCGCGGAAGCCGGCGTGAGAATCACTTTCGCGCCCAGGAAGCGCATCAGACGCCGCCGCTCGACGCTGAACGATTCGGCCATCGTCACAACGAGTGGATATCCTTTGGCGGCACAGACCATCGCGAGTCCAATGCCCGTGTTGCCGCTCGTCGCTTCGATCACCGTCTGACCGGACTTGAGCGCGCCCGTACGCTCGGCGTCTTCAATGACGCCGAGCGCGAGTCGATCTTTAACGGAGCCGAGGGGATTGAAGGCTTCGATCTTGACGAAGAGGTCGATGCCTGCGGGAGCGAGTTTGTTGATCCTGACTACGGGCGTATTGCCGACCGTTTCGAGGATGCTGGAGAATCGAGTCATCAGTCGAGGCTCATCGTGGGGTATGATGGAAATGTACTATGGTATGATTCCAGATTGGACGCTCAGTTGGAGGTACCGGCGTGCTCACCAGCGCCCGCATGCTGCGAACTCCCTCAGGAGGCTGACCACCGGAAGTGTCGTGCGACCTCTGATGAATAACAGCTTCCAACCGTTGATTTGTTCTTCTCTAACCAGTCTGAGAATTTCGTTGCGCCGTTTGGCGTTTGTTCGGATGTCAGCATCTCGTCCGTCAGCCCTTTTAGTTCCTCCCGGATGAGCAAAACGTCCCGCAAGAACACGCCGAGGATATGACACAATGGGGAGATTGCGGTGGAGTCCAGGCCCGGCCGGACTGAATTCCAGGTAAGGCTCCC
>DATBZT010000381.1:0-2625 GCA_036513055.1 Gemmatimonadaceae bacterium | reverse complement strand
GGGCACGCCGACATACATGAGTCCGGAGCAGGCATTCGCCGAGAAGGACATCGACGGGCGGAGCGACGAATACAGCCTGGCATGCGTGCTGTACGAGATGCTTACCGGGCAGCCGCCATTCACCGGGCCAAATGCCCAGTCTATCATGGCGCGTCACTCGATGGCCGCTGTGCCTTCGATGCAGATCGTCCGCAACACGATTCCCGACGAAGTAGAGGATCTCGTCCAGAAGGCCCTGTCCAAATCGCCGGCCGACAGATTCGCGACGCTTGGAGAGTTTGCCGAGGAACTGAAGGAGTGCGTGATCGATCACGCGACGACCACGCGCAGAATCGACCGGCGAACGGTTGCGCGGCCTGTCCAGACAGCGCCGTCGAAGCGCAAGTATGCAATCGCTGCGATGATTGCTGTGCCGGTGCTGCTCATTGGCGGGCTTGTCGCGTGGAAACTTCTCGGGCGATCGTCAGGCGCCGCCGCCGTCGCCGGCGGCCTGGACCCCAAGCGCGTCGCGGTGATGTACTTCGACGACCCCAGCCAGTCGAAGCAGCTCGAGCCGGTGGCCGAAGGGCTGACGGAAAGTCTGATCGACCAGCTGGCGCAGGTGCAGATTCTCGACGTCGTATCCAAGAACGGTGCGGCGATGTTCAAGGGGTCCGACGCATCGACTGACAGTATCGGCAAGGTATTGAGCGCGGGAACGCTCGTTCGGGGCTCGGTTGAGGAGGCCGGCGACAAGCTTCGCGTTTCCGTCCGGATTGTCGACGGCAATAACGGCGACGTCGTGCACCGGGAAACGTTCGATCAACCGAAAGGGAACGTGCTCGCCGTGAGAGACAGTCTGGCAGCGAAGGTTGCCGATTACCTCAGAATCCGTATCGGCGAGGCGGTGAGTCTACGCGAGGAGAGGGCCGGCACGAGCAATGTCGCGGCGTGGACCCTGCTTCAGCGCGCGCTCACGCTGAAGCGCGACGGAGAGGCCCAGGCATCCAAGGCGGACGCTGCGGGAAGCCATCGCAGTTTTGCAGCAGCGGACTCGCTGCTTGCCCTGGCTGAGCCGCTGGACTCGAAATGGGTCGACCCGATTGCCGAGCGCAGCGGTGTCGCGTTGGCTCAGGCAACGGCAGCGGGGGATGCGCTCGCCGCAAAGCCGTTCATCGAGAAGGGAATCGAGCACGCAAATCGCGCCCTGGCGGTCGACGCCAGAAACGCGGATGCGCTCGAGTATCGCGGCATGCTCGAGTATCAGAAGTGGAAGTTCGCGCTCGCGGCGAATCCGCGCGAGGCGACCAGCATACTGAACGATGCTCAGAAGGACTTGAAAGCGGCGGTTGCCGCCAAGCCTTCGAAAGCGTCGGCATGGGCTCAGCTCAGTCAGATCTACAATCAGCAGGACGATTTCACGCAGGCGAAGTTGGCGGCGATGAGGGCGTACGAGGAGGATGCCTTCCTCAGCGGAACGGACAAGGTGTTGTGGCGTTTGTACGCGACATCGTACGACCTCGAGCAGTTTTTCGATGCCGTGAAATACTGTGACGAAGGAGGGCAGCGGTTCCCGAAGAATCCGCTCTTCGTACGGTGCCGACTGTGGCTGCTGACAACGACTGCGGTCACCAAACCGGACATTCCGGCGGCGTGGGCGGACTACGCACGCTTACAATCTCTGTCGACGCCCAAAGAGTGGGTAATCCAGCAGCACGAGGGCAAAATGCTGATTGGAGCAGGTCTGGCAAAAGCCGGCCTGCCCGACAGCGCGCGGCATCTCCTCATCGCTGCCCGCGCCGACAAGATCGCCGACCCTACCGGAGAGTTGCTTTCCATAGAAGCGTTCATCCGCACGCTGTTCAACGACCCCAAAGACACGGATGAGGCGTTCCGGCTGCTCCAGAGCTACCTCTCGGCCAATCCGGCACACCAGGCGGGACTTGCCCAAAGTCAGTCATGGTGGTGGCGGCGGCTCAAGCAGGACTCACGATTCGCGGAACTGGTGGCTGGCGCCAGGTAAGGACCGCATGGTATAATGTACGCGTGTTTAGCGGGGCGCCGACAATGCTAGTCGCCGCCCGCGAAACTCGTTTATACCAACCTCATCACCCCACGAGGGCGCTATGAAGCGTTTCGCTCCGTTCGTGCTTGCAGCAATTGTGCTGGGCATTGCCGGATGTGCCAACGATGCGGTCCGCGTCCCGACCGCGCCGATCCGCTCTCCGTCACTCAGGGCGACAGTCATCTTCTCTGCGTGCAGCTCTCAGGGACACGACCAGTCGAATGCGGAGAGGGACGCGCTGTTCAGCGAACCGTACCTCACGGAGGCGCGCAATCTCTGGAACCCGGTGAAAGACAATTGCAACTCCAACCTCGGAGTGGCAAGGGAAGCGATGCTGACCTACGTCCAGTTCACGATTGACGCGCTCAGGGCTGGTCATGTGAATTTGCCGGCACCGGACGTGCCGCCGGGGACCAATTTCCCTTCGCGCGAAGCGGCGCTGGTGAATCACTGGAACACGATGTTCGCCTATGTGGGCTATCCGGAACCAGGTCTTCCTCCGGACGTTCTGCTGGCTGGCGGAGCCGCCGGCGTGATAACGCAGGGAACGGAGAACCGTGAGCTGAAAATTCCGTCCGCCG
>DATBZT010000380.1:0-3424 GCA_036513055.1 Gemmatimonadaceae bacterium | reverse complement strand
GGCGAGGTTCGACGCCGCTGAGCGGGGGAATTTGAGGCGGCGGGGGTATATTCAACCGTGCTTCCCTCGCATCTATACGTCCACGTGCCGTTCTGCGCGCGCCGCTGCTCGTACTGCGATTTCTCCATCGCCGTCCGGCGTACGGTGCCTGTGGGCGACTACCTTGACGGGATACGTCGCGAGCTGGACGGACTCACCGAGGGCGCTGCCTCCGACCCGTGGCGGATCGACACTCTCTATCTCGGTGGCGGCACTCCCTCACGGCTTGGCGGCGAAGGCATTGGTGAGCTTGTCAGTCTGATCAGCAGGCGAGCCTCGATTGCGCCGGACGCCGAGGTCACGATCGAGGTGAATCCCGAGGATGTGACGGCGCAGGCGGTGGATCAGTGGTGCGCCGCCGGAATCAATCGCGTGTCGCTGGGTGCGCAAAGCTTCAGCGACACTGTCCTTGTCTGGATGCATCGAACCCACGGTGCGGCTCAGATATCGAACGCCGTCCGCACACTGAGGGCCGGCGGAATTGCCAATCTTTCGCTCGATCTGATATTCGCACTGCCCCCCGAAGTCGAACGCTCATGGGAAGCCGATCTCGACGCGGCGCTCGCATTGGAGCCTGACCACATCTCGCTTTATGGCCTGACCGTCGAGCCGGCAACGCCGCTTCATCGCTGGACGGCTGTCGGCCGGGTGTCGCCCACGGCTGAGGAGCGGTACGCGAACGAGTTTCTTCACGCCCACCGTCGGATGACGGAGGAAGGATTCACCCATTATGAAGTCTCGAATTTTGCTCGCCCGGGCCGGGAATCGCGCCACAATTCCGTGTACTGGACAGGCACGCCCTATCTCGGGATCGGCCCCGCGGCCCACAGCTTCGATGGCCTGCACCGGTGGTGGAACATCAGGGCGTACGCCGAATGGGCCGATGTTCTGCGTGCGGGCGGAAGGGTCATTGAAGGCGAGGAGCTAATCGAGAACGATGCCGCGACCACCGAGCGGGTTTACCTCGGGCTTCGCACGTCGAACGGATACCGCGTTGGCCCGACAGACCGTCGCGCCGCCGAGGACTGGATGAGGGCGGGGTGGGCGGAATTTGACGGCGACCTCGTGCGCCTCAGCGCGGAAGGATGGTTGCGGCTGGACAGCCTTGCCGCCGGGTTGACAGGTTCTTGAAGTCATTCTTACGTTCGGACCCATGGCATATCCGGAGCTGAACGAGCGGGAGCGGAGGGTGCTCGAGGCTGTGATTCAGTCGTACGTCGAGACTGCGCAGCCGGCCGGCTCGCAGGCGATTGCGCGTCGCTTCGGGCTTGGAGTTTCGCCAGCCACCATCCGCAATACGATGAGCGACCTCGAGGATAAGGGGATGCTTTATCACCCGCACACCTCGGCCGGCAGAGTCCCTACCGACGTCGCATACCGAGTCTACGTCGATTCGATCATCCAGATTCCGCCGATGACGCGGCTGGAGACGCGACTGACCGCGGAAATCGTTTCGGGGGGCTCGGCGATCGAGGGAATCCTGCGCCGGGCCGCGCAGAGCCTCGGCGTAATTACGCAGGAGCTGGGCATCGCTCTCGGGCCGCGGCTGGACAACAGCGTTCTGGAGCGGGTCGATCTTGTCCGTCTGTCATCTGAGCGAATTCTTGTCGCGCTCACCCTCGCCGGCGGGTCGGTGCGAACGATTTTCGTGGAAGCCAAGGGAGAAGTCGCCGACGGAGCGCTGGTCGAGGTCACGCGCGTTCTGAATCAGCGCCTCGCCGGATCGACGATGCGTGAGATACGGGCGAGTCTTGGCGAGCGGCTTCGCGACGTTGGCCCGACTGGCACCGCGGCCGAGCTGCTCAACGTTTTCGTCGAAGAGGGCGAACAGCTCATTGACGCGGCGCTTCAGGGGCAGGATGAAGCCGTCCTGCTGGGCCACGCGTCGGTGCTGGCGGAGCAGCCGGAGTTTGCAAGCGTCAACAGCATGCGAAAGCTGGTTGCCCTCACCGAGACCCGCGACGACCTGGCGAATCTGCTCCGCAAGAGAAGCGACGTAAGTGGAATCACCATCAGCATCGGGTCGGAGCACAACGATCCGCGACTCGAGAAGTTCACGGTTGTCACTGCGCAGTATCATGCCGGTGGATTGAGTGGCGTGATCGGCGTCATCGGGCCGACGCGAATGCCGTACGAGAAGGTCATTTCGCTCGTTACGCACACTTCGAAGCTCATAACCGAGCTACTGGACTAACTGCAATCAATGGCTGATTTCTACGCGACGCTCGGCGTCGCCCGCAACGCCTCGGAAAGCGACATAAAGCTGGCTTATCGCAAGCTTGCGATGACCTGGCACCCGGACCGAAACAACGGCTCGCGGGAGGCGGAGGAGAAGTTCAAGGAGATCACCGAAGCGTACGACGTGCTGCGCGATCCCGCGAAACGGGCCACCTACGACCGCTTCGGTGAGGCGGGGCTGCGCGGCGGTGGAGCGGGGTTCCATCACGTCGATCTTTCGGAAGCGCTCAATATCTTCATGCGCGATCTTGGCGGGTTTGCCGGATTTGGCGATTTGTTCGGCGGAGGTGGAGGAGGCGGTACCGGACCTCGCACGGGCTCGGATATCCGCATCACCTTTCCGCTTCGACTTTCCGAGGTCGCTACCGGTGTCGAGAGAGCGGTTCCCGCGAAGCTTCTAGTCGCCTGCGATCGATGCGAAGGGAAAGGCGCCGAGCCCGGCACCGAAGCCGCGCGATGCGTCACGTGTGCCGGTGCGGGCGAAGTGCGGCGTGCCCAACGCTCGTTCTTCGGGCAGGTAATCAGCGTTACTCCGTGTCCGACCTGCGCCGGTGAGGGCACCGTGATCACGTCGCCGTGCCGCAAGTGTCGCGGCGAAGGCCGCATCCGCCAGGAAGAGCAGATCACCATTCGTGTGCCGGCCGGTGTCGCAACGGGCCAGTACATGACCATGCGCGGCGCGGGCAACGTCGGCCCGCGGGGCGGAGGTCGCGGCGACATTCTCATTGTATTCGAGGTGGAGGAGGATCCGCGATTCGAGCGGGACGGAGAAGATCTGTACTGCGAAGTCCTCGTGACCTACCCGCAGCTCGTGTTCGGGGCCGACGTCGAAGTGCCGACGGTGAGCTCGAGCGTCACGCTTCACGTGCCCGCCCACACCGAGAGCGGCCAGGTCTTTCACCTGAAAGGGCGCGGCCTGCCGCGGGTGAATGCCTCCGGCACCGGCGATCTTCACATCAGGCTGCAGTTGCATACTCCGGATTTGATGACCGAGGAAGAGGAGCGACTGATCAAACGGCTCGGCGAGATTCAGGTGGCGCCGCTGGAGCGACGGCCCAAGGGATTCTGGTCGAAAGTGAAAGAGTCGCTGGGCGCGTGATCGGGGCGAGTCGCGGCTCCAATGCCGGCTGATGCCGGCAGGTCTGCC
>DATBZT010000379.1:0-2646 GCA_036513055.1 Gemmatimonadaceae bacterium | reverse complement strand
CTTACAAGGCCTGTGTCAACCGTGAAATCACCAGTGGCGTGCCTCTCGAGGGCTGGGCGGAATCTTGCGCCCACTGCATTGCCTCGACGCGCGGCGTTCTCGACATCCTCGGAATTCCGTATTCGTCCATCGGCGACTATGTGCCGCAGGAAAAGCGTGATGAGCTTCGCGAGAAAGCGTGGCGGTACGATCGTGAGAATGTGGCGGGGCTGGCTCACGACGGTCTGGTCGTTGGCCAGAACGTCTCCTCCACCATTACCAGATACCTTCAGGGGGCACGTCTCGCGGATGGGGAGGACATCGTCCGTGAATACGCCTATAGTGCCCTCGTAACAGCCGAAGCGTCGAAGCGCGTCTTCGATCGTTTCCAGCCGACGCGCGTTTTCATGTCACACGGCACTTATGTGGACTGGGGACCGGCATTGCACACCGCCCTCGATCGGGGGATTCCAGTCACCGGCTGGAAGGCGTCGTACCTGACTTCGCGCTTCTTCTTCCGTCATGTTGAAGACGGAGCAAGGATCGATTTCCACAAGCTCAGCGATCGCGCCTGGGAGGCTCGCCAGCGCGGGCCGTTCACTGCCGAAGAAGAGAAGAGCCTGCATGCGTTCCTCGACCGCCGCTATCACCATCAGGTGAGCTTCGACATGAAGCAGCTCAAGAGGTACACCGGCGAGATGGACCGCTTTCGGGCAAAGTATTCCATCACTGATGACAAGCCCGTTTGGGGCATCATGGCTCACATTAACTGGGATAGCGTATCTGATTATTCACCAATGGCTTATCCATCATTCGATGAGTGGATGGTCGATACGGTAAAGCAGATTTGCGACCTCCCCGACGTGCAATGGCTCGTGAAGGTTCATCCCATTGAGGCATACGATAATCCTGCTGCCGGCGTGCAGCGACTGATCGAGACACACTTTCCGAATCTGCCGCCTCACGTTCGCCTCATCCCGGCCGAGGAAGAGATAAGTCCGCTGGAGTTCTTTCAGCTTCTGGATGGCGGAGTGACCGTTTATGGCACCGCCGGGCTGGAGCTGGCGCTCCAGGGCAAACCCGTGATCCTCGCCGGCGAGGCACATTACGGCGGAAAGGGATTCACTCACGACGGGCTGGACATTCAATCATACCGGCGGCTTCTCAAGCGCGTTGGTGAGCTGCAGCCACTGACGGAAGACCAAACGCGCCTCGCCCGCATATACGCCTACTCATACTTCGTTCAGCGGCAGGTTCCGCTGCCCATCGTGCGCGACCCGAACTCGATCTGGTGGAATCTGCAGCATGAGCGGCGGCACCTGCTGTTGCCCGGCGCTGATCCGTTCCTCGACTTCATCTGTGACCGTCTTATCGCCGGCGAGGATTTCGTGATGGATCGAAACCTCGTGGCGCTGGCCGACTCCGAAACGTGGGTGTGACGACGACCGGGGGTGTCAGCCGGATGGTCGGGTTCGACACTGCCGGCGAGGTATTCCTGAGCGGAGACCGCCTTCTCCGGGGCATCTACCGCGGAGACGCCGCAGCGGTGCGCCTGATACTCGCGCGCTGCGAGCGTGACAATCTCTTCAGCAAAGGCATCGTCTCGACGCGCGAGCTGGAAGAGAATCCACATCCGGAGCTTCCTTACGAAGCGGTGCTCGAGCACGAGCGTGTGCCATTTGTGAGCTACCCTCACGAATGGCCGGCGTCGATGCTCCGTGATGCAGCCGTGTTTCACATTTCGCTGTTCGAGGAGCTTGGCGAGCGGGGCCTGACGCTCAAGGACTGGCATCCCTACAACGTGCTTTTCGACGGCGCTGTGCCGAAGTTCGTCGACTTCACGTCGATCATTCCAATCGAAAATCTGGTCTCGGAGTCGCATCTGTCGCATTCGCCCACGGCAAAGGGAATCGCCCGGCTATGGGACTCCTCGGCGACCGCCGTTTACGAGAGCTATCGCCTGATGTATGAGCCCTACTTCGGTTTGCCGATGGCGATGATGAAGAACGGCCGGCCTGCTCAGGCGCGGCGCCGGCTGTACGAAACCGCGCTCAACTCGGCAGACTCGGTAATCAGCCGGCGAGAGGCCTTCGCCGGAGATCTTGCGGGACGTCTGGCGTACGAGCTCGCCGACCGCCGTCTGCGAGTTGCTCTGCTCGAACGCGGTCCCGTCAAGCGTCGGTTCTTTTCCCTGCTGAAAGGAATGGTGACCGGCTCGGAGGTCGCAGTGCGGGGAAGCGCCTACAGCAGCTACTACCAGGACAAGAACGAAGCGTTCTCCACTGAACCGTCACCTGAATGGACCGACAAGCAGCGATCCATGCGCGAGGCCCTGACAGAGCACGCGCCGGCATCCGTACTCGACGTCGGCAGCAACACCGGATGGTTCTCGATTCTGGCGGCGCGCCTGGGCAGCAATGTCGTCGCGGTCGATCTGGATGAGGCGTGCATCGACTCGCTGTATATGACGGCAAAGCGCGAACGGCTCCCGATCCTTCCGCTCGTCGTCAACCTTACCAACCCTGTCGCTGAGCGCGCTGCCGCGGAGTTTCCGGGTGAGCCCTCGCTGTCGCTGATTGGGGGGAGCCAGCCGCTTTATCCGGCACCGAATAGCCGCCTGAAATGCGACATGGTCATGGCGCTCGCCCTCATCCACCACCTGGTTCT
>DATBZT010000378.1:0-3272 GCA_036513055.1 Gemmatimonadaceae bacterium | reverse complement strand
CACATGTCGGTGGAGGACAATGTGGCGTTTGGACTCGAGGCGCGCGGTGTGGCCAAGGGCACCCGGCTCGAGCGAGCTCGTGCCGCGCTCGATTCAGTCGGGCTTGGGAGTGCGGGCAAGCGAGGGATCCAGTCGTTGTCGGGTGGTGAGCAGCAGCGGGTGGCGCTCGCGCGGGCGCTGGTGATCGAGCCGCAGATTCTGCTGCTCGACGAGCCGCTCTCGAATCTCGATCCGACTCTCCGCCAGACCACGCGCGACGAGCTGAGAGCGATGTTGCATCGAGTCGGAGTGTCGGCGCTGTTCGTGACGCACGACCAGGAAGATGCGTTCGCGATTGCCGATCGCATCGCCGTGATTCGAAAGGGAAAACTCTTGCAGGTTGGCGCTCCGGAGGAGCTTTACGAGAGACCTGCGTCACTGGGCGTGGCGAGCTTCATTGGCCGGGCGACGATTCTGCCGGCCGAGCCGGCGGGAGAGCGCATGGCGCTGACGATTGGGGGTGTGAGGCGCGAGTTTGCGGTGACTCGCCCGCCCTCGGCAGGGGCAGGCGAAAAGCCGATGCTCGTGGTGCTTCGCCCGGATGCACTCGAGCTGCTTGCGGCAGATGCGAGTGGCGCGTGGCTCGGAGAGGTGCTCACTCGCCGGTTTGCCGGTGGGACGTCTGTCTATCGCGTGAAGATGGCGGGCGACATCACGATGGAAGTGGAATCGTCGATGATGAAAGTTCACGAGGGTGACCGCGTGGGGGTTGGGATCTCGCGGGAGCCGTTGCCGCTCGTCGAGGTGGAGTGAGTCAGAGGGTGCGCGGAATTCCCGGAATGCGGGGAAGCTGGGCGCTGGCGCTGCCAGTGCTGGTTCTTTTGTTGTGGACGGTGGTGTATCCGAATGTGGCGGTAATCGCGGGGAGCTTCGAGAACGGGCTCGGCAACTGGCGCGAATTTGCCGCAAGCTCCATCGATCGCGAAGCACTGACGACGACGCTGCTCATTTCGGTAGCGTCGGTAGTCGCTTCGCTGCTGATCGGAGTGCCGCTGGCGTTTCTGCTGGGAAGGTTTGAATTCCCTGGACGCCGGTTATTGCGGGCCGTGGCGACGCTTCCCGCCGCACTGCCGCCACTGGTGGGAGTGATTGCGTTTCTCTTCCTCTATGGTGAGAGCGGGCTGATTACGCGTGGAATTCAGCGACTGCTGGGAATGCAGCAGGCGCCGTGGCGGCTCACCGGTGTGTGGGCAATCATCTTCGTCCACGCCTATACGATGTACGTCTACGTGTTCTTGTTCGTGTCGGCAGGGCTTGAGCGGTTCGACACGACGCTCGACGAGGCAGCGGCAGGACTTGGCGCGAGCTCGTCGCAACGGTTGAGGCGGGTAACGCTGCCGCTCCTGATGCCGTCGATTGCCGGGTCAATGCTGCTCGTGTTCATGACTTCACTTGGATCGTTCTCTGCGCCGTATGTGTTCGGCGGCGGTATTCGAGTTCTTTCGACTCAGATTGTCGCGTCGAAGCTGAATGGTGAGCTCGGTCTCGCATACGTCGAGACGACCGTGCTCGCGCTGAGCGCGGTGGCGGGACTGGCACTTTTCCGCTGGCTCGAGCGCAAGCGGAAATACACGCTCGCCGGCAAAGGCGCCACAACGCGGCGTGTTATCCGGTCGAGGGGTGCGCAGTTTGCCGCGGCAGGCCTCGCATTGGTGACCGTCGTGGTACTGGTGCTGCCGCACCTGATGGTGGTGCTGGTGTCGTTCGCCCGTGACGGAGCGTGGACGACGCAGGTGATTCCGCCGGAGTACACACTCGACAACTACCGGCGACTGTTTACCGAGGCTGAGCTGTGGCGGCCAATAATGAACAGCGTATCCATGTCGCTCATCGCAACCGCTGCGAACGTGGTGGTTTGCTTCGTCGCCGCCTATCTCATAGTTCTCAGGAAATTCAGTGGGCGGCGATTGCTGGAAGTTCTGGTTGCGCTCCCGTGGGCCATACCGGCGACGGCCATCGCCCTCGGATTGGCGGCGACGTTCAACAGGAATGAGCTGCACACCGCCCGAATACTTCTTGTTGGCACGTTCTGGATTCTCCCTCTGGCTTATTTCGTCCGCGACATCCCGCTGGTTGCAACGGCTGTTGAGAGCTCGCTGCGTCAGATGGACACGTCGCTGGAAGATGCGGCGAGGGGACTGGGTGCATCGTGGTGGCTGACGATGAGGCGCGTCGTTCTGCCGGCGGCGCGGCCCGGTCTGGTAGCCGGCGCGCTTCTGGCCGCCGTAACGGCGGTGGGTGAGTTCGTGGCAAGTGTCGTGTTGTACACGCACGCCAACCGTCCGATTTCGATCGAGATTCTGTCGCAGCTTCGCGCGCTCGCTTTTGGCACCGCCGCGTCCTACAGCGTTCTGCTCATCGCGCTCGTTCTGCTGATGACGATTACCGCGCGCACGCTCGAGGAAAGAATCGCGTAATGGCACCGAGGAAGCGGCGCCAGATCGTCATCATCGGTGGCGGGTTTGGGGGGCTCACCGCGGCCCGCACTCTGCACAACGTGGACGCCGACATCACCGTGATCGACCGCACGAATCACCATCTCTTTCAGCCGCTGCTCTATCAGGTGGCGACGGCCTCCCTCGCGCCCAGCGACATCAGTGCGCCGATCCGCTGGATTCTCCGTCGGCAGCAGAATGTGACGGTTCTCCTTGGCGAAGTTCGTTCGGTTGACGTCGATCGAAGATCAGTGTTCATAGACGATGACAATCGCGAGGTGCCGTACGACTATCTCATCATTGCCGCCGGCTCGCGACACGCGTACTTCGGTCACGACGACTGGGAGCTGCTCGCGCCAGGGCTCAAGGATATCGAAGACGCGTCGGAGATGCGCCGGCGGTTTCTGCTGGCGTTCGAGCGTGCGGAGGAGTCGACGAATGACGCCGAGCGCGACGAATATCTCACCTTCGTGATCGTCGGCGGGGGACCAACGGGTGTCGAACTTTCCGGTGCGCTCCCGATGATTGCGCGAAAGGCACTGTATCCCGAGTACCGCCACATCGATACGCGCAAGACGAGAGTGATTCTTCTCGAAGGAGGTCCGCGCATTCTCCCATCGTTTCCCGAATCGCTGGCCACGGTCGCTCTCCGCAACCTCGGCGAACTCGGCGTCGAAGTACGGACGAATACAATCGTGACGCGAATTGAACCGGACGGAGTCCGCGTTGGCGACGAGTGCATACCGGCGCGCACCGTCTTCTGGGCAGCCGGCAACGCCGCATCGCCACTGGGAAAAA
>DATBZT010000377.1:0-20070 GCA_036513055.1 Gemmatimonadaceae bacterium | reverse complement strand
GCGCGTTCCCGTTTCTCAATATCGGCGTCCTGATTGAGTCGCCAAAGTGCAGCGAAGCTGGCAGTCAGCTCGATGCCGCTATCTACTCCGAATCCAATGAGAGCAACGCTGCCTGCGAGGGTTCCAGCGACAATCGCCACGACCGCTTCAACCGCGTTGTAGAGCAGCGTCGCGATAGAAAGCCACTGGCCGCGTCGAACCAGTGCGTCACGGGCGAGAGGCGCGACCACCGTCATTGTTTCGGCGACGAACCGACCAGAAACCGCCACTCCTCGGCGTATGCTGGCGCGTCCAGCCCATCCCTCGGCGTCACGCGATTCCCGACCATGCTCACGTGATACGGATTCGGTCCCAGTAGATGCGCCGGCTCCAACCTGAACACACGTATGTGCGCTGCCGGAATACGAAGCGCTTCGTACTCCCGCCTGATCAACGAGGCGGTGTTCTCCTTTTCGTGATACGCGCCGAACCAGAGATCGGAGGGCGTGGCACGCGGTCCGTCGAGTACCCACGGGGCGATCTGGCGGTTGCGGCCATAAAAGTCCCACGGACTGGAAAACAGAACCACGCGCACCACTCGATTGCGTTGCGCGATGTACGCAGCCATCCCCGCTCCCTGCGAGTGCCCCGACACGACGATCCGCCCCCATCTGGGCGTGTCACCGACGACGTATTGGCTCCATCCATCCGACGGATGATCGTGATCGAGCTTCACCAGCAGCTTCACCAGACGGTTGACGATCGACTCGGCGGGGGAATCGTCGATCAGATCCGTGATGTTGTCCCCGAAGATCCGCTTCTGCCGGACCTTGGCCGAACACCCGGGATCTGGATTCTGCGGACAGATCGCCACCACGGCCGGGACGTCGTTGTACGCAAGCGCGATGACGCGATAACCCTGACCGGCCGCGATCTTCAGGAAATCGGACACGGCGCCAGGGTTGCCGCCTGTGCCGGTCATGAACACCAGTAGGTCGGCTGACCGCGCGCGACTCGAGTCGAACACTATGTAGTGCGGCTCGTTAAAGCGCTTGATGGCGGGGTCAGTGTCGCTCGGCGTCACACGATACGTGACCACGTCGTCGGCCACCGGTGCGGCCAGTGACGCGAACATTCCCAGCGCGAGGCCTGAGCGCGTGATGAGGCTCAACATTCTCATCTATTTCTCCGGTTTGTCGCCGCCAACATCGTTCACAATCATAACGTGCGGGGGAATTCCCCCAATCATAGATAAATACTGCCTACGGCGACACGAAGGGCCATATTTGCACCCCGTGCAGGATGTCCTCGCATAGAGAGGCGCAATGACTTCGTTCGAGAAAGCGACGTTGGAGCGGGGAGACGGTGAACCGCCGTTGGAGTTCACGGGACGGCTATTCCGGTGACTGAAGTCCCGCATCGCTGGCGACCTTAGTACACCGTCGTTCTCCTCTGCTGCGCCGCGGTCTTCATTTCGTACATCGACCGCACCAACATATCGGTCGCGTCGATCGCAATGAAGGACGAGTTCAAGTGGACGGAAACCACCAAAGGGTTTGTCCTATCCTCGTTCTTCGTCGGCTACATCCTGCTCCAGGTGGCAAGCGGGATACTCGCGAATAAGTACGGTGGCAAAGTCGTCCTCGGCGTCGCCGTACTCTGGTGGTCGTTGTTCACTATGCTCACCCCGCCCGCAGCACTGTTCTCATTTTCAGCGCTCATCGGAGCGCGCATTGCCTTGGGCCTCGGCGAAGCGGCCGTTTTCCCTGCATCCATCAACATGATCGGACGCTGGGTACCGGTCTCGAGTCGATCGCGCGCCGTCGCCTTGTTCGCGAGCGGCCTTTCTCTCGGGACCGTAGTGTCTCTTCCCCTCACCGGCTGGCTCGTACGCGAACATGGCTGGCCGATGCCGTTCTACGTCTTCGGCATTGTTGGTCTCGTGTGGGTCGCTGCCTGGTTCGCGAGTATTGGCAATGGTCGCGGCGTCGAAGCGGAACCCACGCCGGCCGACCGACGCAGTATTCCGTGGGACAGGATACTGCGTACACCAGCCGTGTGGGCGATCATCGTCAACCACTTCTGCCACAACTGGTCGCTATACGTGCTGCTCGCTTGGCTGCCAAGCTATTTCAAGACGACATTTGGAGTGACACTCACGAACGCCGGGCTCCTGTCGGCGGCGCCGTGGCTGATCAGCTTCCTGATGGCGAACGTGGCTGGCGCCATGGCGGACCGAATGATCAAGGCAGGCCGGTCTCCGACGTTTGTGCGCAAGTTGATGCAGGTGACGGGGCTCCTCGGCGCCGCGCTGTTTCTGCTGCTCGTACAAACCGCGGGCTCACCGACGACTGGAATGCTGCTGATGTGCGGCGCGACAGGTACGTTGGCGGTGTGCTTTGCAGGCTTCAGCCCCAACAGTTTCGACATTGCCCCCCGGTATGCCGATGTGATCTGGGGAATCAGCAACACGTTCGCCACCGTGCCGGGCATCGTTGGCGTGGCAGTGACAGGATGGCTCATCGAACGGACAGGGAGCTACACTGCGCCGTTCGTCGTCACGGCGGCCATTGCGGTATTTGGGGCGCTGGTGTTTCTGGCGTTTGGGTCGGGGCGGCGACAGATCGACTGAACCTGAACCCCAACTCACTGCGGTGTCGCCTGACTCCGCCTGAACGCTCTACACCATCGCTTTCGATCCGAGGTCGGGGTGGGCCCGGAGAAAATCGACGAGACGAGGCAGGTAATCACGAAGGGGTGGCACGCGTATCCCCGCGGGAGCAAGATCCCGCTCGGCATTGGTCGTGTCGTAAGTGGTAGGGTGAATCATGTAATCGACGGCAGCCGATGGAATTCGCATGACGCGATAGACGCCGGGCACATGGTCTATGGCCGCTTTCGCCAGCGACGCCGTCATCGGGATGCGCAGGACGGTGCGCCCGGTCGCGGCGGCGACGGCGGTGATCAACTCGTCAACGGTGAGTGGATTCGGGTCGGCGAGCTGGTAGACCTGCGAAGCCGAAGTGCTCAGCGAGCTGAGGTACTCGATCGCTTTGACGACGAAGTCGCTCGGGACCACGTTGAAGTGATAGCGACTCGACGGCCACATCACCGGAAGAATCGCCAGGCGCGGCTGCCGCATCAGCCACTGCATCATGAAATAGGGCCCGTCGAATTTCTGAGTGACGCCGGTGACGCTGTCGCCGACCACGATCGCGGGACGGTAAATCGTCATCGGCAGTCCGGCTCGCATCGTCGCCTGAACGTCGACTTCGGCGAGGTACTTCGTCTCTTCGTAGAAGTTATTGAAAGTCTGCCCGGCCTCGAGATCCGATTCCCTGAAGACACCGGCGAAGCGTCCACTCACGTAGCACGTGCTGACGTAGTGCAGCCGCTGGAACACTGACTGATCTTTTGCGAGCTCGAGAACGTTGCGCGTTCCCTGGACGTTCACGCGCATGGCGACGTCCCGGGGAACGGCCAGATCGTAAGCAGCGGCGAGATGGTAGATCTCCGAAATGTCGCGGCGCTCGCCTCGAAGCCCCAACCCCTGCACGGTGATGTCGCCCTCAATGAGGCTGATGCGGTTTGCGAGCTGCGGTCGGGCCGAAACGATGGCGGCGGCGCGTTGTCGCGCCGCTGACAGAAACTTCGGCTGCACGAGGCACAGGGCCATGTTTTCAGCGGACCTCGAGAGGACGCGCGGAAGAAGCTCGGAACCGAGAAACCCCGGAAAGCCGGTAAAGAGGATGTTGGACACGGCGTGATTAGTTGGCGACAGCACCAGTCGCGCGGGTGCATCATACTTGCAGTAGTCCCTATATACCATAATGAAGGAGCGCACCATGGTCGCGCAGACCAGCCCGTACGGCATCAGCACCACAATCCCCGTGGACTACGACGAGGCGGTCCAGCGAACAAAGGACGCCCTCGCCGCCGAAGGATTCGGCGTTTTGTCCGAGATAGATGTGGCCGCCACGATGAAGAAGAAGCTCGACGTCGACTTCCGGCCCTACGTCATTCTTGGAGCGTGCAACCCGCCACTGGCATTACGCGCGCTTACCGCGGAGCGCGACATCGGATTGCTCCTGCCATGCAACGTCATCGTGTACGCGGATGACGATCCCGCGCAGAGCGTGATCTCAGTGATGGACCCGGTGGAGGCGCTGAAGCTCACCGGAAACGACGAGATACGGCCGATCGCTGAAGATGTTCGGGCACGTCTGACGCGGGTACTCGAGGCGCTCGACCGAGGATAGGTCTCCGGGGGCCGGCACTAAGCTCCTATCCGAAAAGCTCCTGACGCGTCTTGAGCTCTTTCTCGATCCTGCCGCACATTATGTCGCAGAGCTGAAACGTTTCGCGCCCGTTCAGCCGGTAGTACACATAGAGCCCTTCTTTCTGGCGTGCGACAAAGCCAAGGCTGTGGAGCAGCTGCAAATGCTTTGATACATTGGCCTGTGCACAGCCGGTCGCATTGATCAGCTCGGTGACGGACTTCTCTCCCGAGCGAAGTGCATTCAGGATCTGCAGCCGCACGGGATCGGAAAGCGCCTTGAAACGGTCAGCTACGAGACTCAGAAGCTTGGGGGTCATGACTACCTTACTCACAAAGATCTCCGTGGTCGAAATGCGGATTCAGGCGTGCGGGGCATGATCACCTGAACGACGCCCCGCCTGCACGGTCGTCCGGTATGAACCTGCTGCGCGACGGCATCTTTATCTTTGGCAACGTCTGCCGATCGATTACGGTGGTTCGTGGCACAATGCCGTTCTCCGCGAGCAGGAATGCGACGAGTGAATAGACCTCGTCAGGCTGCAGCGAACCCGGCGCCGGAAATGGCATCGCACGATGCACGTAGTCGTAAATCGTCGTCGCGTACGGCCAGTAGTTGCCGATCGTCTTAAGGTAGTTCGGATCGTTGGCGAAGGAGAAGTCGCGCTGATGGTCCACTCCAATCAGCCGCGGATAAGGTCCCATTCCTTCTCCTTTCATTCCATGGCATGCCGCGCACTTCTGCGTGAATAGCGTCGCTCCTTTCGCATAGGTCCCCGAGCCCGGCGGCAGCCCGACGCCGGCCGGGTTCGCGTCGATGTTCACCGACGCTATCTGAGCAGCGGACGGCTCGGTGCCGAGGCCGAATGCCTCGGGCAGCGCTGGCGACTCGACCATTCTGCCTTGCTCGGCCGGCGCGCCTTCTCGTCCGGTACAAGCGCAAAGCAGGATGATGACCGGGAGCGCTATCGCCGGCCATCGCGTGCCGAACCTGCAAGCCGGACGCATCATGCCATCAGCCCGCGAAAGAAACGTGGCCATCGCCGTCGAGGCGCCAGGAGCGAATGGCGTTGAAGTGGAAGTCGGTACCGGGTCCGCGAACCTTGCGAAAGGCGTTGACCGAGGGCTGTATGTAGCCGGTCTCGTCATGCGCGCGGCTCATGATCGTCGTCGGACGTCCATCCCATTTCCACATCAACTGGAATCTCGTGTGCGCCATCGGTAACACCGGCCCGGTCAACTGTGCCGTCATCCACGTTCGGCCGTTGTCTGTGCTGACGTCCACCTGCGTGATTTTTCCGCGTCCGGTCCACGCCAGGCCGCTGATTGGCCACCATCCTGGCCCCGAAAGTTTTTCAGGATGCGCCGGAGTGGTTATCACCGATTTGGCATCCATGACGAAGCTGAACTGACGCGCCACACCGCCGGGGAGCGGATCGGTGTACTTCGACGTCTCGTCGCGCGACATGTTGGGCTGGTCGATCAGCTCCATCCGGCGCAGCCACTTGATGCACATGTTGCCTTCGTAGCCGGGGAGAAGAAGTCGGGCAGGGTAGCCGTTCGCTACACGCAACGGCTCGCCGTTCTGCGCGTATACGACCATTGCGTCGTCCTGCATCTTTTTCATCGGCACGCTGCGCGACAGTACCGACGCGTCGCCCCCCTCCGCCAGCACCCACGATGCCGCGCTCTTTGCTCCAACCTCATGCAGGAGCGTGCTGACGAGCACTCCGGTCCATTCAGTATTGCTGGTGAGTCCCTCGACGACCTGGGGAGTCATATCGGGCTTAGGAGTCCGATACGCTGCCCGTCCGTTTCCGGCGCACTCGATGAAACAGGTCCGCGTGACCGCCGGAAATCGTTTCAGGTCTTCGAGCGAAAATGCGCGCGTGCGGTCTGCCATCCCGTGCACGATCAATTCGTACCTCGCCGGATCGATCAGTGCGATACCGTTGTGATGACGCTGGAAATGCAGATCAGACGGGGTGATCGTCCCGGTCAGATCCTGCAGCGGCGTGAACGACGGGCCGGTTGTTACGCCCACGGGAGCGAGCGAGGGACTCTCGAACTGGGAGCGGACACCAAGCGGCCCGGAAGGCATTCCAGGGACCTTGGTCGCGTCAGCCGGAACCTGCGGCAGAGTCGCCGGTGCCGCTTGCTGCGCTCCTACGGCTGTGTTGCCTGTCGCGACTGGCGGAGCGGGAGTTTGCGCGAATACACGAAGGGCGAGGGCTGGAGTTCCGATACCCGCAATAATGCCGGCGGCAGTGCCCAGGGCTTTCCGGCGTGTAATTCCGTCGGGAATGGTCTCTTTTGACTCGTCTTCGTCCTCCTCGCCAATGCTCATTTTGACTTTGGCGTGGGAACGGCAGGTGAAACACGACCAGCCGGGTTTCCAGCCGGCTCGACCGGTTGCGGCGGATCCACAATGCTGCCCGCCGTACTCTTCCTCGGCAACAGCTCATGCGGCGGCTTGAACGCTGCGTGTCCCGCAGTGTTGTACGGTACGTCAGCAGGCGCGCCGCCCAGAGGCCAGTCGTTCTCCTTGCCCGGCGAATCCGGCCGTGGGTGGGAATTGACGTACGCCGAGAGATCGTAAGCCTGCTGGTCCGTGAGGGAGCCGCGCTTGTTCTGAGGCATGAAATGGCGGATGAACGTGGCGGCCCGCTCCTCGCGCGCCATGGATGCGCCGATACTGAAGGATGTCGGTCCCCACAACGCCGGGATCAGAGGAGGGTTCCCCTTGCCCTCAGGGCCGTGACATGGCACGCACGTTGTCGCGAACAGCGCCGCACCGCGCGTGCTGTCTCCGTGCAACGGAGGCATTTTGGGCATCGCCTCGCCCTTCACGTGCGTTCCCACGGGAACGCCGGTGGAGATGAACGCGAGGTAGGCCACGATGTCCTGCATCTCCCGGCTGTTCGGCGGGATCCGTGTTCCGCCAAGACTTCTCGTAAAGCAGTAGTTGACGCGGTCCTCCACCGGAATCACCGCTCCTGTCCGGTCCATGTACTTCGGGAACCGCGCGTACACACCAATCAGTGCCGCGGCATCTCGCATCCGCCCGGCGTTGATGTGGCAGCTTGCGCACTGGAGGTTGCCGGGTGCGTACGCCGGAAGGCTGTCTGTAGTGTGCTGGATGAGCGCGAGCCCGCGCTGGATGGATTTGCCAAGCGCATCGTTGGGAATCGCCGAGTCCGACGGGGGTGTGTAATCCAGCGGGCCGGCTTCGGCAGTCTTCGGCTTGGCGGGGGTGCACGCGTTGAGGAGCAACCCGCTCGCTACCGCGAGCACGAGCCGAGAACGCGCTCCCTGCCCGCCACCAGAGCGAAGCATTCGCGTCCAATCACGAGTTGGCCTCATTCTGCTGCCTCACTGTCAAGGAACCGCTGACAAAAGCGGAGGGATAAATCCCTTGTTTCCAATCTAACGCCATATTAGAAATCAGGCATATAGTCGAAGCAATTCTTTCCAGTGAGGGGAACTGCTAATGAGCTCGACAACCGCTGCTGCCCCCATCCCGGTTTCGCGCGCTGCGCCATCGCTGCCACGCTGGGCGTCGCTCGGAATCCTGTTCGGCCTTGTCAGCGCCGCATCGATCATGCTTTACGGGCCGATAGGAGTATCCGGCACATATCCGCGACTGGTCGGCGCAATCGCTCGCACCGTGAGTCCCGCGTGGGCGACCACGAATCCGTACCTCGTCAAGATGGGAGCCTTTCTGGTGCCCGAGTCGGTGCTCGTGATCGGCCTTTTGATCGGGGGATTCCTTGCAGCGCGCACCAGCCCCAAACGAGTACCGATGGAAACGAAGCTGGTTCATGCGAACGAGAACACGCCCGCTCGGCGTTATGTAAACGCCTTTCTTGGCGGCGTACTGATCATCTTCGGCGCACGTCTCGCCGGAGGCTGCACCAGCGGACACATAATTTCGGGAATCACGCAACTATCGCTGAGCGGGATGCTGTTCGCTGCCGGCGTTTTCCTTTCGGGGATCGTGACCGCGAAATCTCTCAGGAGGGCGACATGAGTCTCCTATACGCACTGCTCGTGGGAGTCGGCATGGGATGGCTGCTGCAGCGGGTTGGAGCTTCGAATCCGCGCATCATCGCCGCAAACCTGCGACTCGAAAACCTGACAATCATCAAATTCATGGCGCTGACGATCGCCGTTGGAAGCGTTATGGCCTACGCTCTTGACTTCTTCATTCCGATGCATTTCGACATCAAGCCGCTCTTCGTCGCCGGCGTTCTTGTGGGAGGGCTGGTGTTCGGGATCGGCTTCGCCCTCTCGGGCTACTGCCCCGGGACGTGCGTTGTCGGTGCGGCCGAGGGAAGAAAGGATGCGCTCTTCGTGATTGGGGGCGGAATCACCGGTGCGCTCCTGTTCACTCTCGCCTACTCCGCGCTCGAGCCATTGTTTGTCCAGCGCTGGAACTACGGCAAGGTGACGCTGGCGAGCGTGCTCGGAATGCCGCCAATTCTGGCATCGCTGATCATGGCCGCCATCATCATCGCCGCTGTGAAGTATCTCCCAACGTTCACAGGGTCCGGCAAAGAGCAGGAAGAGTTGAGCCAGTCGTAGGATTACCGATCCGAACCCCCGGAACCGTCCGGGGGATCGGGCTTGGGTTAGCTCAGAAGGCGAACATTCCTATCGCCGCTCCGAACATCGCGACCGTAGTGACCGTCACAACTACCTGGCTCAGGCGCGAGCTCGGCTGTCCCGCCATCACCTTTTCGTCTCGCGCCACAATGAGCACTCCGACGAGAAGGAAAGGCGCGAGAAGTCCATTGAGCACCGCGGACCAGTAGAGCGCCTTCACCGGATTGACGCCGAGTGCCTGGAGTGCGACCCCGAGCACGATCGAGACGACGAAAGTGGTGTAGAACGCGCGCGCTCGCGGATATTTCTCGTCCATCCCCTGCCGCCATCCATAGATTTCCGCGAATGCGTAGGCGGCCGAGCCGGAAAGGGTCGGAATTGCGAGGACTCCGGTGCCCACCAGCCCCAGCGTGTAGAGCAGTGCCGCGAACCGCCCCGCGAGCGGCGTGAGCGCCGTTGCCACATCGCGCGAGGTTTCCGGGTGCGTGAGTCCGTGGCGATGGAGCGTCATTGCCGTCGCCAGGATGATGAAGTACATGACGAGGTTCGAGAACAGCGTTCCCGCGCCGACATCGAGCTTCCGCGACCGAAGCTCCTGCGTCGTGGCCCCCACTCTGTCGGCGAGCCGGCGGTGGCCACTGGCTTTCTCCTCTTCGACTTCCTGCGAGGCCTGCCAGAAGAAGAGATACGGGCTGATCGTGGTGCCGAGGATGGCGACGAGCATTCCCCACATCTCGCTTCCGTGGGGAAGTGATGGCACAACCGTATCATGCAGTACCGCACTCCAGTCGGGCCCGACGATGATTGCATCGATGATGTATGCAAACAGCACGAGCGCCAGCCACTTGAGCGCTCTGGCGAGCACGATGTAGCGAAGGCGGATCGTGGCGACGGAAATCAGCAGTCCAAACGCCACCACCCACATGCGGGAGTGAAGGCCAGTGAGCAACTCGGCGGCGTCGGCCATACCGGAAAGGTCAGAGCCGACGTTTATGGTGTTCGCCGTGAACAGCGCCGCCGCGCCCATGATCAGCACCGGCCGGGGAATCTTCTCGCGAAGCGTTCCCATGAGACCCTGACCCGTGACCATGCCAATCCGCGCGCACATGTTCTGGACCGCCGCCATCATCGGCCATGTGATCAAGGCCGTCCACAGGAGAGCGGTGCCGAACTTCGCGCCGGCAACCGAATACGTCGCGATGCCTGAAGGATCGTCATCGGCGGCGCCGGTGATTACTCCCGGCCCGACCGCCCGCCAGACGCGGCGGATGGAGCCTGCCTTGCCTGGCTCACGCGCGCGGAGCGCTCGTCTCCGGTCAGCAGCCCGTTTTTCCGCGCCGTCCGCGCGCGCGCCTGGGTCAGACATCGTCATGGGTTAGGTCGTTTGGCTGCACAAGACGGACTGGCAGTACGCAAGACTGTCCATCCTCGCGGCAACGAAGTATCATTGCGCCGCCGGCGATATCAAGAGCGGTACACCGCTGATCGCGGAAGCGCAGACACGCTGCATTGGAGGAATTGCAATGGCCACAGCCATCGCGAAAGCTGCATACAGGCGGGACCCGCACGATGCCCGCTGACACTTCGTCGGACGAAGGTGCCTCCTGGATCCACGCGCACGTCGGCGCGAGCGGATATCGCACCGAGCTTCATGCCAGAACGCACGACATGGTCGCCGACGAGCCAGTTTCATTTGGTGGATCTGACCTCGGGCCAACGCCCTATGAACTCCTTTTGAGCTCACTCGGCAGCTGCATGGCCATGACCCTTCGCTATTACGCCGACCGAAAAGGGTGGCCTCTCGAAAGCGTTCACGTCGCGCTCAGCGCCGGCCGTGCACACAAGCAGGATTGCGAACACTGCGCGACAGAACGGGTGGGGATTTCACACATCAATCGAAGGATCGAGCTGTCAGGCCCTCTCACTGCCGAGCAGAGAGAAAAATTGCTCGAGATTGCGGACCGCTGTCCCATAAAGCAGACGCTGGAGCGCGCCATTCACGTCGAGACCGTCGCGTAAACGGCGCGCGAATGACTCCCCGAAAATGGTGAAACCAATGACTGATCCTCCACAAATCCCGCCTGGCGGAAACACGGGCCGCACAGCGCGCGAGCGAACATCCCCGATCATCGAGCGCAATATCCGCGCTTTAGTCGAGCTCGCCGCCGAGCAGCAGCGCGCGAAATCAATAGCGGATCGCGTTGCGATTGCGATCTCGCGCTTCGCGGGCAGCATGAGATTCGTTTACTTGCACGCCATCGTGTTTGGAGTCTGGGC
This sequence comes from Gemmatimonadaceae bacterium, assembly GCA_036513055.1. Classification (GTDB taxonomy): domain Bacteria; phylum Gemmatimonadota; class Gemmatimonadetes; order Gemmatimonadales; family Gemmatimonadaceae; genus UBA4720. Next base: position 8,933 of record DATBZT010000377.1, on the reverse strand, counting down.
AGTGGTCGGCCTTGGGTGGCTGCCCGGCATTCACTTTGACCGGGAACTCATCGGCCTCAACACCGTCGCAACCGTGGAAGCGATCTTTCTCGCGACGTTCGTCCTCATCGCGCAGAACCGGATGGCCGCAAACGAGGATATTCGAAACAACCTCGATGTGCAGGTCAGCCTTCTGACCGAGCATGAAACGACTCATATCCTGCGACTTTGTGCGGCGATGAGCGACAAGATGGGAATCTCCGCCGCCCACGACCCCGAAATCGAGCAGCTCGTGCGCGACGTCGAGCCGCAGGAGATGCTCGATCAGATCGAGGTCCAGACTGGCGCTTTAGAGGAGCAGATCAAAGAGGATGCAGCGGAAAAGAAGCGAGGCATTTGACCATGAACGGCTTGCCGGAGCCGATTAGCGCACTTCGTTAAGGGCGATTTGCCCGAGCGATGAAGGGACCGAGATTCATCCGCTCCAGCACACGCGTAAAGCGGGGCTGTCCGCGCATGCTGTCCCAACTGCGCTCGTTCAATAGAGAGACAGCAGTGAGCGCGATGTCATGTTCATCGACGGCCCGCTCGAGAGCCGTCAGCGCCGAATCTGTCTCTCCAAGTCCCAGGTAGCCGAGTGCGAGCGCGAACGGGCTGATCTTTTCCGTGCGGTTACGCTCCTCGAGCTTCGACAGCACCGCACGCGCTTTATCGCGGTCACTGCTCACGGCGTAAGCGTAGGCCAGCTCTCCCTGTCGGAAAGCCACGTCGGGGTCGAGGCGGGCTGCCGTCTCCATCTCACGAACGCCACGCGCGTAGTCCTTCTTGTACACGTAACTGAAGGCGAGCACGGAGTGAATTATTCCGGCTGTGGGAGCCAGCTCGAGGCCTTTGTTCGCCGCGGCGATTGCCTCATCGTACCGCCCCGCAATATTTAACCCGAAGGCGAGCGCGCTCGCCGGAATTGGCGCCAGCGGATCAAGAGCGCTAGCCCGCCGAATTTCGGCGGTGGCCGAGTCGATTCTGCCGGTTCGGTAAAGGTATTCTCCGTACCATTGATGACCGGTTGGATATCGTGGCTCAAGCGCGATTGCCATCCGATACTGCTTCTCAGCCGTCGGGTAATCCCACGCGTGAATTGACGCGAGCCCGAGAGCGGTGTGCGCTTCGGCCAGAGTACTGTCTATTGCGAGCGCGCGACTTGCTGCGTCCCATGTGCGCTTAACCACGTCTGCCGGTGGTGAATCGGTGTACTCAGGAAGAAGTGCGTAGACACTCGCCATGGCGGCGTAGGCACGGCCGAAATGCGGATCGAGCTGGACGGCCCGATTGAAGTGTGTAATGGAGCGCGTCAGATTGTCGGCGCCGCGCCTGTTCCAGAGATAGATGCCGCGAAGGTATGAGTCATAGGCCTCGAGATTGTCCGTCCCCCTGGAAGCCGACGAAGCCCTGGCCGAAGCGTTCGCGGCGCCCGCACCCAGCTTGAGCTTGAGCGCATCGGCGATCGAGCGCGCGATGTCATCCTGAACCTGAAACACGTCCTTCGCCGGCCGCTCGTAACTATCCGACCACAGCTCGAGGCCGTCGGCGACGTTGGTGAGCTGGGCAGTGACCCGCAGGCGATCACCCGCGCGCCGCACAGTTCCGCCAAGGAAAGCCTGCACGTGAAGCTGCCGGCCAATTTCTGCTGCGTCGGCATCCTTTCGTCCTTTGAACGCATATGCCGACGTGCGTGACGCCACACGAAGACCGGGCAGCTTGCCGAGCGCGTTGGCGAGCTCATCGGTCATTCCATCGCTGAAGTATTCGGCGGCGGTGTCGCCGCCAACGTTCACCAGGGGGAGCACGGCGACGGAGGTCAACTCACCTCCTGCCGCAGCATTCGACGTGGACGATCCCCGCATGTAGAAAAGTCCGCCTGCAAGCGCGATCAGAGCGATTGCGGCGACGACCACGGCCGCCGGCACCATGCTGCGCTTTGGACTGGTAAGCGCCGGTGGGAGTTGCGTTCCCCCCGACGAAGTCGCGATTGCATCGAGCTCGGTCAGGAGATCGGTCGCCGACTGGGGACGATCCGCCGGCCGCTTCTCGAGGCACCGCATCACGAGTGCAGAGAGTGCCGGGGACAGGCCCGGCCTTTTTTTCTGGATCGGCTCCGGAATCTCGATCGCCTGGGCGGCGAGTGTGGCCTGGGCGGACGCTCTGCTGAACGGCGGCAGGCCGGTCAGCATCTCGTACGCCATCACCCCCCATGCATAGATGTCGGCCCGATGATCAACGGTGGGGTCGGCGAGCGCTTGCTCCGGCGCCATGTACGCCGGGGTGCCGATGGCGAGCCCGCTCGAAGTGAGCGCCGAGGCTCCGGTTGCTGCCGATGCGCTCAGTGCCTTTGCCACCCCGAAGTCGGTCACCAGCGCAAAATCATCGGCGAGCATCACGTTGTCCGGCTTGATGTCCCGGTGCACCACTCCGTGCTTGTGGGCGTAGGCGAGGGCGGAAGCGACATGCCGCAGAATGCGGACCGCTTCGGTGACCGGTAGCTCGCCCTGGCGCTCGAGGCGCGCGCGCAGTGACTCCCCGTCGATGTACGGCATCGTGAAATACGGCGTGCCGGCTATCTCACCCGAGGAGAGCAGCGGAACGATGTGGGGATGCTGCAGCTTCGCGGCGAGCTGGATCTCGCGGCGGAAGCGGTCGGGACTCACGCCGGCCGCCATGTCCTGCTGGAGGACTTTCACGACAACCAGCCTTTCCAGCGTCCTGTCTTCCGCCAGAAAGACGCGGCTCATGCCACCGCCGCCCAGCTCCCGTTCGAACTGGTAGACGTCACCCAGGGTTTTCTCCAGAGTGGCGCGGAGGTCGGCGTCAGGTCCCGCGTTTGCGTCCGTCACGGGGGGAAGTTGGCGCACGGACGGCGTTGGTACAACTCTCTCTTCGCTGCGATGGGCCACTCTATCTGTACGCGGGCGCGGGAACGGAGACCGATGAGACCGGTGGGCGAACCAGTGGTTGATGGCCAATTCAATTGATGAGCGCCGCAATGGAGCCCGCGAACCGGCGCAGCAGCGGCTGACCGGCTAACTTCATCGCATACCGCGCAGCGCGCGCGTGCAAACACAAAACAAGGACAGCAGGATGACGGACAACGGCGCAGACTCAAACGCTTTTTCCGCGCTTGGGCTCGACCCTTCACTCGTTGCCGCGCTTGCGTCGCTTGGGTACGAAGAGCCGACCCCGGTTCAGCGCGAGGCAATTCCACTTCTCATTGCCGGCCGTGATCTCGTCGGCCAGGCAGCCACGGGAACGGGCAAGACTGCGGCATTTGCGCTTCCTCTTCTCCAGCGCATTGCGTCAAACCCTGAGCGCCGGAGCGGCAAGCCGCCGATCAGCGCGCTCGTTCTCGTTCCTACCCGCGAGCTGGCGATGCAGGTCGCCCAGGCAATCCATCGGTACGGCCGCGCAATGAACGCGTCGGTGCTGCCGATCTATGGCGGCCAGTCGATCCAGCAGCAGCTGAGTGCTCTCAAGCGGGGCGTTGACGTCGTCGTCGCTACTCCGGGCCGGGCACTCGACCATATTCGACGGAAGACGCTCGACCTGGGACGCGTTAATACCGTCATACTCGACGAAGCTGACGAGATGCTGGACATGGGGTTTGCCGAAGACCTCGACGCGATTCTCGAGTCCACGCCTAAAGATCGCCAGACCGCGCTTTTCTCGGCGACGATTGCACCAAGAATCCGCGCGATCGCGAAACGGCATCTGCGCAACGCGGCTGAAGTGAAGATCGCCGGCGAACGGCTGGCCGCGGGCGAAATTCCGCGCGTCCGCCAGGTGGCGTATCTGGTGCAGCGACAGCATAAGGCCGCAGCGCTGGGCCGGGTGCTCGATATCGAGAGCCCGACGTCGGCCCTCGTCTTTTGCCGCACGCGAACGGAAGTCGACGAGCTGACGGAAACGCTGAACGGCAGGGGCTACCGGGCAGAAGCGCTGCACGGAGGCCTTTCCCAGGAACAGCGCGACCGCGTCATGCGCCGCTTTCGTGACGGCAGCGTGGAGCTTCTCGTGGCGACGGACGTCGCCGCGCGCGGCCTCGACATCGGGCACCTGTCGCACGTCTTCAACTTCGATGTTCCGTCTTCACCTGACGCATACGTGCATCGCATTGGCCGCACCGGCCGGGCCGGCCGCGAGGGCGTGGCAATCACGCTCGCCGAAGGCCGCGAGCACCGGCTGCTGCGCAACATCGAGCAACACACCCGGCAGAAGATCCGGGTCGAAGCTCTGCCGACGATCCATGACCTGCGCTCGAGACGGCTGGAGCTGACGCGAGCATCGCTGCGTGAGGCGCTGGAATCCGGTGAGCTCGATTCGTATCGTGTCATCGTCGAATCTCTCGCCGACGATTTCGAGCTCGTCGACGTTGCTGCGGCGGCGGTGAAGCTGGCGCACCAGGCGGCTGCCGGAGACGGGAAGGAGGAGGTCGAGATTCCGACGGCGCGAGTGGGTGAGCGCTCTCAGCACGCAGGTCCGGTGCGTCCAAAGGCGGGAAAGCGCGAGTCCGGGCGCGAGCGCTCGCGGGAAGGCAAGCCTGCGGGGAAGAAAAAAGCGCCGCGCCAGCATCTTGAATCTGACGTCACCAAGCTCTACATCGGTCTCGGACGGCGAGCGGGCATCAGGCCGGCAGATCTCGTTGGTGCAATTACAAACGAGGCCGGCGTCGCGGGCCGCGCGATCGGCGCCATAGACATCGCCGACCTGTTCTCACTCGTCGAGGTTCCCGAAGATTCGGCGAACGAGATTATCTCTGCTCTGAAAGGCGCGACCATTCGCGGGCAGCGCGTGACCGTCCGGCGCGATCGAGGCAGGAAATAAGGTAGGCCGTCTGAGATAGACTCGTGCCGGGCAACCCATCCGTGCCCTCGCCACAGAAGCACAAAAACACAGAAAACTGCCGAAATTGCTTGGGGACTACACTCGTTGCCTTTAGTGCTATTCTCAGTTGTAGTTGCCGTTAACAAAGAAAAGAAAAACGTCATTCCTCGAGCCGGACTGTTCGCAGCACAACGTAGTTTTCTGTGTTGCTGTGTTTCTGTGGCATGCGCGCGGATGCTAGCACCAAAAGAGTGTGTCTCAGCGGCCGTACAGTACATTTCCCTGAATGCGGCTACTGATTGTCGAAGATGATCCGGAGCTCGCGGCGATTCTGACGTCCGGATTCCGGGAGCAGGGAATCGACGTGGCTCATGCGTCCACCTTTGCCAGCGGGCGAACACTCGGCGTCATGGGCGACTACGACATTCTGCTCCTGGACGTGATGCTGCCCGGTGGATCGGGCTTCGATCTCTGCCGCGTGATTCGCGATCGCGGCGTCGAGACTCCGATTCTCATGCTCACTGCCCGTGACTCCGTTGACGACCGTGTCGCCGGACTCGAAGCAGGGGCCGATGATTATCTCAGCAAGCCGTTTGCGTTCCGCGAGCTCCTTGCGCGAGTACGCGCGCTGAGCAGGCGCGTTCCGTCGCTCCTCCCGAGGAAAGTTGCCGTCGCGGATCTCGAGGTTGATCTGTCGGCCCGCCGTGCTGTTCGCGCCGGTAAGCCGATCGAGCTGACGGCAAAGGAGTTCTCGCTGCTCGAGTTTCTCGCTACGCACAAGGACGTGGTCGTCGACCGCGCGGCGATCACCGCACATGTGTGGGACGAGAATCATGATCCATTCACGAACGTGCTCGAGGTTCTCGTGCGTCGCCTTCGCCGGAAGATCGATGACGACTTCGAGCCGAAGCTGATACACACTTTGCGCGGAGCGGGATATCGCTTCGGCCTCTAAAGGAGGACGCGAGATGCCTCGCGGTCCGGTGGAGCGGATACGGCTGCAGCTGACCGCCTGGTATGTGGTGACCTTCTGCATCATCCTCGCCCTGCTCGGCGGTGGATTGTTCGTGATCATTCGCGGTCAGCTCTCGAGCCAGCTCGACGACTCGCTGCATAGCGCGACGACCGAGCTGGCCCGGGCGGCCCGCATTCGTGAGACGGAATCGGCGTCAGCACAGGGACAGGTTGTCGATGCAGTTGATGAGCTGCACATACCCGACCGGCAATTGTTCCTTCTCACGACATCCGGAGTGCCGGTAAAACCGGCCGCCACCGACACCTGGATTCGAAACGCTGCCATCCGCGCGGCCGACGTCGGCAGCATCGATGAAGACCGTGAGCTGCCGGCTGAGAAAACGCTGCGACTGCACGCCGAACGTTTTACGCTCGAGAGCGGCGCAGCGATGGTTGCAGTTGCCGTCGCAGACAAGGTGGAGCTCGAGGATCGCTATGCGGCCCTCATCGGAGTGTTTGGCGGTGCGGCCATGGTGGCGCTCCTGATGGTGGCGCTAGGCGGCTCGATTCTCGTCGGCAAGTCAGCCGCTCCGGTGGAAAGGACGATGGACCAGATGCGCCAATTCATGGCCGACGCCGCGCACGAGCTGCGGACGCCGATAACAGTGCTTCGTTCACGAGCTGAGGTCGCGCTCCAGCAGCCACGGGACCGCGAATCATATATCGCAGCGCTGCAGGGCGTGGAATCGGAGTCCATCAGGCTGGGACGGATCGTTGACGATCTCCTGATGTTGGCGCGGGCGGATGCCGGCGATCGGCCAATCGAGCGAAAGTCATTTCTTCTGGATGAAATCGTCCTCGACGCAGCAGCAGCCGCCGGCTCCGTCGCTCAGTCGAGGCAAGTCAGCGTGACCCTCGACGATCTCGACCGCGCGCTGATCGAGGGCGACAGCGCGCTCGTTCGCCAGCTTGTGATGATCCTTCTCGACAATGCGATCAAGTTCACACCTGAGGGTGGCGAGGTGAGGGTTCGTGTCGCATCCATCGATGGGCGAGTGACGCTGATTGTCGAAGACAGCGGTATCGGCATTCCTCCCGATCAGCTGCAGCACGTCTTCGACCGGTTCTATCGGGGCGACCGTGCGAGAGGTCGCAGCGAAGGTGCAGGGCTGGGTCTATCGATCGCCCGCTGGATTGCCGACGCGCATCGCGCCGAGATCCGGATTGATTCGACTTCCGATCGCGGCACTCTCGTCGAGGTCGTGTTCCCCGTGTCTCGGCCCGCTCCGTAACCTCCGCCAACGCTGTCGTTGTCGAGGTACACGACCGGGGCTTTGTAATCCTGGTGACAGCTTGAAGGGTTAACGTTAGCCGGGAATGCACAAATTCCCCGTGAGCGTGCTGCCGGTTTCCCGCTTCGTCCTCTGCTTCGCCGTTTGCAGCAGCGCCGCGTCCGCGCAGCAGATTGTCACGCGCTCGACCGCTATCGATGCGGCCCTTGGGCGCGGTGCCCGCCTCGCTGTCGCACGCGCCGATACCGCGGTTGCAGCGGCACAGGTTCTCTCGGCCGCTGCACTGCCGAATCCGAATCTCGCTACCAGCTACACCAAGTCTGTGCCCCAGATTCACATCACCCTGGAGATGCCCCTCGATCTCCCGGGCCGGCGCGGCCTGAGAATCGAGTCGGCAAAGGCGGCACAGCGGGCGGCGGGCTATCGATTCCGATTCGAGCGTGCGGCGATCGTTCTCGACGCCGACACGACGTTTACCCGGGCGCAAGCGGCGCTCGCCCACGCCATTCTATCCCGAAGAAATGCGGCCGACGCGGACACGCTTCTCCACATGGCTGTTGCACGTCGCAACGCGGGCGACGCAGCCGAGCTCGACGTGCAGCTCGCCACGGTGAACGCGGGCCAGCAATCCAACCTCGCCGTCGCCGACTCACTGTCGTTCATTCTCGCCCTCGAGGACCTTCGCACGGTGATGGGACTTCCGGCCGCCGCTGGCCCGATCACTCTTGCAGATTCGCTCGTCGCACCGTCCGCCGACGGAACCTATCAGATCGCGGGCACGCCGCTTCCGGTCGCGGCCGCGGAGCAGTCCCTGACCGCGGCACAACTTGCGGCCCGGCTGGAGCACCGGAACGTTCTGGGCTCGCCCTCACTCCTTGCCGGCTTCGAGACGCGCGACCCGAGCGGCGCCGAATCCGGCATCCTGCCGACATTTGGTTTTTCAATTCCACTGCCGCTGCTCAACAGAAACCGTGGCCCAATCGTGCAGGCCGAGGCTGAGCGTGCCCGCGCCGTGGCCCAGCTCGCCCTGGTGCGGCTCGAGTCTGAAGCGCAGATAGCCCGCGCCTTTCGAGAACGCGACGCGTTCCTTGCCCGTGTTGCCAGGGATCAGGCACTCGTGGCGAGCGCAAATCGCGTTGCGGCAATGTCAATTACAGCTTACCGAGCAGGCGCCGCATCGCTGCCGAACGTGTTCGAAGCGCAGCGAAATGCCCGCGAGGTGCTGAAGCAGTACATCGACGACATTGCCGCCGCGTGGAATGCAAACTCCACGTTGCGGTTGATGACACTCACAACGAGCTCACAATGATGCCCGCTCGCCGCAGGATGTCTTCGCGTGGCCCGGTTGTTTCCTGCCTGCTGGCGATCTCGCTCGCCACGGGGTGCAAGTCCGGCAAAGACACGGATAATTCGGCGGCGCCATCCGGAGCCGCCACAGCTGTGGGTGTGCGAACGGCGGTCGCAAACGTCCAACCATTCTTCGAGACACTTGGTGCCATTGGGATCGTAGCGCCGCGTGCAGGTCACGTGGCATTGCTCGGCGCGCCGGCACCGACGCGAATCGCCCAGGTGTTCGTTTCGGAAGGCCAGCACGTCACCGCCGGCTCGACGCTGGTAATGCTCGAGCAAAGCTCGCTTCGGGAGGCCACTCGGAGCGCCGAAGCAGCGCTCAATGCGGCTCAGCGAAATTACGAGCGCGCCCGCACCTTGAGTGAAGCCGGGATTCTCCCGCGTAAGGATCTCGAAACGGCGACAGCCGATCTTGCGAAGGCCCGTTCCGATGTTGTGGCTGCCCGGCGGGTGTTGCAGCTCTCGGTTGTCCGTTCCCCGATC
>DATBZT010000376.1:0-39217 GCA_036513055.1 Gemmatimonadaceae bacterium | reverse complement strand
GAGCGACTGATCAAACGGCTCGGCGAGATTCAGGTGGCGCCGCTCGAGCGACGGCCAAAGGGATTCTGGTCGAAAGTGAAAGAGTCGCTAGGCGCGTGATCGGGGCGAGTCGCGGCTCCAATGCGGGCTGACGCCGGCAGGTCTGCCGCCCAAGGCACAGCGGGAGGCACCGCTCGGTGGCTCGAAGTCCGCGTCACCGGAGCGAGTCGCAGACAGGAAGTCATCGACGCTCTCTTCAGTTGCGGATCGCAGGGCGTTCATGAGGCAGACGTTGACATCGTCACGCATCTGCCAGCCGGCACGAGCGAGAAGGAGATTCGCGACGCCGTAGTCGCGGCAGACCCCGCATCGACCGTTCAAATCAGCGAATCAGCTCCGGTGGACTGGAGCGGCTGGCGTGCCGCCGTTGGGGCCCACCGCCTTGGCCGGCTGACGGTTGCGCCCCCGTGGCTCGCCAGCGAAAGCGATCCCGCAACCACAGTTGTCATCGATCCGGCAATGGCCTTCGGTACCGGGGAACACGCAACCACACGCGGCGTCATGCGCCTGATGCAGCGTGTCATTGTTCCGGGATCGATTGTCGCCGATCTCGGTGCCGGGTCTGCAATCCTGTCGATTGCGGCAGCAAAGCTGGGAGCCGCCAGTGCGATCGCGATCGAAATCGACAGCGACGCGGCGGGAAACGCCACGGAGAACATTGCGGCCAACGAAGTGGCGGACCGCGTTCACTTCTTCGTCGGCGATGCTTTTTCGCTTCTTCCACTCGTAGCGCCGGTGGACGTCGTGTTCGCCAACATTCTCTCATCGGTGCTCGTGACGCTTCTGCCGGTGATTCACGATTCGCTTACGCCGGGCGGGTACGCCATTCTTTCCGGCATACTTCTGCAGGAGCGCGACCTGATGCTCTATGAGATCGGGCGGGGTGTGTGGCGCGTGGAGGCCGAGGACTCGGAGGAGGAGTGGTGGAGCGTTCTGATCAGCCGGCTGTAGCGACTTTCTTTTCCTCAGATCCGTTCGTCAGTGGAGGCCATGTCTCGCTGGGCGACGACGCGGCGCAGCACGCCCGCGTGATTCGCATTGGTCCGGGAGAAAGAGTGGCGCTCCGCAACGGTGCAGGGGCCGCCGCCCGCGGAGCGATCGGCCGGATGACAAAGCGCTCGCTGACAGTGGATGTGGATGACACGTGGGAGATTCCGGCGCCGCCGCCGGTGCACATGCTCGTCCCGATCGCTGACCGCGACCGGATGCTGCTGCTCGCGGAAAAAGCCACCGAGCTGGGGGCCACGAGCTGGCGCCCAGTGATCTGGAGACGCTCGAGAAGCGTCGAGGGCCGCGGAGAAGGCCCAACGTTCGTCGGCCGGATCCGGTCCCGCATGATCTCGGCGCTCACTCAATCGGGGGGCGGATGGCTGCCGGAGATTCATCCTTCGGCGTCGGTTGCACGCGCGATTGCGGCGGCGCCCGCCGGCCGGCGGATTCTGCTCGACCCGGACGCCTCGGAGTCGATGTTCTCGAATGATTCCGATCTACCCTGGGTGATTGCGCTCGGACCGGAAGGTGGATTGGCCGATGACGAGCGACAGGAAATGATTGACGGAGGCTTTGTGCCGGTGCGGATTGCACCGGCAGTTCTGAGATTCGAGACTGCGGGGATAGCGGCGCTGGCCATCGCGCGAGCAATAACGGACAAGCCGGCGAAACCGAACACTCTGGCCTCATCCCGAAAAAACCGAGACACCGGAGACAAGCCATGACTGCTGGCGGCCCTGCACCCCGGGAGTGCCTTTTCTGTCGAATCGTCAAGGGCGAGATCCCTGCCGACATCGTTGCGGATGCGGAGGACGCCATCGCGTTTCGCGACATCAATGCCCAGGCGCCATCTCATTTTCTCGTCGTTCCGAGACGGCACGTCGCGTCGCTCGACAATGCGGACGATGCCGTGGAGCTTGGGCGCCTGCTGCTGCTCGCTGCGAGGGTCGCCCGGGACCAGGGGATCGCGGAGCCCGGTTATAGAGTGGTCGTCAACACGAACACACATGGAGGCCAGACCGTTCAACACCTGCATCTGCATGTACTTGGCGGGCGGCAGATGAAGTGGCCTCCGGGCTAGGAAATCAATCCCGTTTACTTGCTGGTATCTCCTACCCCGACTAGCTTGCTTAGTCTATCCATACAACCGGCGCGCAAACGCCACGAAGGGGGGAAGTAGATTTTGTCGGAAGTCATAATTCATGACGACGAGAACTTTGAGCGCGCGCTCAAGCGCTTCAAGAAGAAGTGCGAAAAAGCGGGCATTCTCTCCGATCTCAGAAAGCATCGGCATTACGAGAAGCCGAGCGAGCGTCGAAAGCGCAAGCTGAACACGGCGATGCGCAAGAACCGTCGGACACGGCGAGTCTAGGGTGTCCGAGCTGCTCGCGAAGTTGCAGTCTGATCTCAACGCGTCGCGAAAAGCGCAGGACAAGCAGGCCACTCTCCTTCTCGGAACGATTATCTCGGACGTCAAGAACAGACGCATCGAGCTGAGGCGGGATCCGAACGACGAGGAAGTGGTCGACGTTCTGCGGAAAGGCATCAAGCGGCGACGCGAGTCGGTTGATATGTATGAGAAGGGCGGCAGAGACGATCTGGCCGCAAAGGAGCGCAGCGAGGCCGCGAGTCTCGAGAAGTACCTTCCGCCGCAGGTCAGCGATGATGAAATCCGAGCGGCTGTCATGGCCGCAATTGCCGGGGGTGCAACGACGATCGGCGCAGTGATGGGAAAGGTCCTTCCGCAGTTCAGGGGACGGGCAGAGGGCTCGGCCATCAACGCCATCGCGCGACAGGAGCTTGGCAAGCAGGAGTGACCTACGTGCATGTGGTTAGAAAAACCCGAACTGGCGACGACACTCGCGAGTTCGGGTTTTTCCGTCTTGGCGTGGCTGCATGGCCGAGAAGTGACGCAGCAATGATCCCGTTAAGCCGGTCATGAACCCGCACGCCCTCCAGGTAATCGAATTTCCGGCCGCGCTCGACCTTGTCGCGGACCGCGCATCTTCAGCGCTCGGCGCCGAACGGCTGAGGAGCTTCACCCCGAAGCCGGAGAAGGACTGGCTCGACCGCGAGCACTCGCGCGTTGCAGTGGCGCGCGCCCTTCTTGATGACGAGCCCGGCTGGTCGCCGCAGCCCGTCCCGGACGTGCGGCCCCCTCTGGCCCGCCTTCGCGTGGAAGGCGCGTCGCTCTCAGCTGCCGATCTGCTCGCACTGGGCCAACTGTTGCGCAGCTCGCGTCTGACGGTCGATTCACTTCGCGGCGATCGCATTCCCGCTCTGTCACGCGCCCTGCTGGCGCCTGAGCTCGAGGCACTCCTCGTATCGGCGGCTGATGAAAAACGAATCGGCACCGCAATCGACGACGATGGAAATGTGCGAGACGATGCATCGCCGCTGTTGCGGCGTATCAGGCGCGAGCTTCGCGGATCTCAGGGCGAGCTCGTAAAGCTCCTCGAGCGCATCGTCGCCCGGCTCGACTCGCACCACCAGGTTCCGGACATGTCGGTGACGGTGCGCAATGGGCGCTTCGTCATTCCTGTGAGGCGGGATGCGCGCGCTGTCATTGGCGGGATCGTTCACGACACGTCCTCCACCGGCAGCACTCTGTTCGTCGAGCCTCCCGCGGCAGTGGAAGCGGGAAACCGGATCCGCGAGCTCGAGGTGGATGAAGTTCGCGAGATAGATCGGATTCTTGCCGAGCTGTCTGAGTCATTGAGGCCGTCACGCGACGCGATTGCCTCGACTCTCGACGCCCTTGTGGAGCTCGATACGCTGTACGCGCGGGCGAGATTCGCCGTCGAGTTCAACTGCGGCACGATCGAGACAGGCGCCGCGACCGACGGATTCATCGTGATCAACGGGCGCCACCCGCTGCTGCTGGCTCAGGGAATTGCCGTAGTACCGTTCGATCTCACGCTCGACCCCGGCGAACGCACGCTTCTCATATCCGGCCCGAACACCGGAGGAAAGACGGTCCTTCTGAAGTCGCTGGGCTTGTTCGCGGCCATGGCACAATCCGGAATCCCGGTGCCTGTGGGAAAGGGGTCGAGGCTCGCAATCTTCGACGAAGTCTTCGCCGATGTCGGGGATGAGCAGTCCATCAGCTCGAGCCTCTCCACCTTCAGCGCTCACATTCGGAATCTCGCTGAAGTGCTGCGCTCCGCGACGGCAAGCTCGCTCGTGCTCATCGATGAGCTCGGCTCCGGGACCGACCCCGTCGAAGGCGCAGCGCTCGGCGGCGCGATTCTCGAATCACTGACGCGGCGTGGCAGTCTCTCCGTTGCCACGACGCACCTGGGCGCTCTCAAGGAGCTGGCATCGGAAGTACCCGGCGTGATCAACGCGTCGCTTCAGTTCGACGCAGTGGCGCTGGCTCCCACCTATCGCCTCGTCAAGGGGATTCCAGGTCGCTCGTATGGAATCAGCATCGCCCGGCGCCTCAAGCTTCCGGACGACGTTCTCGCCAGCGCCGAAGGGCGCTTGCCCAAGGGCGAGCGCGACGTCAACGCACTTCTCGCGGAGCTCGAGGCGCGGGAGCAGCGACTGTCAGAGACCGAGCGCGAGGTGGCAACCATCGGCGAGGACGTGCGGGCGCGGGCGAAGCGTGTTGCGGAACGGGAGCGTGCGGCGAAAGACCGGGAACGGAATACGGAGCGCGATGCGCGGAGAGAAGCTCGTCGCGTGCTTCTCGACGCTCGCGACAAGGTGGAGCAGACAATCCGCGACCTTCGCGACGCCTCACGGGAGGCGAGCGAGGAAGCGGCGCGCGAGGAAGCGGCGCGCGAGGCGAGGCGTCGCATGGAGCAGCTCGCGGCGGACGAGGCGGCCGCCATCTCCGGGCTGGATGAAGCCGCCAGTGCCGAATCCGCGCGTCTCAAGGGGCGCGGCTATGAGCCGGCGATACCAGCCGGCGCGCCGGTTGAAGGTGATTTAGTCTCGGTCCCGTCGCTCGGCGGGCGCACGGCGCGATTGATGGAGTTCCGCGGAGACGATGCGGTCGTGGCACTGGGCTCGGTCAAGCTGACCCTGCCGCGCTCATCCCTCCAACGAGCAGCGGCGCCCGAAAGCGGCGACCGCGTCCAGGTGGCCGTCCGCGGAGAAATACCCGAGCTCAGCGTGAGCAGCGAGATAGACCTTCGCGGAATGCGAGCGGGCGAAATCGAGGACATCGTCATGCACGCCGTGGACGCCGCCGTCGGCGCAGACCTGAAGACCCTTCGTTTCATACACGGCAAGGGAACTGGCGCGCTCCGCGAGCGTGTGACGGAAATGCTGCGCAAGGAATCACGCGTGACCGGCTTCCGCCTTGGCGCGTGGAACGAGGGTGGAGCGGGAGTGACCGTGGCGGAGCTCTCGTGATTCCCGACGAAACGGTCGAGCAGGTAAGGGAAGCGGCCGACATCGTCGGCATCATCGGTGAATACGTCCCGCTCAAGCGTACGGGTGCCGACTTCCGGGGACCCTGCCCGTTCCACCAGGGCACGCGGAGAAATTTCTCAGTGTCGCCCGCCAAGCGCATGTATCACTGCTTCGTGTGCAACGAAAGTGGGGACGTATTCAAGTTCCTCACCAAGCGGCTTGGCGTCGACTGGCCGGAGGCGGTGCGCATCGTTGGCGAGAAGGCGGGTATCGAGGTCCGGGATACGCAGACCCGTCGCGAAGGCCCGGATCCGCGCGAGCCCTACTGGGAGCTCAACGCAACCGCTGCCGGTTACTTCCGCCAGCTTCTGTGGGACGAAGCAATCGGCGAATCAGCCAGAGACTATCTGTCCGAGCGCGAGATATCGCGCGAGGTTGCCGAGGAATTCGGTCTTGGTTTCGCCCCGCGCGAGATCGGTCTGATGCGCACATACATGAACACGCTGGGGTTCGACGACGCGCGTCTGCTCGAGGCGGGGCTGCTGGTGCAGAACGACCAGGAAAGCGAGCCACGTCCCCGTTTCCGGAATCGGCTGATGTTTCCGATTCTCGACGTTGCCGGCCGTCACGTTGGTTTCGGGGGAAGGCTGATCGGTCCGGGCGATGTGAAGTACCTCAACTCATCCGAATCGCCGGTGTTCTCCAAGGGAAAGATTCTCTACGGACTGAACAGATCGCGGAATGCCATCCGGCGGGCCGATCGCGCACTTGTCGTCGAAGGATATTTCGACGCCGTTCGTCTGATGGCGGCCGGAATCGAAGAAGTTGTCGCCCCGCTCGGAACCGCGCTGACCGAGATGCAAGTGACGTTGCTCCGCAAGTACTCGCGAAATGTTTTCCTGCTTTACGACAGCGACGCCGCCGGGCTGAAGGCCACTTTCCGCGCGGGCGATGAGCTTCTGCAGCAGGGATTTTCTGTCCGCGTGGTGACGCTTCCCCCGGGCGAAGATCCGGACAGCTTCGTGAAATCGCGAGGCGCGGCAGCTCTCGAAGCGCAGCTTGACGCGGCGATAGACGTCTTCGAGCGAAAGATCCAGATACTGGAACGTGCCGGGTGGTTTGGCGAGCTGCAGAAAAAGCGTCGGGCTCTCGACCGACTGCTGCCGACCATTCGTGCGACCTCCGACCAGATCATGCGGGATCTCTATCTGTCTCGCGCCGGTGAAGTCACCGGTGTCGACCGCGCGATCCTTCTTCGGGAGCTCGACGGCCGCAAGGCGCCGGCGCCGCGACAAGGCGGCCGCCAGGCGGTGACGCCGGGCCAGCCAGGACCACGGATCAATCTCGAGACGCGAGCGCGTCGCGGCGATCGCCGCGCCCGGTCTCACGTCCGGAAGGCTTCGGCAGAGAAGGAACTGCTGCGCATCATGCTCCTGCAGCGATCGCGAGTGGAAACGATCGCCGAGCGGATCGGACCCGACGGTTTTCGGGATCCCTGTTACCGGGAGATCTTCGTCGCACTCCTTTCGGATGGAGGCGCAACAACACCCGAGGAGCTGGCGTCAAAGCTCGACCCGGAAGCCATCGAGGTGATCGAATCCCTCACCGAGGATCCGCTGGCACTGGGAATCGATCCGCAACGAACGATTGACGATTCGCTCGCTCAGCTCGAGGTGCGCGACATAGAGGACAGGCTGTCGGAGATAGAAAGACTGCTGCCCCTTGCCAGCGAGGGAGAAAAAAAAGAGCTCGCTGAAGAGCAGCGAAAGCTGGCGATGCGGATGCGGGCATCGGGGAAAGGTTCGTTCAAGGCGCACCGCTCGAGTCGCGGGCGCTAAACACTCAAGGGGGAAAATGATGCAGAATGATGTCGAAGTGTTGCTGGCCCTCCAGGCAGATGATACCGCGATCTTCGAGCTCGAACGGCGGTTGCGCGCGCTCGAGCCACGGATGCTCGAGCTCGATCGCAAGCGGGAAGGCGCTGTTGCGGCACTGAACAGGTCAAGGGCGGCCGTCGAAACCGAGGAGAAACGGCAGCGCGAGCTCCTCACCAAGGTCGCCACGCACAAACAGATGCAGGAGCGGAACCTTGCCCAGTTCGACGCCGTCAAACGGCTCAAGGAAGCGACCGCCGCTATGGCGCAGGTGGAGTCCGCGCGACGCATCATTGCCGAGGACGAGAGCGAGCTGCAATCCATCTCGCGGCGCCTGGTCGACCTGCGCGCCGTTGTCGAAGGTCACGAAGCCGCGGTGGTTGCCGTGGAAGAGGAACAGGCCACCGCGCGGGAAGAGATCGATCTGGAGCAAGCCGAAATCATGGCGTCGCTGGAGACAGCGCGCCGTGCCCGAAGTGAGAAGACGGCCGGCGTGCCGCGCCCGCTTCTCGGCAAGTACGATCGCATCCGCACACGCCGGCCGAAAGCGCTGTATGCTCTTCGCGGCGAGTCGTGCGGTAACTGCGATACGGCAATTCCGATGCAGCGGCGCAATCTGATGGCCGTCAACGGCGCCATCGATGTGTGCGAAGCGTGCGGGGTGCTCCTTTACCGGGGAGCGTAGAAGCTTTGCCAACATATCCGCACGCGCTAACTTGCGACTGTGACCGCGACGACTGCTGAGCCGGTAGCCCGACGCAGGCAACGGGCTGGCGCCCGCTGGATCATTTCGAGCACCCCCGAGCCCGAAGCTGTCGCCGCGCTGGCCGCGGCCCTCAGCCTTCCCGACGCCGTTGCAAATCTTCTGCTGATTCGTGGCCATGCAGATCCTGAGGCTGCGCGGCGATTCCTGCGCCCCCGGCTCGATCAGCTTCACGATGGTCTCTCGATGCTCGGCCTGGACAAGGCCGTAGATCGCCTGGCGCGCGCGTGCGCTGCCGGCGAGACAGTGCTGGTGCATGGGGACTACGACGTCGACGGCATCTGCTCAACTACGATAATGGTTCGCACGCTGCGCGAGTTCGGCGCGAATGCCGTTCCATTCATTCCCCGGCGGATAGAGGACGGGTACGATCTCGGTCAGGCCGGAGTGCGGGCGGCAAAGGAGAATCACGCGTCCGTTGTGGTGACGTGCGATTGTGGAACCAGCGCCCGTGAGCCGGTGGCCGAGCTTTGCCGCGAAGGAATCGATGTCATCGTCACCGATCATCATCTTCCCGGCGAAGCGCTTCCCGATTGTCTTGCCGTTCTCAACCCGCAGCAGGAAGGATGCGAGTACCCGGACAAGCATCTCGCTGCCGTCGGCGTTGTTTTCAAGCTGGCCCTCTCGCTGGCGAAGCAGCTCGGCAGAAACGATGCCTTCATCTGGGGCATGCTCGATCTGGTCGCTCTGGCAACCGTTGCCGACGTGGCCAAGCTGAAGGGAGAAAACCGCATCCTCGTGCGGTTCGGCCTGCGGATGCTTTCGGACACGCGGAATATCGGACTGAGGTCATTGATTCGCGCCGCCGGGATGGAGGGGAAGGAGCTTACCGCGGGCCGCGTCGGTTTCATACTGGCTCCGCGATTGAATGCTGTTGGCCGGCTCGGCCACGCGATGCGCGGCGTCGAGCTCCTGATGAGCGACAACGAGCACGAGGCAAACGCCATTGCCCGCGAGCTGGAGGAGCTCAACGCGCGCCGACAGGAGCTCGACCGGCGGACACTCGACGAGGCTCGCGAGATGCTTGCCGACGTCGATCTCGAGGAGACGTACGGCATTGTCCTAGCGAAAGAAGGCTGGCATCCGGGAGTAATCGGCATTGTTGCCTCACGGATCGTCGAAGAATACGGCCGGCCGGCAATCCTTATTGCGCTCGAAGGCGAAACCGGCAAGGGCTCGGGCCGCTCCATCGCGGCTCTAGATCTCCATGCCGCACTCACGCAATGCAGCAGCCTGCTCACGCGGTACGGCGGCCACCGCGCTGCCGCCGGCATCAGCATTCGCAGCGAGCGCGTGGCCGAATTCGCCGCCCGGTTCAACGAGGTGGCGCGGGCGGCACTCACGCCTGAGGACCTCGTGCCGGAGATTCGCATCGACCTCGAAGTCGCAATTGACGGCGCGAACGACGAGCTAGAGCGCATGCTTCGCCATTTCGAACCCTTCGGCGTCGGCAATGCGACCCCGGTTCTGGCGGCGCGCGGCGTTCGCCTCACGGCTCCGCCACGGCTCATCGGACGAGACGGCCTTCGCCTTCGCCTGTCGACTGGCGGAGGGGAGCTGGAGGCGATCGGTTGGGGTTTCGCCGACCGCATCGCCGAGTTCGACCCGGCGGTACCGCTTGACATCGCATTCCGACTGGAGCGCGACGAATACCGGGGCGTGAGCCGGCTTCAGGCACGCATCGCCGATATCGCGGTACAGCCCGTTCGCCAGGGCTGAGGTGCGCATCGTTGCCGGACGGTGGCGTGGCCGCAGGATCGAGACCCCCGCCGGCTCGACCGTCCGACCCACCCTCGACCGGGTGCGCGAGGCGTGGATGAGCATTCTTCAGAACGACATTCCCGGGGCGCGCGTGGCTGATCTGTTCGCCGGCTCCGGCGCGCTCGGGCTCGAGGCATTGTCGCGCGGCGCGACGAGCGTCGACTTCGTCGAGAAGAGCAGCGCCAGTCTGCGCGTCCTTCGCGCAAACATCGACAGTCTGGGTGCGGCTGGCGCCGCCACCGTTTACCACGCAGACGCTGTGGAATTTGCGGAACGTGCCGAGGTGGGTGCATATGACATCGCGTTTGCCGATCCGCCGTACTCCAGCGGCAGCGCGGCGCGGCTTGCCGCTCACTGGCTGCGAGTTCCATTTGCGCGCGTCTTCTCGGTGGAGCATTCCGTGTCGGACAGGATGCCGGGCTCGGCGGAAACCCGCCGCTACGGCACCACTGCAATCACCATCTACCGGAAAGAGGTCTAGCGTGGGCACAATCGCGATCTACGCCGGAAGCTTCGACCCGATCACCCGGGGGCACGAGGACCTCATCCGGCGGAGCTGTGAGTTCGTCGACACGCTCGTCGTAGCGGTGGCGCGCAACAGCACAAAGAAGCCGTTGTTCACCGTCGACGAACGGGTCGATTTGATCAGGCGCGTCGCCGGCAGCAACCGCTGCGTGCAGGTCCACCAGTTCGAAGGACTTCTGGTGAATTTCGCCCGCAGTGTCAACGCATCGTTGATCATTCGTGGCTTGAGAGCGATGAGCGATTTCGAGTATGAGTTCCAGATGGCCCTCATGAACCGCCATCTCTCGCCGGGTCTGGAAACCGTATTCATGATTCCATCAGTGGAGACTACCTTCATCAGCTCGAGCATCGTCCGCGAGGTGGCGCAGAACGGCGGGTCTCTCGAGGGGTTGGTGCACGAGGCCGTCGCCGCGGCGCTGAAGAAGCGCTACTCTCTGCCCGCTGAATCGCGATAATGACCTTCATCGAGAGCATCCGCCGCCGCGCGGCCGCCCTCGACGCCAGAATTGCGTTTCCCGAATCGACTGACGAGCGCATTCTCGACGCAGTCCGGTCGCTGGTCAGCTCAGGGATCGTTCGTCCGGTGCTCATCCTCGATCCGGCCAGTCCGGAAAGCCATCCAGGCGCGATTGCGACGGGGGCTGAGACCATTCTCGCCTGGGGATCGAATCCGCTCGAATTCGCCGACATGCAGGTGGCGGCAGGCCGGATCGCCGGTTGTGTGGCCGGTGCTGTGCGTACCACGGCCGACGTCGTGCGCACTGCATTGCATACGATCGGAGTGCGGCCGGGCCTGAACACCGTATCGAGCGCTTTTTATATGGTACGCAGCCGGCCGTGGGAAACGGAGGCCGAGGTGCTCACTTTCACCGACTGCGCCGTTGTCAGGTACCCGACCGCCGACCAGCTGGCCGATATTGCCATTTGCGCAGCGTCCGACCGGAGGCTCGTCGTCGGCGACGAGCCGCGGGTTGCGTTACTCTCCTTCAGTACGCGGGGGAGTGCCGAGGGTGACAGCGTCGAAACCGTGCGCGCGGCTCTCGCCCTGATACGTTCCCGTGCTCCCGGTCTCGCGGTGGACGGAGAATTGCAAGGTGATGCGGCGCTGGTTCCGGACGTCGCGCTTCGCAAGGCGCCTCGGGGAATAATCGGTGGCAACGCCAACGTGCTGGTGTTTCCCACACTCGATGCCGGGAACATCGCATACAAGCTGGTGCAGCGCCTGGCCGGAGCGAGCGCAGTCGGCCCGATACTTCAGGGGCTTGCCCGGCCGGCCGCCGATCTCTCGCGCGGTGCCACGCCGGAGGACATTATTAACGTTGCCGCGGTTACCGCGCTCAAGTCGGTGCCGTCGTCGACCTGATGAACACACTCGGAGACAAGAATGAGTTTCTCGATCAGTAAGCAGGGAGAAGTGGTCGTCGTTGACGTTGAGGGTCAACTGATCGTAGGCAATCGCCAGGAGCTGAAGCAAAAGGTCCTCGACGAGCTCGAGCGGGGCGAGAAGAAGTTCCTCATCGATTTCAGCCAGACAGGCTACATCGACAGCTCGGGGCTTGGCGTGCTCGTTTCTCTGTCGAAAAAAATCCGCGAGCAGGGCGGCGAGCTTCGCCTCGCAAATCTGAACGACGACCTGCAGACCCTATTTGAGCTCACCAAGCTCGACACGCTCTTCCAGATCTCGGACACGAGGGAGCGCGCTCTCGAGAGTTTCTGATGGCCGAGCCCCGCGTCGCGCTCGATGTCGAGATCCCAAGCGACGTCAGATACATAGAAGAGGTGGTAGAGCTCGCGACACGACGTTGTCGCGAGCTGCATCTGCCGTCCCAGAAATGCTCGCTGAATCTCCCCGTGGCGCTGTCGGAGGCGCTGTCGAACGCTATCCTCCGGGGTAACGCCGAGGGCAACGGGAAGCACGTCCGCGTCACCGCGGTGGTGAGTGATGACGCGGTCGTCATCGATGTTGCCGATCAGGGCCCGGCGTTCGACATGATGGCCGAGTGGATCGATCCCACCACCCCTGAAAACGTGGTGCGGGAAGAGGGCCGCGGACTTTTTCTGATGCATTCCTTGATGGACCGGGTCGAGCACATCCACGATCACGGCAACGTCGTTCGGCTTACCCTCCGACGGGAATGAAAGAGCTCGAGACGGTCCTCGTTGCATTCCGCGACATCGCGCAATGCGACGCTGCCGTCTGGAACGCTCCACTGGGCGACTTGAAGTCACTGAGCCTGGTCGCCGCCTCCGCCGCACGGCTGCCGATGCCTGACGATGTCCCCGTCGGAAATGCTCCGCAGCCGATGCGGACGAACGACGGCTCGATGCTCGTGGCACAGGTGCCCGGAATCAAACGAACCTGGCTTGCCGTGGCTCCGTGCGGCTCCGGCGGCGAGCCGCCGGAAAAGCATATTCGCCTTCTCCTCCCATTCGTCTCGCAGATACTCCGCGGCGCGCAGGAAGTCGAGCATGCCGCGCTCGAGCTCGCCGAGCGTTACGAGGAGATAAACCTCCTTTATACGATCGGCGAGATCCTGGGCCGAACCGTTACACTCGAGGAAGCCGCAACGACGATTCTCACCGAGATTTCGGAGACGGTCGGAGCGAGGCACGCCTCCATCCTCGTGCACGAGCCAGGCTCCGACGTGCTTCAGGTCGTCGCCGCGATCGGCGCCGGCTCTGGCGGAGCACCTTCCATCCGCGTCGACGACCCCGAATGCGTATCGGCCCGGGTGTTCCGCACGCAGCATCCTCTTACCGTCGAGGACGGCGAGATGGCGTGTGACGCAGAGCGTCCGTACAGGAGAGGCGAGATGCTCTCCGTGCCAATCATGTGGACTACACCGTCGGGCGGTGAGCCGCTCGGCGTAGTCAATCTTTCCGACCGCCGGTCGCACGAGCCGTACAGTGCCGGAGACCAGAAGCTGGTGGCGGCGATTGCGACGCAGATCGGCACCGCCATCCAGAATGCGCGCCTGGTGCGGGCATCCCTCGAGCAGCAGCGGTTGATGCAGGAGATGCATCTCGCCCACGATCTGCAGATGAAGCTGCTGCCCAATCCCTCCATCGTCGCTCCGGAGGCGAAGGTCGCGGCGCGTGTCGTTCCCGCCGAGAGCGTCGGCGGGGATTTCTATCATCTCTTTCGTCTTTCGGGGGAGCGAACCGGCGTCATGATCGGCGACGTTTCGGGACATGGTTATCGTGCCGCGCTGATCATGGCGCTCGCCATGAGCGCAGCCGCAATCCACGCTCAGACCGCCGCAGGTCCGGGTCAGATGCTGTCGATGCTGCTCGGGACCCTGAGAGAAGAGCTCGCCACCACCGAAATGTTCATCTCGATGTTCTTCGGCGTGCTCGACAGACCGTCATCGACGCTGACGTATTCGAACACCGGGCATCCACACGCGTTCATATTCAGTTCGACCGGCGCTCCCCGGCGGCTCGTTGCGCACGGGCCTCCGCTCGGAATGACGGACGAAGCGCCCGCGTCCGACGCTGTCCCGTGGAGAGCAGGCCAGGATACGCTCGTGTTGTTCACGGACGGAGTCAGCGATGCCCGGAATGCCGCTGGCGAACGCCTTGGGGAGGAGGAAGTGCTTCGAGTGATCGGGCTCAATCGAGCCCTCGAGCCCAATGCAATTCTGCGCGAGGTGTTCGACATGCTCGGCAAGCACACCGGAGGAGTGGCCAGTGCGGACGACCTGACGCTCCTCATCCTGCGCGGATGAGCTGATGCCGCGGCAGCGGGGCTACCCTCCGGTCCTGAAACGCCTCGGGCAACATTTCCTCAACGACAGCGAAGCGCTTCGCGACATTGCCGATGCCTTGCAGGCGACGGGGAGCGACGTCGTCGTCGAAATCGGACCGGGCAGGGGAGCGCTCACGGAGCTGCTTCTCGTCCGCGCCGGACACGTCATCGCCGTCGAGCTCGATCACGAACTTGCCGACCGATTGCGCAAGAGCCACGAGGGCGACCCTCGGCTGACAGTCATGGAAGCCGACATTCTCAAGGTGAGCTTCCGCGATATCGTCGGCGGCCGTTTCGCCGTGGTCGGCAACGTCCCCTACTACATCACGACTCCCATTTTATTCCACGTCCTTCAGGCGCCGTTGCCGGCACGCGCCGTGTTTCTCGTTCAGAAGGAGGTGGCCGAGCGGATCGTGGCGCCGCCGGGCTCGCGCGAATACGGCGCGCTGTCGGTCAATGTCCAGGCGATCGCGCGTCCGGAGATCGTGCGAGATGTGGCGGCGAGCTCGTTCAGCCCACCGCCAAAGGTTGATTCGTGCGTCGTTCGGATCACTCCGCTGCAGGAAACACTCGTGCCGGCGGAAGAGCTTCCCGATTTCCGGGTGTTCGTTCAGGCGGTGTTTGGAATGCGGCGAAAGCAGATGGCCAACGTGCTTCGCTCCGTGCGACGGCTCTCACTTGACGAGGCGGCGAGCGTCCTGCGGGGTCAGGGGATAGATCCGAAGGCGAGGCCGGAGATGCTGGCGCCGGGGCAGCTCGCGGCGCTGATGCACGCGACAGTCTGAGGCGCGCGCCGCCGCTGACCGGCGGGGCTCGCTAGGCCCCGTTGTTGGTGATCGCGAAAGTGAGGGCTTCCAGCTCCATCGCCATGTTCACGGCCCTCAAAGCAACATGCGGGGGAACCGCAAGCTGCACCGGAGCGAAATTGAGAATGCCCTTTATTCCCGCCCGCACCACGCGGTCGGCGAGCTTCTGAGCGGCGTCTGCGGGAACGGCGAGTACCGCGATCTGGTAGTTGTTGGCCGCAATATCCTGCTCAAGGTTGGCCTCGTCGGCGACTATCAGGTCGCCCCAGTCGGTCCCGATTTTCGCCGGATCACTATCGTAAACGCCGCTGACGATAAACCCCCGCTCGACGAACCCGGCGTATCCGGTGAGCGCCGCCCCAATCCTTCCCGCGCCGATGATGCACACCCGCCACTGCCGCCCAAGTCCAAGAATCGCTCGCAGTCGCGACGACAGCTCGGGCACCGAATAGCCGAGCCCGCGCTTGCCGAACGAGCCGAAGAACGAGAGATCCTTCCTTACCTGGGCGGAAGTTGTTCCTCCCAGATGGGCAAGGTCGTCGCTCGAAGTAGTCGTTACGCCGTGGGCTTCGATCTCCTCGAGAAAGCTGAGGTAGAGCGACAGCCGTCTTACGGTTGATTCTGCGATCCGTCTCAATTTTATGGCGGCTTGTGAATTAGTTCACAAGTTAGATAATGCGGCCCTTCGCGGCAAGCAATCGAAACACGTGCCTGCCGTGAGGGTTATTTTGTCCCCTTAATGGCAGTCCATGTTACTTCCGAGATCGGACGGCTCAGGTCGGTCCTCGTCCACCCTCCGGGGGCGGAGCTCTACGCCGTAACTCCCTCCACGAGAGAGGATTACCTCTACGACGACATCATGGATGTCGCCGCCGCACAACGCGAGCACCGGCGCTTTGTCGCAATCCTCGAACGCTTTGCCGAGGTCCTCCACGTCCGCGATCTGCTGGCCGAGGTCCTCGCGGATGACGCGATTAAACAATTGCTCATCCGTGACACGCTAGACGTCGTGCCATCTGTTCCTCTGGCCCGGGAGCTCGAGGAAATGGCTCCCGCCGAGCTGGCGCGGGCGCTGATAGAGGGAAGGGAGGAGGCACCGGGCCCCCTGGCTGCCGCGCTCAATGAGGGCGGTTACGCGCTGCCGCCCCTGCCGAACCTGTTCTTCACCCGCGACGTAGCCGTGGGCCTGAACGAGAACATCCTGATCGGCTCGATGCGTTACAGCATCCGCTGGACGGAAGCGCTCGTGATGAAGGCGATCTTCACCTACAACCCCCGCCTTCGGAACGAAGGGATCATCTACGACGGATCAGTTGAGCATCGCCTCAACTACACGCTGGAAGGTGGTGACGTTCACCCAATCCGCCGCGACACGGTGATGATCGGCTTCAGCGAGCGATCGAGCCCGGCTGCCATCGATCAACTCGCGTCGGTTCTGTTCACCCATACCGGAGTCACCGACCTCATCATCGTCGTCATGCCGGGCGAGGATATCGCGATTCACCTCGACATGATTTTCACCCAGGTGGACAGCCGGCTTTGTGTCGTGTATCCGCCGCACTTCATCGGACCGGGGCGACTTCCCATTCTCCTCTGGAAGAAAGGTTCCGCAAGGATGCGTGAGATGCCGAGCGTCTTTGCCGCCCTCGACGAATGCGGCCTGCCAATGGAGCCGGTATTCTGTGGTGGCGAGCGCCGCGTGATGCAGGAGCGCGAACAATGGTCGTCCGGATGTAACTTCGTTGCCGTGAGGCCGGGCCTGGTCCTGTCGTACGCGCGAAACGAGCTCACGCTTCGCGAAATGGAGAAGGCCGGATTCGACGTCGTCGATGCGTCGGATTTTCTTTCGGGAGATCGCGAAGTGAGTGACGATGCACGGGCAGTGATCACGTTCGACGGGGCCGAGCTGGTGCGCGGCGGTGGCGGTGCGCGGTGCATGACGTGTCCGCTCATCAGGGATGAGCCATGGCACTGACACGCGGGGGCGTCGAGACGCGAGCGGAAGCGACGTTTCTTGCCACGCGGGCCGCCGAGTATCTGAGGGGCGGACCGGCCGATCCCGTTGCGCTCATCGGTCACGTCTGCAACCTTCCCGGAGCGCCGCGAATTGTTGCCGAGCACATGGCTGAAGCCATCTTTGCCGGGCACCCGGAATTTTCTCGCGACCAGACCGGGCGATGGCTGCTGACTGCAAGCGCTCCGGAGTACGGAACATCATCCGCGCCTGCGCGCCGCAGCGTGGCCGCTGAGCTTCCGCTGGTTATCGCCGAAGATGCCGACGTCCTGTCCCGCCTTTCATATGTGGTGGTGGACGTCGAGACGACCGGAGGCCGCCCTTACGGAGGCGATCGGATCACCGAGGTCGCGGCGGTGGTCGTTCGCGACGGCCAGTTGGCCGAGGTCTTTGAGACACTCGTAAACCCTGGCCGCCCCATTCCGGCGTTCATCACCCAGATTACGAACATCAACTGGGACATGGTCAAGGATGCGCCTACCTTTGCTGCCGTCGAGCCACAGCTACTCGACGTGATCGCGGGCAACGTTTTCGCGGCGCACAACGCGAACTTCGACTGGCGATTCATCTGCTCCGAAGTTTTCCGCGCTTCGGGCCAGCAGCTCATCGGTCGGCGGCTGTGCACGGTGCGTCTGGCGCGAAAGATTCTTCCGCAGCTTCCCCGCCGCTCGCTGGACCATGTGGCGAACTACTATGGCGTGGAGATCTCGGGGCGTCACCGCGCCGCCGGCGACGCGATCGCCACCGCCCGTTGCCTCCTGCGCCTGCTGGAGGATGCGGCCGATCGCGGCTGCGTGACGTGGGACGATCTCGATCAGCTGATGGGGGTTCAAGCTGTCCGGGCTGCCCGCGCTGCCCGAGCGCGGGCGCGCGCGCGACGACGGTCGGCTCTGCCCGGTCCCGCATCGGACACGACAGCATGAGCGCGCCGCTTCCGCTGGTTCAGACCCGCACCATTGGGAAGCTCACCGTTCACGCAATTCAGTCCGGCGGCCAGAAGCTCGACGGTGGGGCAATGTTCGGTGTCGTTCCAAAGCCACTTTGGGAGCGCCGGATTCCCGCCGATGACCGGAACCGTATCCAGCTTGGGATGCGCTGCCTTCTCATCGAGCATCCCTCCGGCCTCGTGCTCGTCGACACCGGTGCAGGGAACAAGGAAGACGACAAGTTCAAGCAGATCTACGGACTCGATAACGAAGGCGCGGATGGCCGCACGTGTCTCGAGGACGGACTGCGCGCGGTGGGAGCCCGGCCTGAGGATGTGGCCATAGTGATCAACACTCATCTGCACTTCGATCACGCCGGCGGTAATACCTGGCGCGACGAGGCTGGAACCATAAAACCGTCGTTCTCGAATGCACGGTATTTCGTGAAGCGCGGGGAGTACGACTACGCCACCCACCCCAATGAACGCACCGGCGCGAGCTACTTTCCGCGCAACTTCATGCCCGTCGTTGCCGAAGGAATGTTCGAGTTCGTCAGCCGTGAGCGGGAGATCGTGAAGGGCATACGCGTAATTCCGACGCCGGGTCACACGCCATTTCACGAGAGCGTACTCATTGAATCCGGTGGCGAGAGGGCATTCTTTCTTGCTGACATGCTGCCGACCCACGCCCACCTTCCGCTGCCGTGGATCATGGGTTACGACGTCGAGCCGCTCGTCACGCTCGAGACAAAACGCCGCATACTCCGGCGAGCGGAAGACGAGCACTGGCTTCTCATTTTCGAGCACGACGCGACAGTCCCGTGGGGATATGTCGAGCACGATGGGAAGAGCTACCGGCTCATCAACGACTAAAGAAAAGCCACCTAGCAGTTTTCCGCGCTGACCTTGCCCGGCCGGCGCAACTCACTTAATCTTCGAGAGTTACAATTCGACAAGCGAGCGGCCCGGCGGGCCGCTTCACCCTTCGGCCCTCGCACGAGCGCGAGGCGTGCTGCAGAGGTTCACGCCGAGCGGGGCCGGAGGACTATTCCGGTCTCGATTCCGCGCGGGCTTCTTAAACGGGGCTCGCGCTTTTCGTTTTCAGTCTTCTTTCAATAGAGGTAGCCGAGTATTCAGGACACCACAAAACGTGTGCGCGTGAACAGGCAGATTCGCATCAGCCCGCTCCGCGTGATTGCCGCCGATGGCGCTCAGCTGGGAATCATGGATGTCGACTCAGCACTGGCCGCGGCGGTCGAACAGGGGTTGGATCTGGTTGAAGTCGCACCGTTGGCTCGTCCCCCGGTTGTCCGCATCATGGACTACGGGAAGTTCAAGTTCGAGCAGGCCAAGATGGCGCGGCAGGCCAAGAAAAAGCAGCACGTGATCCATCTGAAGGAAGTGAAATTCCGTCCTGGAATCGAAGAGCACGACTTCGCCACGAAAACCCGCCATGCGCGCGAGTTTCTGGCCGAAGGCAACAAGGTGAAGGTGACGTTGATGTTCAGAGGACGTCAGATTGCGCACCCCGAGTTGGGCCGTGTAGTGGTAAACCGGGTTGCGCAAGAGCTGGCGGACGTCTCGAAAGTCGAAGCCGAGCCAAAGTTCGAAGGAAAGTTCATGACGATGATTCTCGCCCCCAAGTAGGACGAGCGGTCAGGTCACCCACGTATAAAGAGATTTACAAATGCCGAAGATGAAAAGTCACAGGGGCGCCCGAAAGCGGTTCTCCATCACGGGGACCGGCAAGGTCAAGCGCATGAAGGCGTTCAAGAGCCACATCCTCACCAAGAAGACTTCCAAACGGAAGCGCCGGCTTCGCCAGGCAACGACTATCACCACCCGCGGCGAGGCGAAGAACATCAAGCGCCTCCTGCAGGCGTAAAGGAGACCTACAGTGCCTCGCGTCAGATCGAACGTAGTGCGCCTGAAGCGCAAGAAGCAGGTGATGAAGGCCGCTCGCGGCGCATTCGGCGCTCGCAGCAAGCTTTGGAAGGCAGCGAAGGAAAACGTCGAGCGCGGGTGGAAGTACGCCTACCGCGATCGCAAGAACAAAAAGCGGGATTTCCGGAAGCTCTGGATAGTCCGCATCAACGCCGCCGCACACCAGCACGACATGAGCTACAGTGTGTTCATGAACGGGCTGAAGTGCGCGGGGGTGGAGATCGACCGCAAAGTGCTCGCCGACATTGCAGTCAACGATCCCGCAGCTTTTGGAGCTCTGGCCGAAGCCGCACGCGCTGCGCTCGCGGCGGCCTAGGGCTGCTGGTGCAGTCTGGGCGGCCCGGGAACGCTTGAGCACGACGTTCCGGGGCCGCCTTTTTCACTATCCATCCTTTGTCCCAACGGAAAAGTGACGCTTCAGGAGTTTCTCGAGCAGATTGCCGCATTCGAAGAGCACGCCGCCGCATTGATGGCGGCTGCTTCTTCAACTGCTGAGCTCGAGTCGGCGCGCAACCAGCTCACAGGCCGGAAGAGCGGCGCACTCACCACGCTCATCCGCGAGCTGCCGTCGCTCTCGCCCGACGATCGCCGCCCGGGCGGAGCCGCCGCGAACCGGGCCAAGGCATCTGTCGAGCAGGCTCTCGAAACGCGGGCTTCGGAGCTGGCCGCGACCATACCGTCGACCACTGCGCGCGACCTGACAATGCCCGCCCGGCGCCGGTGGAAAGGCGGAAAGCATCCGGTCACTCTCGTCATCGAAGAAATCGAGGAGATTTTCGGGGAGCTCGGTTTCACCGTCGCCCTCGGCCCCGAGGCCGAGACAGAGTGGCACAATTTCACGGCGCTCAATTTCCCGCCCGACCATCCGGCGATGGACATGCACGACACGCTCTATCTCGACGACAGCGTTCTCCTGCGCACGCACACGTCGCCGGTGCAGATCAGGACGCTCCAGTCATTCAAGCCGCCGATTCGCATTCTCGCGCCAGGCAACGTGTATCGTCGCGATTTCTTCGACGCGTCACATGCGCCCGTGTTCGCGCAGATCGAAGGTCTGTCGGTGGACGAAGGAATAAGCTTTGTAGACCTGAAGGCCACGCTGACCCATTTTGCCAACAGGTTTTTCGGGTCGACGCGGACACGCTTTCGCCCGAGCTTCTTCCCGTTCACCGAGCCGTCTGCCGAGATGGACGTCGAGTGCACGCTGTGCAAAGGCTCGGGCTGCGCCGCCTGCAAGAACACGGGCTGGTCCGAGATACTCGGCTCCGGCATGGTGCATCCGGCCGTGCTCGATGCCTCCGGCGTGGACAGCGAACGCTACACCGGCTGGGCCTTCGGAATGGGGCCGGGCCGCATTGCAATGCAGCGCTATGGCATTCCCGACATTCGGATTCTCTACGACTCCGACATGAGGTTTCTGGAGCAGATGGCAGGATGAACGCGTCATATCAGTGGCTTCGCGATTTCGTCCGGTTCGACCTGAGTCCGGAACAGCTGCGCGACCTCCTGACGTCGCGGGCGGCAACCGTTGACGAGTTGATTCGTCTTCGCGCTGACCTCAGCGAGATTGTCGTCGGCCGCGTGGTTGAAGCGGCGCCGCATCCTGACTCCGATCACCTCTGGGTGACCAAAGTCGACGCCGGGCAGCCTGAGCTCATAAACGTCGTCTGCGGCGCCGCCAACGTGACTGTCGGCACGCTCTATCCCTTCGCTCCCGTCGGCTCGACTCTCCCCGGCGGTCTGCGATTGGAGAAGCGCAAGATTCGCGGCGCAATTTCCGAAGGCATGCTCTGCTCGCCACGCGAGCTCGGGCTCGGCACTGATCACGAGGGGATCATGGCGCTCGACATCGACGTAGCGCCCGGGACGCGTTTTCTGGACGCCGTTGCTGTCGGCGACACCCGCCTCATCATTGACGTTCTTCCGAACCGTCCGGACCTGCTGTCCCACGAGGGACTGGCCCGCGAGATTTCCGCTGCGATTTTCTCGCCGCTCATGGTGCCGGAGATTCCCGGCGCAGTTCACTCAATCGGAAAAGCCGGCGAGGGTCCGCCTGTTGATGTTGCCGTCGAAGACGACGATGGCTGCCCGCGCTACATGGCGGCAGTCATTCGAGGCGTGAAGATCGCGCCGAGTCCGCCGTGGCTGGCAGCGCGAATTGAAGCCGTTGGAGCACGCTCCATCAACAACGTCGTCGACGCCACGAACTACATGCTGCACGGTTTCGGCCAGCCGACGCATGCGTTCGATCTCGCCCGTCTCAACGGCGGGCGCGTGGTGGTGCGTCGCGCACGACCGGGCGAAAAAATCAGAACGCTCGACGGTGTCGACCGCGCGCTCGACAATGGAATGACAGTCATTGCCGACGCCGGGCGCGCCCAGGCAATTGCCGGCGTCATCGGTGGAGAGGGAAGCGAAGTCACTGACGGCACAACCGATGTTCTGCTCGAAGTGGCAGCGTTTGACCCACGCAGAATCCGCGCTACGCGCCGGAAACTCGGTGTGTCAACCGATGCGAGCTATCGTTTCGAGCGGGGCGTGGATATCTCAGCCCTGCCGCGGCACCTCCAGTTTGCAGTCGACCTGATTGTCGCCGTTGCCGGTGGCACACTGAGCGGCAAGCCGGCTGACGTGCAGGGAGACATCGAGCCGTTGCCGGCGATTACCGTCCGCACCAGCCGGGTGCAGCGGCTGCTTGGTGAGCCGATCCAGGCAGCCGAGAGCGAAAGTCTGCTCTCCGCTGTGGGCTTCACGGTGGTGCGAGACGATCAGAATCAGGTCATCCATGTCACTCCGCCGTCATGGCGCAGCGACGTGGTCGGCGAGCCGGAGGTGATCGAGGAAATCGCGCGACTCCACGGCTACGACATTTTTTCTGCCGAAATCCGGCCGTTTCGTCCGGGCAACGTACCGGAGTCGCCGCTGCATGCGCGCATCGCGCGGGTTCGTTCCTGCTGTGTCGCGGCGGGCTTGCTCGAGGCGCGACCGGTTCCTTTCACCCGCCATAGCGACGAACGGTCTGTTCGCGTGCGGAATCCCCTCGCCGAGGACGAAGCCTTCCTTCGTCAAAGCGTCGTCGACACGCTGGCGCGACGCGCCGAGTACAACTTGTCACGCATGCAACGCGACGTCCGATTGTTCGAGCTGGGTGCCGTGTTCGCTCGTGGAGAACCCGTTGCCGGCGCACTGCCCGATGAACGGATGCACGCGGCCGTCCTCGTGATGGGACATCGCCGGCCGCCGCATTTTACCGAGCCAAAGCCACCGCTGTACGACGAATGGGATGCCAAAGGTCTCGCCGAAGCGGTTGGTGAAGCCGCCTTTCCGGGACATCCCATTTCCTGCGTGCCCGCCGAATCCGGCGCGTTGTGGAACGTGATGGCGGGCGACGTGACCGTTGGCGTCGTCACTTCCGCGACGCTCGACGGGCCGGCGTGGGCAGCGCCTGCTTTTGCGGTTGAAATCAACCTCGAGGCCCTCGACGCATCGGCCGCGGTGTCGCTGCCACCACTCAATGGAATGGCTGCCGCCAGACATGCGGCTTTGCCTGTTTACTCGGCCATTCCGGCCATGCCGGCAATCGAGGTCGATCTCGCCCTTATTGTTCCCGACTCCGTTCGTGCCGCCGAGGTTGAGCAGGTCATAAACGAGTCTGCCGGCGAGCTGCTCGAGAAGCTCGTGTTGTTCGACGAATTCCGCGGCGGAGAAATTCCGGCCGGCTCCCGCAGTCTCGCATGGGCGTTGACGTTCCGCCATCCGGAGCGCACACTACGCGACAAGGAGATTCAAGGGCGAACGGCGAAGATTGTGAAAACACTAGAGGCGGAACTTGGCGTCAAACAACGAACAGCCTGACATGGAATCGGCATTTGCCGAGCTGGAGCGGCTCGTGAATCATCTGGGTGACGAGCTTGCTTCGTTTCGCCGGCGGGCGCTTCAGGCGGAAGCGAGGGTGAAGGCGCTGGAAGGTTCCCCCGGGGCAACGCGTGTCAGCCCTGAGCGAATCGAGAAGCTCGAGCGCGAGAACGCGAGCCTGAAGCTTCGTCTCGAGAAGGCTCGGGGGCGCACCCGGAAAATGCTCGACCGGGTCCGATTCCTCCGCCAGCAGGACGAGGGGGCTGCGCGATGACTTTGCGAAAGAACGTGGTGAAGGTGACCATCCTTGGTGGCGAGTACACTCTGCGCACGGAGACGACGCCGGAGCACGCGCGCGCGGTTGCCGCTTATGTGGATGAGACGATCGCCGAGACGATGCAGGCGGGCCAGATAGTGGAGAGCCAGAAGGCCACGATCCTCGCCGCTTTGCGGATTGCCGGCGAGCTGTTCGAGGCGCGGGTCGAGGCCGCCCGGCTGGCGTCGTCCATGACCGAGCTCAGCGCCCAAATCCGGCCGTGGCTCCCACCCGCCAAGCGGTAGAGTTAGTTTACCGCTAAGAGACGCGACGACTTTTCGGCGCGATTAGGGCCGCCTGTGGCATTGCCGCGGGCTCTACATAGATCCCAATGACTCAAACAGCGTGGCTCGCCGTGGCTGGTGTACTACTGTTTGTAGCAGCCTGCGCGGCTTTTTTCTTTGTAGGGCGTCGGATTGGACGGGCAGGCGAGACCGCACGACAGGCGCGCTCCCAGTCCACCGCCGAAGAAACCGCAAAACGCGTCCTCGATGATGCGTCCCGAGAGGCCGAGTCCCTCCGCAAGACCGCGGTTCTCACCGGCAAGGAAGAGCTCATCCGCCTGCGTGAGGAGTGGGAGCTTGAGGCGCGGAAGCGCCGGGAAGAGGTCGAGCGCGAAGAGCGCCGCGTCCAGGAAAAGGAATCCCTCCTCAACCGCAAGCTCGAGCTGCTGGAGCAGCGCGAGAAGGACGCTTCGGTCCAGATGACCTCGCTCAACGCCCGGCAGCAGGCGATGGGATCCCGGGAGCAGGAGCTCGACCGTCTCGTGGGAGAGGAACGGCGCCGTCTCGAGCAGCTCGCCGGTCTTACGGCCCAGGAAGCTAAGGCGGAGCTGATTCAGCGCCTCGAAGACGAAGCGCAGGCCGATGCCGCAAACCGCATCCGGGACATTCGCGACACGGCCAAGCGCAACGCCGATCGCGAAGCCAAGAAGATCATCGCACTCGCCATCCAGCGAATCGCCGCCGAACAGACGGCTGAAACCACCGTATCCGCCGTGGCGCTGCCGAACGACGAGATGAAAGGCAGAATCATCGGAAGGGAGGGCCGAAACATCCGTGCATTCGAGCTCATCACTGGCGTTGACGTGATCATCGACGACACGCCGGACACGGTCGTGGTTTCGTGCTTCGACCCAGTTCGGCGCGAGGTCGCCAGACTGTCCCTGGAAAAGCTCGTTGCGGACGGCCGGATACATCCGGGACGCATCGAGGAAGTCGTGGGCAAGTCGAAGATCGAGGTGGACGCCGGGATTGTCGACACGGGCGAGCGGGCTGCGTATGCCAGCGGCGTGCACGGGCTGCATCCGGAGCTGATCAAGCTCATTGGCCGCATGCGCTGGCGCACGAGTTACGGCCAGAACATCCTGTCGCACTCGCAGGAAGTGGCGTGGCTGGCGGGAATCATGGCGGCGGAGCTGGGGCTCGACGTGGCGATGGCCAGGCGCGGCGCGCTGCTGCACGACATGGGAAAGGTCCTCACGCACGAACACGAAGGCACGCACGTGCAGCTCGGTGTGGAAATGGCCACGCGGTACGGCGAGAATCCTCTCGTGATCAACTGCATTGCGGCGCACCACGACGACGTTCCGCACGAGAGCGAAGTGTCGGTGCTGGTACAGGCCGCCGACGCCATTTCCGGGTCGCGCCCCGGGGCACGGCGCGAAGCATTCGAGACATACGTGAAGCGTCTCGAGGGTCTGGAACGCATTGCGTCCGGGTACCGGGGCGTCGAGAAAGTGTTCGCGATCCAGGCCGGCCGCGAAGTACGTGTCATCGTCACGCCCGACGACATAAACGAGGCACGGATGGCGTCGCTGAGCGACGAGATCGCGCGGCGGATCGAGTCAGAGCTCCAGTATCCGG
This sequence comes from Gemmatimonadaceae bacterium, assembly GCA_036513055.1. Taxonomy (GTDB): domain Bacteria; phylum Gemmatimonadota; class Gemmatimonadetes; order Gemmatimonadales; family Gemmatimonadaceae; genus UBA4720. Next base: position 13,430 of record DATBZT010000376.1, on the reverse strand, counting down.
GGCAGATCAAAGTGGTGCTGATTCGCGAGACACGCTCGGTGGATTTTGCCCGCTGAGCTAATCGATGGCGTTGCGATAGCTCGCGACGTGAGGCAGCGTGTGGCGAGTGAAACCGCGGCGCTCGTTGCTCGCGGTGTGCGGCCTGGGCTCGCCGTCATTCTCGTTGGCGAAGACCCGGCCAGCAGGGCATACGTTCGCTCGAAGGGAGCAGCATCAGAGGAAGCGGGCATCTACAGCTCGACGATTCGGCTTCCGGCCGACACGCAGGAGGCGGAGCTGCTGTCGCGCATCGACGCGCTCAACGCCGACAGCTCGATCCACGGCATTCTGGTGCAGATGCCGCTGCCGCGGCAGATCGATAGCGATACGGTGATCCGCCGCATCGATCCACTGAAGGACGTCGACGGATTCCACCCAGTGAATGTCGGCAAGCTGCTCATCGGGCAATCCGACGGATTCGTGTCGTGCACGCCGGCGGGGATCATCGAGCTGCTCCGTGCCGCTGGGGTGACGACGACGGGCAAGGAGTGCGTCATCATCGGGCGCAGCAACATCGTCGGCAAGCCGATGGCGGCACTGCTTGCGCAGGACCGGCCGATGGGGAATTGCACGGTGACCGTTTGTCACCGGCATACACGCGACCTCGCGGCGCACACGCGGCGGGCTGAGCTCCTTATAGTAGCGGCCGGGCGCCCGAATCTCGTCACGGGTGAAATGATAATGCCGGGCGCCGTGGTCATCGACGTCGGCATGAACAGAGTGGCGGACTCCACGGCGCGCGGCGGCTACAGGCTGGTCGGCGACGTCGAGATGGCATCGGCGCGGGAGGTGGCCTCGCTCATCACACCGGTGCCCGGAGGTGTCGGGCCGATGACGATTGCAATGCTTCTTTCCAATACAGTGCGGTCGGCCGCGCGATTTGCGGACGCAGGCGCCGTACATCGCGACGAGAGGGTCTCGGCGTGAGCCCGCGGATACCGCCACGCTCGTCCGATCCGTCAGAGCTGTCGTCTCCCCGTGAGCTCGCGCGTTCGGCCCCGGGTGCGACGCGCGAGTCCGCAATCACCGTCACCGATCTCAACAACTCCACCAGGACGCTCGTCGAGCAGACGTTCGGATATTTCTGGGTGCGGGGCGAGGTGACGGATTTCAAGCGCCATCGCAATGGTCATTGGTACTTCTCACTGCGTGACTCGGCCTCACAGATGGCGTGTGTCATCTGGTCGCGCGACCAGCAGGGTATTCCCGCGTCGCCTGACGACGGAATGCAGGTTGTCGCGCTCGCTCAGATGACGATGTTTCCCGCGCGCGGCTCGCTGCAGCTCAGAATCACCAGGCTCGAGGCGCGGGGCGACGGCTTGTGGCGCAAGGCGATGGAGCAGACACTCGCCCGCCTGCGGGCCGACGGCCTGCTCGAGCCGGGCCGGAAGCGCCCGATCCCGCTTTTCCCCAGATGCCTCGGGATCGTCACGAGCGCAAATGGGGCGGCTCTCCACGACATCATCTCAGTGGCGACGCGACGGCGTCCGGGCATAGAGATCATCGTCTCCTGCGCGTCGGTGCAGGGAGAGAGCGCGCCGCGTGAGATTCGCGCGGCGCTGTTGCGCGTGAGGCGCTGGAAGGGAGTGGATGTCATCATCGTCGGCCGCGGCGGCGGGGCGCGGGACGATCTGCGCGCCTTCAACGACGAGTCGGTGGCTCGTGCAATCTGCGATTGCGAGGTGCCGGTGATATCGGCAGTCGGGCATGAGATCGACACGACCGTCTGCGATCTGGTGGCCGACATGCGTGCCGCTACGCCTTCAGCCGCCGCAGAGCACGCGGTGCCGGCTCTGGCGGACCTTCAGGCCGCGCTGCGCGCCCGGCATGCGAAACTCGTCTCGGCGATCACTCACCGCTCAGCGTCTGCGCAGGCCGACTTCAGGACCACGTCGCGAGACCTCCGTGCGGCGGCAGTGCGCCTCGTCGAGAAGCGCCGGTCGGGAATCGGGGGTGTCGCCGGCCGTCTGAACGCACTCAGCCCGCTGGCAACGCTGTCACGCGGTTACGCAGTTGCGCGGCGGCCGGACGGCGAGACGTTGTCGAGCGCTGCGCAATTCTTTGCGGGAGAGGCCTTTGATCTTTTGCTGCACGATGGAGTGGTCGGGAGCCGTGTCGAAGACGTCAAGCCCGGGACCTGAAAACGGATCTGTTCTCTCGTAGGCGGCACAGGGCTGGCACCTTTTTTCATCTGGGGGCTCCCAGCAGGTGGTTCTTGGTTGCAGTTCTTCAGTGTGCCGGACTTTACACAAGCCCGTAAGTCGGCTAAGTTACAAGGCTTACGACGATTCAAAGACACCAGCGCGCATGCGCGCGCGGAGAGCACAGCATCAATGGCATTTCAGAAGACAGCTACTATCGAGAAGTACCGGACGCACGGTAGCGATACCGGCTCGGCCCAGGTTCAGGTTGCGATTCTCACCGAGAACATCAACTACCTGACGGATCATTTCCGGGTCCATGCAAAGGACCACCACAGCCGTCGCGGCCTCCTCAAGATGGTTGGAAGGCGCCGCCGCCTGCTTGATTATCTCAAGCGCACCGACCTCGAGAGTTATCGCAAGATCATCGCCGATCTTGCACTCCGTTACTAGCCTGATCATCTGATGTCCGCGCGCGGGCGCACAGTGCTGCCCGCGCGTTTTGTGTTCTCTAGAGAAAACGAAGGCAAAGAATGCAACGTATTGAACGCGAATTCGCGGGCAGGAAGCTCGTCATCGAGACGGGCCGCATGGCAAAACAGGCATCGGGCTCGGCCCTGGTGCAGTTCGGCGAGACAATGGTTCTCGCGGCAGTAACGGTCAGCGACACCGAAAGTCCGCTCTCATTTTTCCCCCTCCTCGTCGAGTACAGGGAAAAGGCCTACGCCGCCGGAAAAATCCCGGGTGGATTCATCAAGCGGGAAGGCCGCCCCCACGACTCCGAAATCCTCAAGGCGAGACTCATCGACCGGTCCATCCGGCCGCTGTTTCCGGAAGGATTCAAGAACGAAGTCCAGGTATTCATCTACATCATCTCCGCCGACCAGGAGAATGACGCCGATGTAATCGCCCTTCTCGCGGCCTCCTACGCGATCAACAGTTCGAAGATCCCCTTCATGGGGCCGATCGCCGGCGTTCGCGTTGGACGCGTTCAGGAGAACTGGATCCTCAACCCGACGTTCCAGCAGCTTCCGTACAGCGACATGGACATCGTCGTCGCCGGCTCGAAAGACTCGATCATGATGGTCGAAGGGGGAGCGATCGAGGTGGCCGAAGCCGAAGTGCTCGAAGCCATCACGGTTGCGCACGGCGGAATCAACGAGCTGATCGCAATTCAGGAGGAGATGCTCTCCGCAGGCCGGGCCGAGAAGATGGAGTGGAAGAAAGCCACGCCGCCCGAAGCATTGGAGAAGCGAGTCAAGGCTCTTCTCGAAGGCGCCATCGTCACGGCAATCAATCAGGCCGACAAGCATACCCGCGTTCAGGCGGTGGAGAAGGCAAAGAAGCAAGCCACCACGACCCTCGTCGCCGAGTTTCCCGAAAACGCAAAGGATGTTGGCGCGCTGGTGGACGATGTTGAATACGACAGTCTGCGCGCGCAGGTGCTCGATTCGGGCAAGCGAGTGGATGGCCGCGGACCCAAGGAAGTCCGCCAGATCTCGATCGACACGCAGGTGCTGCCGCGTGCCCACGGATCGGCGCTGTTCACGCGCGGCCAGACTCAGGCGCTCGTGGTTGTCACGCTGGGAACGGCCAACGACGTCCAGCGCCTCGACAGCATCGATGAGGCAGCCGAGTCGACCAAGTCGTTCATGCTTCATTACAACTTCCCGCCATTCTCCACCGGCGAAGTTCGCCCGATGCGTGGCACGAGCCGTCGCGAAATCGGCCACGGAAACCTGGCCGAGCGCGCGCTTCAGAGTGTTCTGCCGCCGTTCGACGAATTCCCGTACACAATCCGCATCGTCTCCGACGTTCTGGAGTCGAACGGATCGTCATCGATGGCATCGGTGTGCGGCGGCTCGCTCGCGCTGTTCGACGCCGGCGTGCCGATTCGGGGAGCCGTTGCCGGAGTGGCGATGGGTCTCATCAAGGAAGGGAAGAAATACGCGATCCTCACCGACATCCTTGGCACCGAGGACCATCTCGGCGACATGGACTTCAAGGTCGCCGGCACGGACAACGGGATCACGTCCATCCAGATGGACATCAAGATTCAGGGTCTCGACCTCAAGATCATGGACGAGGCGCTGGCCCAGGCCCGCGAAGGCCGGCTCCACATTCTTGGCGAGATGAAAAAGGCGCTGCCCGCGCAGCGTTCCGACCTGTCGCAATACGCGCCGCGTATCGTGACAATCAGCATCAACCCCGAGAAGATCGGCGAGCTGATCGGCCCGAAGGGCAAGACCATTCGCGGGATCCAGGAAGAGACGGGCGCCGAGCTCACAGTCGACGATTCGGGTCTCGTCACGATCGCCGCTGTCGGTGGCGAGGCGATGGAGCGGGCGCGCCAGATGGTTCAGGCGCTCACCGCCGAGCCGATCATCGGCGACACGTACGAAGGAACGGTCAAGAGCACGACGGCGTTCGGCGCTTTTGTCGAGATCATGCCGGGCACCGAAGGTCTGGTGCACATCTCCGAGCTCAAGCACGGGCGTACGGAGAAAACGGAAGACGTCGTGAAGAAGGGCGACCGCGTGAAGGTCAAGCTCCTCGAGCGTGACGAGCGCGGCCGCCTTCGCCTGTCAATGAAGGCGCTGGAGCCCAAGCCGGAAGCAGGTGCCGGCGGGGAGTCCGGCGGTGATGGGTCTTCGGGAGGCGCCTCGGGCGGCGGAAGCCGTGGCGGGGAGACGCGGGAGTCAGGCGACGACGGGTATGCGCCAGCCGAAGGTGAGGCAGCAGCCGCCGTTGGACAAAAAGAAGACCGTCCACGCCGTCCGCGCGGCGGGCGTCCCCCACGAAGTGGTGGAGGTCGCGGCCGGGAGTGACCCTTCTCGCGTCGAACGATGTAACGCTTCGCCGAACCGTTCTCGCTAACGGTCTGACCGTACTTTCGGAACACATGCCGGGAGTACGGTCAGTTGCATTGGGAGCGTGGGTGCGGGCAGCATCGCTGCACGAAAGCCCGGCGACGATGGGCCTGTCGCACCTCCTCGAGCACATGGTGTTCAAGGGAACCCAGCGGCGGTCTGCGCGGGAGCTGGCGCTGGCGCTGGAATCTGTCGGGGGCTCTCTCGACGCCTACACGTCGCGCGAGCACACCGCCTATCAGGCCCGGGTGCTCGACGAGCACGTCTACATCGCCGCCGACGTGCTCGCCGACCTCATCTTCCGCCCGCTTCTTCGCCAATGCGACCTCGATCTCGAGCGAAAAGTAGTGCTGGAGGAAATCAGCACCGTGGAGGATACGCCCGACGACCTCGTTTTCGAGCTTCATGGTGCGCAGCTCTGGGGCGCTCATCCCTATGGCTTTCCCATACTCGGCACGCGCGAGACGGTGGGGTCGTTTACGACGGCGGATCTCCGTGGCCTTCATGACCGGGCCTATCACCCGGAACATGTCGTGGTTGCCGCGTCGGGGAACGTCGAGCATGACGATCTGGTTGGGCTCCTCGAGGCGACCGGCTGGACATCCATTCCTTCCGGCGGTCAGTCACGGCTGCAGTCGGTTCCGGCCGTCCCCGTTCTGCCCACCGTCACCCATTTCGAGCGCGACGGCGCGCAGACGCACGTGGTGTTCGGGTCGGCCACGGTGCCCCACGGCGACCCGCGCCGGTATGCGCTTTCGCTGGTGAGCACGCTCCTCGGTGGAGGCATGAGCTCGCGGTTGTTCCAGCGGGTTCGGGAGGAGCTTGGCCTGGCCTACGCTGTATATACGTTCCAGTCTTTCCATCACGACTCCGGCATTCACGGAGTGTACGTCGGGACGGCTCCGGAAACTGCCGGGCTCGCCATCGATGCGATACGCGACGAGCTTTCCCGCGTGTCATCCGAAGGAATTCCCGAAGATGAGCTTACCGCTGGCAAAAACCAGCTAAAGGGTCAGATTACACTTTCACTGGAAAGCGTATCCTCGCGCATGTATCGCGCTGCCGGCGTCGAGCTATACGACGAGGATTTCCGATCGCTCGATGAAGTGCTTGCATTGATCGATTCGATTGATCGGGAGAGCGTGCTGGCGGTCTGCAACGATTTTTTTTCGCCGGATCGCCAAACCGTAGTGAGTCTTGGTCCCGGCGCGGCGCCGCGTCCGGCATTGAATCTCTAACATCAACAGACAACCATCGCATGAAGATCGGCGTTCCGAAGGAAATAAAGACGAACGAGAATCGCATCGCGCTCGTTCCCGCAGGTGCCGAGGCGCTCGTCGCTGCCGGCCATGAAGTTCTGATTCAGCAGGGAGCTGGTGAAGGCAGCGGATTTCCGGACGGGAACTACACGGCCGTTGGCGCGCGCATCGCGCCTAACGCGGCCACCGTGTGGGGCGAGTCCGACATGATCATGAAGGTGAAGGAGCCCATCAAGCGCGAGTGGCCACGCATGCGAAAGGGCCAGTTGATATTCACCTATTTCCATTTCGCGGCCGATGAGGCGCTCACGCGCGCGCACATTGCCAGCGGAGCCACCTGCATCGCTTACGAGACCGTGGAGATGGCCAACCGCGAGCTGCCGCTCCTCATTCCGATGTCAGAGGTGGCGGGACGCATGGCGGTGCAGGAAGGCGCGAAGTATCTGGAGAAGCTCTACGGCGGCCGTGGCGTGCTGCTCGGCGGAGTCCCCGGAGTACCGCCGGCGAAGGTCGTCATCCTGGGCGGCGGAATCGTCGGCATCAATGCCGCGAAGATGGCCGCTGGCATGGGGGCCAAGGTCACAGTCCTCGATCTTTCTCTCGAGCGCCTGCGGTATCTGTCCGACGTGATGCCGGCCAACGTAACGCTGATCTACTCGAATCGTCATAACATCCTGGAGCAGATCTCGACGGCCGACCTCGTCGTCGGCGCCGTGCTGATTACTGGCGCAGTCGCACCGCGTCTGATTCGCCGCGAGGATCTCAAGAGGATGCAGCCCGGGTCTGTCATTGTTGACGTTGCCATCGACCAGGGCGGTTGCGTGGAGACGATTCACGCCACCACGCACCAGAATCCAACGTACGTCGTGGACGGAGTGATTCACTACGGCGTCGCCAACATGCCGGGCGGAGTTCCGCGCACCTCCACGCTGGCGCTGACCAACGCCACGTTCCCGTACGCGCTCAAGCTCGCCAACCTTGGATGGAAGCGCGCACTCCGCGAGAGCCTTCCACTTCGCAAAGGCCTCAACATTGTCGACGGGCACGTTGTGTATCCCGCCGTCGCCGAGGCATTCGGCTTGCCATTGAAAAACGTCGATTCCTTCCTGAGCTGAGATAAAATGCGCTGGCCCTTCTTCAAAGCGGGATCGCTGTTTCCCGCCAATGCAATTGCCGTAGACCTCGGCACCGCCAACACGCTGATCTACGTGAAGGGCGAGGGCATAGTGCTCAACGAGCCGTCAGTGGTCGCGCTTGACCGCGAGACCAAGAAAATCAAGGGAGTTGGCCTCGAGGCCAAGCGGATGCTCGGCCGCACGCCGGAAGGTGTGATCGCCGTCAGGCCGATGAAGGACGGCGTGATCGCCGACTTCGAGGTCACTGAGAAGATGTTGCGCTATTTTCTGGCCCTCATCATCGAGAATCACGTATTCAAGGTGAAACCGCGCGTGATCGTCTGCGTTCCCTCGGGGATCACTGAAGTCGAGAGGCGCGCGGTTCGCGACTCGGCTCTCGGGGCAGGGGCGAAGGAAGTATTCATGGTTGCCGAGCCGATGGCGGCGGCAATCGGCGTGGGGCTGCCTGTCGAGACGCCCACTGGGAACATGGTCATCGACATCGGTGGCGGGACGACGGAGATTGCCGTCATTGCACTTTCGGGAATCGTCAGCGACACGTCCATCCGCACGGGTGGCGACGAAATCGACATGGCCATTCTCCAGTCGATGCGAAAGAATTACAATCTCCTCATCGGTGAGTCCACGGCCGAGCAGGTGAAGATACAGATTGGATCGGCGTATCCGGTGGGAGAGGAGCGGGAGATGGAAGTGCGGGGCAGGGATCTCGTGTCGGGAATCCCGAAGAGCGTTCGCATCCATTCGGCCGAGATCCGCGACGCAGTGCAGGAGCCAATCCAGCAGATCGTCGGAGCTGTGCGGCGGGCGCTCGAGATCACGCCGCCCGAGCTGGCCGCAGACATCGTCGATCGCGGCATCGTGATGACCGGCGGTGGCGCACTCATTCGCGGGCTCGACGTTCTCCTGTCACAGGAGACCGGCTTGCCAATTCACGTTGACGAAGACCCGCTGACCTGCGTTGTACGCGGTACCGGCCGGATCCTCGACGACGAGGAAAAATACTGGTCCGTACTAGCCACCTGAGGCTCGAGTGGCGCGCGCACTTCGAAGCAGCAATCGCGTTGACCTGATAGTACTGGGCGCCTGCGCCCTGCTTGGCCTCGTTGCCCGAGGCCTTCCGCCCAGCATGCGGGACCCGGTGGCCACATCTATGCGCCGGACTTTCCTCGCACCTCTCGTAATGCTTCAGGAAAGAGCGGAGGCGAGCCGCCGCTCTCTGCTTCTCGACGAGCAGCGGACTTCCGTTCGCGACAGCGTGACTCTCCGCGCCATGACCGTCAAAAGCCTCGAAGATGAGAACGACCGGCTTCGCAAGGTGATTGGGCTTGGCTCGCGTCTCAAATGGGGATTCATCGCTGCCGAGGCGATTCACGGACGCGGTGTTCGCGACATCACCACAATGACGCTCACCGCCGGCTCCAACGCGGGTGTCCGCCGCCTGAGTCCGGTGGTCGCCCCTGAAGGTGTAGTCGGTATGGTGACCGACGTCGATCCAACGATGAGCCAGGCAATGCTCTGGACCCACCCCGACTTTCGCGTCAGCGCAATGTCGGAGGACGGCAGCGCATTCGGCATCGTGCAGGCCCATCTGGCGAGCGCGACTAGCGGCTACCTGATGGAGCTCCGAGGCATTCCGTTCCGGACTGCGCTCAAGCCCGGTACGCTGATCGTCAGCTCGGGACTGGGCGGTGTGTGGCCGCGAGGGATTCCCATTGGGAGAGTCCTCGAGGAAGTGAAAACGTCCGAAGGCTGGGCGCGGAGCTATCTGATCAAGCCCTCCGTTTCTCCAGCCGATGTAGGTGCCGTGATGATCCTCCGCACCGATCGCGTCACCAAGGATTTCGAGAATGTGTGGGCGAGCGTCACCGGCGCGGAGGAGGCGGCCAGGCGGATTGTAGTTGCCGGCGATTCTGCGGCAAGGACGGCAGCGCTCGCCGAGGCTGCGGCCCGGCGCGCGGCGCTCGACACGACTGCGGCTCGTGACACCACCGCGGGCGGGCAGGTACCAGGCGGCCTGCCACCCGAGCTCAGGCCGGACACACTCACCGCGCCACGCCCGGCCGGCGCCGTCGTCGCTCCGACCGATTCGGCAGCACGCGCTGATGCAGCCAGACGGGCGGCGGCAAGGCGCGCGGCGGCGCGGCGCGATTCGGCCAGGCGTGACTCCGCCCGCCGCGACTCAGTGCGGCGCGATACTCTTGGACGCAGTCCAACAAGGGGCAATTGATGACACTTGGCGGGACAGTGCGCGCCCTTGTAACGTTTGTCATACTCGTCATTCTGCACTACACGCTGCGTCCGCTGCTGGGGTGGCGCGCTCCGATGGATTTTCTGCTGCTCGCGTTGCTGCTCGCGTCAATTCGTGTTCGTCCCGCCGCCGCCGCGCTCATCGGCCTGGCGATGGGGCTGGTTGCCGACTCGCTGACTCCCGAGTCGCTGGGCGCCGCGGCGATAGCGATGACGATTGTCGGCTACCTCGCGTCGTGGCTCAGAGCCGTATTCTTTGCCGACAATCTCGCTCTCAATGCGTTTTTTTTCTTCCTCGGCAAGTGGGCGTTTGACATCATCTACTTCGTTGTCGAACAGCGGCTGGGCGGCATCGAGCTCGTCCAGCAGCTTCTTCTCTGGTCCCCGCTTTCCGCTGCGGCCACCGCGATTGCCGGAATACTGCTGCTGCTGATGATGCGTCCCATGCTCGAGCCGTCGCACGCATGAGCTTCCACCCGAACGACATCGCGAGGCGAACGCAGCTGAGCTCCTTCGCGCTGATGGCGGGCTTTGTGTTCTTGCTTGGCGCGTTCTTCAGGACGCAGGTGCTGCAGGTAGGAACGTACGAGCGGCAGTCAGAAGAGAATCGGCTGCGCCCGATTCCATTGCCGGCGCCGCGCGGAATCATCTACGATCGCCACGGGGAGATCATCGCCGAGAATCTGCCCGCCTACGCCGTATCGCTGGTGGCGCCGAGCGAGGACTCGCTCAAGGCATCGCTCAGAGTCCTCCAGCCGACGCTACAGCTCACCGAGACCGACATTGCCACGGCCATCCGGCGTTTCCGGCGTGCGCCAACACGGCCGACGGTGGTGCTTCCCGATGCCTCCATCGACGTCGTCTCGGTGCTCGAGGAGCATCGCATCGACTTTCCGCGTCTCATCATTCAGTCGGTTCCCAAGCGCTACTATCCGGACGGCCAGGCGGTCGCATCGTTCGTTGGCTATACCGGTGAGATCACCGAAGAAGAGCTCAACAAGCCGCAGTACGACGGCTACAAGCCCGGGCAGGTCATCGGCAAGGCCGGTTTGGAAAAACAGTACGAGTCCGAGCTGCACGGCAGGGAAGGCGTGCGCTATGACGAGGTCGATGCTCGCGGCCGCCCGGTGCGTGGCGTTGGACCGCGCCCGGATCTCGATGCCCTCGGAGCGCCGGCGCTGAAAACGAACATTGACCTCGAGCTGCAGAAGTTCATGGTGACGGTGTTCGGCGATTCCCTGCAGGGCGGTGCAATTGCGCTCGATCCGAAGACTGGCGGGGTGCTCGCGCTGTACAGTGCGCCGAGCTTCGATCCCAACCGGTTCACTGGCGGCATTCCCGCGGACTACTGGAAGGAGCTGAACACCGATCCGCGTCGTCCACTGTTCAACAAGGTCATTCAGGGCGCGTATCCTCCGGGCTCGACATGGAAGCTGGCGACAGCGACCGTCGGGCTGGAACAGGGACTCGTGACCATCGACTCCCACATGCCTATCGCGTGCTCGGGCGGGCTTCAATACGGTCGCCGGTACTTCAAGTGCTGGGAAAAAAAAGGCCACGGCAGTCTCAGTCTCGCCAACGCCATCACGCACTCATGCGACGTTTTTTTCTATCAGCTCGGCATGAAGATCGGATTGGCACGACTCGTTGCTGGGGGAATCGACCTCCAGTTCCGCGACAAATCGGGGATCGATTTGCCCAATGAGTACATGCCGAGATTCCCGGGCCGTGACGTCAAGGCGTATTACGATCGGAGGTTTGGTGCGCGCAACTGGAGCAATGCCGAGGCGCTGAATCTGGCCATTGGTCAGGGCGCCAACTCACAGACCGTGGTCAACATGGCGAAGTTCTATACCGCCCTGGCCACGGACGGTGCGGCGGCAAAACCGGAGCTCGTCGCCAGGAATCCCGAGCGAAAGCAGATCATGACGCTGACGTCCGTGCAGATCGCGGGACTCCGCCAGGCGATGGCGGGCGTGACCTCTGTTGGCGGCACCGCGGCGTCGGCAAATATTCAAGGTCTCGTGATCGCCGGAAAGACGGGCAGCGCCCAGAACACCGAGAACCCGAACAAGGACCACGCGTGGTTTGTCGGCTTTGCGCCGGCCGAGAATCCAACGATCGTCGTCGCCGTGTTTCTGGAGTTCGGAATTCACGGCTATCTGGCGGCCCGTGTCGCGTCCAAGATAATCGGCTTCTATACAAAGGCGGCTCCAGTGGAGCTCATCGACACAGGCGGTTGATCCGATGCGCCGCATAGTTGCTGATTACCCGCTCGTCATCATCGCTCTTCTGCTTTCCATATTCGGCGTGGCGATGGTCTACTCTGCGGGACAGACCGACACCCCCACTGCGGTTGCGCGCGTCTACAAATCGCAGCTGGTCTGGCTGCTTTTCGGAATTATCGGCGCCTATGGCATCAGCCGCTCATCGGTTCGATTCATCGAGTGGGTCACCGTTCCCGCGTACGTTCTCTCGACTGCCCTGCTTGGCCTGACGCTCGTTGTGGGCAAGGGAGCAGGGACGGCGGCAAGCACCAAGAGCTGGCTGGCGATCGGCGGCGTGCGCATTGGACAGCCGTCCGAGATTGCCAAGCTGACGGTCGTTCTGATGCTGGCCCATGTTCTGGCATCGCGGCGCGAGGCGCCCAAATCGCTGCTCGATCTGTGGAAGCCGGCCATCATCGTGCTGATTCCGTGGCTCATCATCATGCTCCAGCCCGATCTCGGCACCGGCATTGTCTTCATCGGAATCTTCTTCGGCATGCTGTACTGGTCCGGCGTGGCGTGGCCGCTCCTGCTCTTGCTTGCCAGCCCGGTAGTGAGTCTTGTGCTGTCGTTCAGCACGGGTTTGTGGGGAGCATGGTTTCTCGTGCTGCTGGCGCTCGTGCTGTACTATCGGCCCTATCTGGTCGAAGGCATCGTGCTGATGGTCATGAACGTCGTCACGGGAGTCGTCGCGCCGATCCTGTGGGAGAAGCTTGCGCCGTACCAGCAGAACCGGCTCCGTGTTTTCATCGATCCGTCGGCAGATCCTCGCGCTTCCGGTTACCACGTCATCCAGTCCAAGATCGCGATCGGGTCGGGCGGATTCTTTGGAAAGGGATTTACTCTCGGAACCCAGAAACGACTGGCATTCCTGCCGGAACAGCATACCGACTTCATCTTTGCCGTCGTTGGCGAGGAGATGGGATTCATCGGCGTCACCGTGGCGCTGACTTTGTTTCTCGCCCTTTTTCTGCGAATCACCCAGATCGCCGGCCGGGCCAACGATTCCTACAGCTCGCTCGTTGCCTTCGGCCTCATGGCGAGCTGGCTCGTGCACGTTCTCGTGAATGTCGGCATGACGCTCAACCTCATGCCGATTACCGGCATTCCGCTGCCTTTCTTCAGCTATGGCGGATCGTTCATGCTGGCGAGCTGGCTGGCGATCGGCGTGCTGATGCGCATCTCCGGCGAAGGGCGGGGCAAGGCCGCGTTCAAGAAAAGCTAGAAGATCCGGGTAACGGGATACGGATAGCGGGTACCGGGTGGCGGGCACGGGTAGCGGGAAGCGGTTCATCGGGTCACATTTCGGCTAATGGCTTGGTTCCGGAAGGAGAAAAAGGCGCGCCAGCCGCGCCGCGAGAAGCACGAGATCCCGCCGGACGCGTGGGAGAAATGTGAGAAGTGCGGGCACACCGACATCCGCGAGAAATTCGTGCGGAACCTCAACGTGTGCCCGAATTGCGAGCACCAC
>DATBZT010000375.1:0-5794 GCA_036513055.1 Gemmatimonadaceae bacterium | reverse complement strand
CGTCGCGACCGAGCGCCGGCGGCAGCGGGACGACTTCGCCGGTGGCCAGGCGCGTCTGAGCGTGAATGGCATCTCTTTCCTCGATGTCCTGCACTCGCGACGGCTGGCCTCGAAGCGCAGCGAGATTCCTGAGCATCGTGCTCATCGAGTCCTGCGCCGCGCTGTCGGCCTGGGATTCCCGCGGCCAGTCAAGGATCGTGTCTGCGAGCGCCGCCGCACGGTCGAACTGTGTCAGACGGATGTAAAGTCTCACCTGATCGCTGGCGAGACGAAGCTGACGGATATAACGCGGGCCTGCAGGGCGCCCGGCATCGACGGCCAGCCTGCGGGCAATGCCAATCTGCTGAAGCGCCGAGATGTCGCTGCCACTGAGCTCGCCCGTCATCTCGAGAATGCGCGCCAGCGTTTCATGAGCGTTCGGGTCAGCGGGGGCTACCTGGATCCACTGGACGGCGAGCCCGCGAAGGCGTTGTCCGTTTCGCGAAGAGGCGGCGGCAAGTCGTTCAGGCGCATCGAGGGTGCGCCACGGGCCTATCGACGGTAAGTATGCGTACGGGACATAGGCGAGAGTGTCGGCGACAAGCGACGGGACAGCGTAGAAGTTTGTGGGTGTCGAGCCGACGAGAATACCTCCGCGCAGCTTCCGCTTGTCGATTGACAGAACCTTTTCCAGCCTCGGCATGAGCACTGAGTAAGCGGCGGGGTTACCCGCGTGCCGGTCCAAAAGCGATTCGTAAAGCGAATCGCTGCGCTGATAACTCGCCCTGAACCGGTACCCGGACGGACTTGCTTTGTCCGGGACGACTCCGGGATCCTGCCGGAGGCAATCCGCCAGGGCGAGAGTCGATCCGTAATCAGAAGGGTCGCGCGCGCGGTCGAGCGCCGCTGTCTCATTCAGCCTCAGACAAGCGTCACCAACTCGCTCCGCCGAGAGAGCTGCGAGCGCGTCGACGCGTTTCCGGTCGGCCGGAGTGAGCTGCGCCCGATGATCGGCCGCATAAAATACGTACTGTTTCCACTCCGTAGCTGGTGCCCCCTCGAGCATCATGACTTGCGCCAGCGCCACCTGCGTTCCGGGTTCTGTGCCGTTTGCATTGACCAGGCGCCGCAGCTCTGTCTCCGCAGTTGAAAAATCCCATGCGCGGAGCGCGGCCTGCGCGTTGGCGAAAGACCCGCGCCGGCCCATCGACCACGCGACGAGACCAGCCGCAATTGTCGTCAGTGCGATGCCGGCCACGACAATTCGGGTCACCGGCCGGCGCCAGAAAGCCGCTCTCAACCCTGACATTCGGGCGGATCCGCCGCCAGGGGCTGTCAGCGCCCTCGCGAAGTCGTCCGCGGTTCTCCAGCGGTCAGTGGGCGCCTTGGCGAGAGCACGGGCGATCGCATTCTCCAGCCAGTCGGGCACCCCCTCGCGCACTTCCCGGAGCGGGGGAGCGTTTGCCGCAAACCGCCGCGAGATGATCACCTGCGCCGTGGGGCCGACGAAAGGTGGAATGCCGGCAATCATTTCATACAGCACGCAGCCGAGCGAGTAGATGTCGCTCCGCGCGTCGAGAGTACGGTCGCCCAGCGCCTGCTCCGGGCTCATGTACGCCGGGGTGCCGACACCTATGCCCGTGGAGGTCAGCCGATCGGACCCCGATTCGACGATCGCTCTCGCGATGCCAAAATCGAGAACGAACACCCCGCTTTCGGAGAGCAGAATGTTGTCGGGCTTGATGTCCCGGTGAACGATGCCGCGTTTGTGCGCATAGCTCGTCGCACTGATGGCCTCGCAGGCGATGCGCACGGCGTCGTCGATGTCGAGCTGCTTTTCACGCTCGAGGCGGTTTCGCAGCGACTCGCCTTCGACGTACGTCATCGCGTAGTAGGGCACCTCGCCCACCATTCCGGACTCGAGAACCTTTGGAATGCGCGGATGGTCGAGCTCGGACGCGTAGGCGATCTCGCGAAGAAAGCGCTCGATCACCACCGAGCTGCCAAGCTCCTTGCGGAGCACTTTTACCGCGGCGCGGCTTCCGTCGCGGGTATCGGTGCACAGGTAGACCGTGGCCATTCCCCCGCGACCAAGCTCGCGGTCGACGACGTAGTGCTCGCCCATTGTGCTCAGGACGGGTTCAGTGGCGTCTGTCGTCACGCGTGTCGATCCCCCAAGATGCCCAGGAGACGGGTTTCGCAGGTTCCAGTCATTGCCGCCAACCGAGCGTGTCGAGGAGAGACATTACATTGTAGGACTGTTTGAACGGCGTACGCAACGGCGACTTTGCCTCCGGGGGGTTGAAGTTGCAGATGCCGGCCCTGGCTTACAAGTGAACGTGTGACCAGGACGGCGGGTTTCGCACAGTCAAACCCCTCGTTGCGGGCGGACAGAAGGTCCAGCGGAGATTCCGGTGATGGACACGCTCAGCGAAACTCATGAGACGATCTGGACGATTGGGCACTCTACGCGCCCGATTGCCGACTTCATCGAGCTGCTGAGCGCCAACGACATCGAGACAGTCGCCGACGTGCGTCGGTTCCCATCGTCGCGCAGTCACCCGCAGTACAATCAGACTGCCCTCGAGGCTGCCCTTGCCGGAGCGGCAATTGATTACATCTGGCTGCCGTCACTGGGCGGACGCCGCCGGCCCGTGGTTGACTCGCCCAATTCAGTCTGGCGGAATGACGCATTTCGCGGCTACGCCGACCACATCGCCACCGAGGAATTCGCGAACGGCCTTTTCGATCTGCTGGCAGTTGCCGATGGTACGAGGACGGCGATCATGTGCTCCGAGGCAGTGTGGTGGCGGTGCCACCGCTCGATTATTGCCGACGTCCTGTGTTCCATCGGGTTCCGGGTTCTTCACATCATGGAAGTGGGGAAGACCAGCGCGCACCCGTACACCGCGCCGGCTCGGATCGTAAATGGACGCCTGACGTACTCAGTCGAAGACGCGGAGCTCTGACTGAGCCGGAAATTGACGTGTTGACGGCGCAGCCCCGCGTTGGCACTCTGTCACTCGAGTCTCCACTCAACCCCAAGGACCGTGATCATACCAATGCACCAGCTTTTCACTCCGGAAATCTCCATTCCGGAAAAACTGCTCCGAACGCTGGCGGTTTACATCTTCCTGCTCGTGGGGCTGCGGCTCGCCGGCAAGAGGGAGCTCGGGCAGCTCAATCCGTTCGACCTCGTGGTTCTGCTCGTGTTATCGAACACCGTGCAGAACGCCATCATCGGGCCGGACAATTCTCTCGGCGGAGGAGTGATTGGCGCTACGGCGCTCCTCATAATCAACTGGATCGTAGTTCGATTTCTTTATCAGCATCCGGGGCTGGAGAAAATCGTCGAGGGCGAGCCGGATTCCCTGATCAGCGACGGGAAAGTACTGCACGAGAATCTCAAGCGTGAAACAATCACGCTGCCCGAGCTGGAGCTGGCGGCGAGGCGCCAGGGATTTGCGATCCTCGACGACGTCGAGAGCTGCCGGCTCGAGGTTGGCGGGGCTCTCACGTTCGTCGCGAAGCACCCCACCGAAGACGAAGCCAGGCATCGTGAGGTGCTCGAGCGGCTCGACGCGCTCTCCAGCGCGCAGGCGTCGCTCGTACAGCGGCTGGACACGATTCAGGGGAACACCGCTCGTTGACGCTCCCGAGGATGAATCTGTGGCGGAGTCTGCGCGGATTGCCGCGGGATCTCTGGGTGCTATCGGCCGCGACGCTCATCAACCGTCTGGGCACGATGGTCATTCCATTCCTCGTGCTCTACCTGACGCGCGAGCTCGGCTTCAGTCCGGCGCGCGCGGGGCTGGCGCTGGGCGTCTACGGCGCCGGATCGATCATCGCCGCCCCGATTTCCGGACGGTTGTGCGATCGCATCGGCGGACTGCCGATCATCCGCGGTTCGCTGATCGGCTCGGGTCTGATGCTTCTTGTCTTCCCGTTTGTGCAGACATTCCCGGCGGTGATCGCCCTCAGTCTTGCGTGGGCATTATTCAACGAAGGGGGCCGGCCGGCGACACTGACCCTCATCGCCGATCTCGTTCGTGACGAGCAGCGAAAACCGGCCTACGCGCTGATGCGGCTGGCAATAAACCTCGGCATGAGCGTCGGGCCGGCCGCGGGCGGATTCATCGCCGCGTATTCGTTTCGCTCGATCTTCGTCGTGAACGCGGTGACGTCTCTGGCCGCGGGCGTGTTTCTGATTCTTGTTCCGTTGAGCGCTGTGGCGCATGCGCGAAGCGTGCATGTAGCCACCGACGAGGACGACGTGGCTGCGCCGCGAAGTGCTCTGTTCGCTGACCGCCGGCTGATGGTCTTTCTCGTCGCGTCGTTTCTCGTCAGCGCCGTGTTTTTCCAGCACGACGGGGCGCTTCCGCTGTTTCTCGTGCAGGACCTGAAGCTTTCGCCGGCATTCTACGGAACGCTGTTCACGATCAACACGCTGATGATTGTTTTTCTCGAAGTGCCGCTGAACGCCGCGACCGCTCATTGGCCGCACAAGTGGGGGTTGAGTCTTGGCGCGGTGCTGTTCGCGCTTGGGTCGGGACTGTTCGGATTCGCCAGCGGGGCGGCGATCATCGTGGCCGGTATCGTGGTCTGGACCTTCGGGGAGATGATGCTTTTCCCGCAGGCCTCTGCATATGTGGCCGAGATTGCGCCGGCCCACCGCCGCGGCGCGTACATGGGTGCGTACTCGATGTCGTTCAGCATCGCGTTTGCAATTGGGCCGTGGGCGGGAACGGCAGTGTTCGCCCGGTTCGGTGCAGGAATTCTCTGGAGTGCGGTATTCCTGGTGGGCCTCGCGGCCGCCGCAATCATGCTTCAGGTCACGAGCGAGGAGCCAGCCGAGGTGCCCGCTGCCGCCTGAAATGGCTTGGAAGCGTACCGGGGCGCCAGCAACTCGCGCTTGCCAGATGGGAGATCGTTATTTTTCGGGGTGGCCGAAAATGCCAATTTTCCCCAACTGATGACTCGGCGCACTCAACGTCTTTCCTGGCGCACGGGGATCGCCGGCGCGCTCGTCGTCTTCGCGATGGCGGCTGTTGCCTGCGGGAGAGAGCCCACTGATCCGGCCCGCGCCGATCTCACGGGGTTATGGAAGTCGTTTGACCGCGACCTCTACATCTACAACATCGAGATGGAGGTCACCCAGGCGCAGCCGGGAGTCATCGTCGGCAAGTGGAGGGCACTTGGCCGCACTGACAACGTCTGCACCCCCGGTGTTGTCTGCAAGGACAGCAGCGTCATTACGGGGCGCACAGAAGTCGCTCAGGTGGTGATCGAGCTGCTCGGCGCAGGCACATTCGTCGGCGAGCTTGTGTCGGCCAATGTTCTCAAGGGCATTATCCGGTCGGACACGCAGAACTTCCACGTGACGTTCACCAGACAGTAAACAACAGAATTCTGCGCCCCGCCTCTGCGGTGTAGTGGTTTGCTTTTTGGCCTCCCCGGCCCACTATTTCAAGCGCAGTCAACCCTTTCCGGCTCCGAGCAAAACATGGCGACCTCCCGCCGTTTCAAAGTGCTGAGCGTTGTAGCGCTCCTCTTTATTCTTCTCACCGTCGTTCCCGCATCCATCGGCTTCATAACGGACTGGTTCTGGTTCCGGGAACTGGGTTATCAGACCGTCTTCACAACCGAACTGACGACAAAGATCGGCTTGTTCCTCGTAGCCGGCTTCGTCGTCTGGGCATTTCTCGCTCTGAACGTCCGCCTCGCGCGCAGCGGGCCGTCGCGCGTGCCGGTGCTCTGGCGGATGAGTCCGGAGCTGCCGCCGGTGGATGTCGCGTCTGCCATCACCAAAGTCGCG
>DATBZT010000374.1:0-2309 GCA_036513055.1 Gemmatimonadaceae bacterium | reverse complement strand
TGCGTGTCAGCACCCATCGCTCACGGCCCATTAGTGGTCACTGGCCGAGTGAACGCGGGATTGTCCGACCGTGAGGGTAGGGCTGCTTCGTTGAGCACGTCGAGCAGGTGCGTGCGTAGTCGATCCGTCTTGCCGCGGCCCCCAAGTAAAGTCGCGAGCATAGCCCCGATCACGAACAAATACAGCAGGTGAAGGGGCGAAGGTCCGTTGGCGACGGCCAGAGCCGGCAAGGCTATCAGACAAAGGGCGGCCACGATGTCCGTCGGCCGCAGCTTGAACCACGCCGAGATGCGGCTGCCCTCATCGGTTGGATCAACCGCACCAAAACACACGGGATTGTAGAGCGGGCTAATCTTTCCCTGCCACTGAGCCCTGAACTCGTTTCCCGAAAGACTCACGGTGAGCCGGCTGACTCCAATTCTCCGCAGATCATCAGGCACAGAGGATTCCCGCCATTCCGGTCCGCGCATTCGAAGATTCCCAAGCACGTCCGCTGGTGCCAGTGCGGACGTGATCCATATGGGATGCCCGCGTCGGACAGGAATGGTGAGGGTTGGGTTAAATCGATTGAAAGAGATCATCGGCCAACAGATGAATTACTGCCGCGGCTTCAGTTCATCCTCGCCCCGAGCAGCGCCTCCACGTCTTCCTGCTTTTTCGCCATCTTCAAAAGCTCGCGAAGCTGGTACGCGAACTCGGGCGTCAGAACTTTCGGGCCTTTCGGCCGGAGACGTAGCGCCGTATCCGGCCGGAGGAGGAACACCACGGTGTCCTTCGCGGTCAGCGCCGTTGACATCGAACGCCGGTGGATCCACGTAAGCGTGTCGCCGTGCTCGATGAGGGTCGTCGCTGGCGAGAACTGGTGCACTACCGGCGCAGATTGCGTGCTGTGCTTTGTCTGCGCAACCGCGCCCGCTGGCGCTCCGAGAAGGAGCGCCAGCGTCAGAAGGCGTGTTGCGATTCTCATCACGGAGTCCTCATTGAAGTGGAGTGTCATCCGCCGCGCGCCTACCAGCAGACTTGTGCGGAGCCTTCCCACCACACTTGCCACGTCAGACCGTCGTCAGAGCTGACGTCGATCTCCACGTATTCCCACTCGCAATATAGCCCTCCGCCCCCTCCACCGCCGCTTCCACCTCCGGCCGTTCCGGTGAGCGGCTGATCCGGCGGCACCTGCCAATCGTTCGTCCAGCACCCATAACTATTGTACTGCACGGCGAGAATGTTGAGCTGGCCGAGGAGCATACGCATTTCCGCGAGCTTTACTTCGAGCTCAACAGCGTCCCATAAGTCGATCAGCTCGGGCTCGGTCTTCAGGCCGTCGCCGGTCACTAGCGCGAGCTGCGCATCATAATCCGCGCGGGCTTGCTCGTATGCGGGCGTCAGTGCCTGGATGTTGAACCAGAGGTCGGCGCAAATGCTTCCGTCATCAATCGCGAAAACGCTCGAGATCTTAGACGGTGCCTGGATTCTCGCCGCGGCGGCGCCTGGTGATTTTCCGGAGGCGGGGGGTGCCAGGATATTAGGCGCGACGCCACCGGGTGCGAGCGAGGGCTGTTTCACCCTGAAAAGCTTGTGCTTCTTTCCACTTTCGTTCGCCGAGTGCTCGGCGTATCCCGGATCAGACTGGAATCGGCTGAGCATGTCGTCGATCACGTTCATGTGATCGAAGGAGACTTCCATCTTATCGCGCAGCTCTGGTGAGAGGCGCACTGACTTGCCCTTGCTGTTCGTGAGAGTGCTTCGGGCGTGGTCGATCGTATAGACGTCGCCGTTCTTCGCTTTATGACGGTGAAGCCCTATTTTCTCAGGTGCGTCTCCGGTGAGGACTCCCTGCTTGCTCAGGACCGCGTCACTCGGCGATCGATGGTCAGGTGCGGTGAGGTCGCCTCGACAGCCGGCCGCCACAAATACTGCGGAGATGCCGATGAGATTTCGAATGTGTGAATGCCGCGCGCATGTCATTGTTTCTCCGCGAAGACTGTGAGTGCGGGAACACTGGTGTGAATTACGAGCATGTGAACCGAAGGCCAATCACGCAATAGCGAGAAATTCAATGGCCGTGCGTCAGACCCCGTTTGCCGCGACACGAAGGATGGCCGCGATGGCGATTCCATATCACTCAAGCGTCATTGTCTCCGGCTAAGTTTCAATTCCGTCTCACTTATTGTCGATTTCATATCAGCGGGAAATGAAGCGAAAGAATGCAGCAATAGTTGTTAGATCTACGGTCAGAGAGGTCCCGCGGAGACGATCAAGTAAATGTTGGAAGGTCGGTGCGGGTCGTTATCAACCTCATGCCCATCAAG
>DATBZT010000373.1:0-4654 GCA_036513055.1 Gemmatimonadaceae bacterium | reverse complement strand
AGAGCTGTGATCGCTCGAATCGTCGCCTTCGATCTCTCGCTCACCTGCACCGGCTGGGCCGATGCCTCGGGCTGTCGTCCCCGCATCAGATCCCTGCTTCCTGGCTGTAATACTGGTGATCCTCGCGCCAGCCGCCCTGGCCCGCGCCGATATGCCGGTAGTCGTGCACGAATTCGATCCGGCGAACGTACTTGACCATCGTGAAGCCGAGTTGCGTCTCCACCCGGAGGCGAAGTGGCGCGCCATGCGATACGGGCAGCGGGCTGTCGTTCATTTCGTAGGCGAGGATCGTCTGCGGGTGCGACGCCAGGGCGATGTCGATCGTGCCGTAGAAGCAGCCCGGGCCCGCCGGATCGGGTTCGGACGTTGACTTGTCGTCCAGCGCGTAGAACACCAGGTAGCGCGCGGCCGCTAGTGGGCGACAGTGCCGCATGATATCGCCCATCGACACGCCTCCCCAGCTGGCGATGGCGGACCAGCCCTGGATGCAACAGTGCTCGGTGATCTGCGTCTGCTTGGGCCACCGCCGGAGCTCCGCGAGCGTCAGGCGCAACGGGTGTTCCACTAAGCCGTCCACGTCCAGCACGAAGCTCGAGAAGCGCTCACGCGCCATCTCCGCATACGCTGCGTCCGCGGGCGGGCGTCCATTCACGCGAAAGTACGGCGAGATCTCAGTGGGGGCGTACTGCTGCACCGAGCGACCGTGCCCGAACAGTGCTCGGCGCAAGGGATCCATTAGCGCCTGCGTGCGCCGCTGCACCAGTCGTGGATGGCTGAGCGAGTACCGTGTGGCCACGATGTGGATCACGATGATGCCGGCGAGGCCAGCGAGCCCCACGATAAGCCCGAGCGCGCCGTGCGCGAGGCGGATGTCGCCGAGCACGATCAACCCCATCTCGCTGATCGCGCCGTGTGCGATCACCATCGAGAGGTGCACGACGAAGAACGCGAGGTACGCGCAGAGGCAGAGGAAGTGAATGCTGCGCGCGGCCTGACGACCCCGAAAGAGCCGGATGTACCAGGGAAACCGTGCCGCGATCGAGGGTGACATGGCGAGCCCGGTCGCGATGGCGAGAGGAGACAGGAGAAAGACCACCGAGAAATACGCGAGCTGCTCAAGTGGGTTGTATTGTCCCGGGGTGACGACGAGATGGAACCCGAGGTAAGACCGCAGGACATGCAGAGCGCTCGGGAGAATCGACCAGGAGGCGGGGACGAGCCGGCGCCATTCGGGCGTGACGCAGAGCATCACGACATACAGTAGCCCAGTAAGCAGCCAGCCAGCATCGGCGAGAAAGTGCCAGTGCCGGCCCAGCCCCAGGTTGTTGCGTCCGGGGAGCGCGATCCACGAGGAGAACGACTCCTCCTCGTCGCGCGACGTCCAGAGCTCGTGCGCGGGAAGCCGCTTACGCGTGAACCGCAGCCACTCGCTGTCCGGCGTGCAGTTGTCGTTCCAGTAGAGCTTGGGATGCGCGCTCAGGATTTCGAGTCCGCTGCGCACGAGCAACGAGATGAAGAGCAGATTGAGGAAGTGCGTCGCGCGCAGCCAGAACGGGAAATCGAGAATCGTCATGACGAGATGGCGGCGGTATCGCAGATCTGTCCGGGGACCGGCACGATTCGGGCGACGGTGAGTCGACGGATCAACGTGAGAGCTTTCTCAGCGCCGATCCCTTGTGCATCGCGATGTGATCGGTCTTTTCGCTCTTGATTTCATACTGCGGCTCGTCCGTGCTGGCATGGACCGTGTACCCTTTGAACTGGATCTCCGACGTCACGACCCGAGTGATCCGGCCGCTCACGCGGCCCGCTTCCGAGTTCCAGCTCACATGGTCGCCGCGCTTGAATTGTCGCCTCGTCATAGCAAGTGTCTCCCTGATGGCTCATTGATATCATGCCGCAATCGCAGGGCCAGCCCGCGTCGCCCATAGACTCGCCGTCGGGTGCCGCTCATCCGGCTCATTCGCATCGCCGTCATCAGTGTGGGGTGAGGCAAGACAGGCCGAGCTTGTTGCTCGGCCTGATCATCCCAAAGGAGATCCAATGAACAACACACTCACCGCGTTGGCCCGACCGGCTCACTGGCGAGCGCATCCGCGTCGAGCACTGGGTAGTGGCCGAGCGCCAAGGCAGACCGCGGCGCGCAATATCCTTGGAAGACAGGAGCGGTTTGACGCCGTGCCATTCTTCTGGACCGAGCAGTACGATTTTGGCCTCGCATATGTCGGTCACGCCGAGCACTGGGACAACGCCGCGGTCGTTCATGCGGAAAACTGCTCACGATCCTCAACACCATGGTCCGCATGCGAACGCGCTGGAATCCGGAGGCAGCATGCGGAATGCTCACGACCGCTTGACTTTCAAGACAGTTGCTAACGCCCTAGTTCAGCTGCGGGCGATTCATCTCGAAGATACACAACCCAACGACTTGGCCGCGCCCGTCTGCTGCAACGTTCGTTAGATCGCATCGTCTTGGCGAGCTTCGCCGTGCTTCGCGATTTCGTCGCGGATTATTCGTCCCCGTTCTTCCCGCCATATCGATACCTCAGATTCGTTCATGCCACCGTTGCGGGCGAGTTGATCCATCATCAACTCCAATAACTCCCGGTGCCGGGTCTGAAACCACTTTGCGGCTTGCGTGGCATCCTCCAACTCCTCATCGGTTATTTCTAGGTCCTTCGGAGTACGCGGATGCATAAGTCGGTCGCGAACTTTTCGAGCGCGCATTAATGCAGCCCACTCAGGGTCCTTCACGGGCAGATCGTAGTCGAAGCCGACAGACTTCGCGTACATCTTAAATGCGAAGCGCATATCGCTGGGGAGAGTGATGCGAGCCGCACCGATGACTGCTTCTCCGAGTTCGTTGAGGCGGTATGTTTCGCCGCGCAATAGCGCAAGTTCCGCGTCGGAAAGTGACGAATTGCGAGAGGGAATTGCGAGTTGTTTTATTCCGAACGTCGCCCCCTCGAGTTGTGCGAAAACAGCGCGAATGTATTGGCGCCGATGGTATTCGGTCGGATCAGATTCCCCAAGATCTTTTCGGGCGCGCAGGACATCCGAATGTAGCAGGGCATCCATCAGAAGGACTGGAAGGACCTGCGCAAGTGTTGGATCGAGAGGGTCAAAGCCTGGAGGCTTAGTGTTATCGCTCATCGGATAGAGATGCGATCTAACGCCTTAGTTCAGCTGCGAACACAGTACAACCATTGCGGCGAAGCCGCATCCGAAAAGTGCTTGTCAGCTGCAACGTTCGTTAGACGTCGACGGGTCGCGCGCTCATGGTGATTTCCGCGGCGCATAAAGCGAGTCGAGCACGCGGACGTATTCTGCCAACGGCGGGAGCCCCACGCGGGCTCGCCGCGCATCGACTCCCGCCGAGTCGGCGATGGGCTTCAAAACAACATGTCCGGCGACGATATCCGCCTGCGACCCGTAGATCTGCGGCTGCCGGCGCGCCGTGGCCACACGATCAGTAAGGAGTGCGAAATGTTGCCCGGAGGCTTCCCCGGCCGCGAAGGCTTGCTCAAGTAGAGGCAGCACCGCCGCTTGGAACGCCGTATCGCGGTCGGCGTGCTGGATGAAGAGAAAGGCCGCGTCCGCGCCGTCGGCACCGACAAGTGTCTTTCCCGGCCATCCGCGCACAGCAAGGACGCGGCGGAGCCAGGCAGTGTTCGCCTCGTCGACCTCGATCATACGCGCAATGTCCAGCGAGTCGGGGGTGAGACCTTGCTGCTGTTTTCGCATGAGCGCGAGCCGCGCCGACTGGTCTGCTTCGGCACGCGTCAAGAGGTCACTCCGGAGCGTCTCATCTCGCGGGCCGGCCGTCGCCATGATCGCCGAGGCGGCCCCGTGACCACTAGGCTTCGCGCAGGCTAGCAGGAGGATCCCGAGAAGAATACGCCGCATGAGTGTGTCCAGAATCGGTAAGTGTCGACGTCTAACGCCTAAGTTCAGCTGCAAGCACAGTATCACCGTTGCGACGAAGTCGCATCCGAAAAGTGCTTGTCAGCTGCAACGTTCGTTAGCTAGCGCTCGAGGGCCTAGTTTACGATCAAAGAGCGCTCCACGGTTACCAGTCCGGGCTGGTAGTCGCTCCGGCCCTTCACTCGTATGGTTGCTGTACCTGCCTGCCCGAAACTGAGCTGCAGCACGTGAGGAGACGCTTTCGGAATTTCAAGACACGTAACGCCGACCATGAACTCGACATCGTAGGGAGTAATAGTGGCAACAAGTCCATCGATCGTCACGTCAGCTCCAGCAGGCCTTACACAACTATTGCCAATTGTGGAGACCGTAACGCTGAAGGACTGACCGACTGAAGCCTGGGCCGGAGCGTCTATGACCTGTGGGAACGAATAGCCGGCGTCGATAATCCCAACTACTCGTCCGGCTCCGGGCCCGATTGGTGACGAGTGGCAGGCGACTGATAGAACGGCCAGTGCGATTGGAAATGAACGAGCAATGCGCATGTAATCCTCCGATACGCTCCAGTGGCGTGCTAAATGGTTGTCTAGCTAACGCCTATTAGGTTGCAAGAGAAATTAATAGGCCGCGTAGCTCGCAACCTTTGCCCACTCTAACAATTCTGAACGCGAAAGCAAACTCCCACCAGCGCGCGCACTTAGAGAAGATGCGGTCACATAACTGCTCGGTG
>DATBZT010000372.1:0-2700 GCA_036513055.1 Gemmatimonadaceae bacterium | reverse complement strand
AAGTGCGGCCTGAAAAAAAACGAGACAGGTATTCCAGACGCTCGGCGTGCCGCCGAGGAAAGGCAGCACGAGCTTCGTAAACATCGGCTCGACAGTGAACAGAAGCGCGGCGTTCACGAAGACGCTGAGCGTGAGAATGACTGTGATTCCGCGCGCGCCCGACCGCAACGGCGGCGCGGAAGGCAGCCCCATGTACTCGCTCGTCCTCAATGCCAATTAAAGACGCGGATGATATTTGAGAAGTCATCCGTCCAGGCGACGACATCCGTCCGCCGGCGGAGCGCCCTCCATCTTTCGTCGCCAGCCAGAGCGCCAAGGTCATCCACAGACCGCCCAAGAATCACCCACGCGGCTTGAGAGCGTCCGTCGGCCTGGTCGCTCTCTGAAATCAAAGTATCGCGACGAACACGAGCTACGGCTCCGATGTCATTCGCTATGGCGGCCACCACTGGCTCGATGTCGAGGTGCTGGTTGCTGATATGAACCGCGATTACACCTCCAGGGGCAAGCAACCTGAAATAAATCTGGAACGCTTCGCGAGTCAGCAGATGTACGGGGATCGCGTCCGAGCTGAACGCATCGAGCGCAAGGATATCGTATCTCGCTTCGCCCTGCTTCCGCAGAGTCAGGCGCGCGTCGCCGAGCACGATCCTTACAGCAGGTGGACAGTCGCGGAGGAATGTGAAGAAGCGGGGGTTCTGCGCGATCTCAGCCACGACCGGGTCGATTTCAAAGTATGTCCATTGCTCTCCAGCATGGCCGTAACAGGCGAGCGATCCCGTTCCAAGTCCAACCACCGCGATTCTCCGGCGCGGTTGCATCGCCGCTGAGGTGCGGCCGAAGATATCTCCAGAGGGGCCAGCCGGATGATAGTACGTCAGGGGAGTCAGCCGTCGCGCAGGAACCACGAACTGGGCACCGTGCAGCGTGGTTCCGTGATAAAGCTTAATAAGAGGCGATCCAGCCTCGCGCGCCACGCGGTAGACGCCAAAGAAACTGCGCTCGGAATCCACTACTCTCGTTTGCCCGACGGCGAGAGAAGCTCGGAGGTGGCCGGCGATGAAAACCGCCGCCAGCGCGAGAGAAAACCGCATCGGGCGATTTCTGAAACTGAAGACCGCCGTGCCGAATGCCATTGTGACAAGCAATGGAACAACATCAGGAGGAGTGCCGCCACGGATTGTCGCCACGACAAGACACAAACCCAAAACCGCCGGCAAAATGAGATCGCCGGGACGGAAGCCCCTGTCAGCTGTCTTCGCCGGCCGCAGCATTCCCGCGACCGCCAGAGCTAGTGGGTATTCGTATATCCCGTTGAAAACGATGGGAGCAACAAGAGCGGTGAGAACACCGCCGAGCAGTCCGCCGACGGAGATCCAGACAAAAAACTCAGTGAGCTGCGACGCCGGCGGCCGGGATCGAGCGAGCTCGCCGTGGCACACCATAGCGACCACGAAAAGAACTATGAGATGGGCAACGATGCCGATGAGTCCAGGAAGTCTGAGACTCCAGAAGATCGGAATCGCGATGAGTACGAGCACGTGCGGTTCGGCACGCTCCATCCACGACCGCGGAATCCATGGCCGAGTCGCGAAGACGATGACGAACGTAAGCAGATAGGTCGACAGCGGCAGCACCCAGAGAAGCGGAACCGCGGCAACGTCTGTCGAGATGTAGCTCGTCGCGCCTACGAGGAGACTTGACGGTACCGCGGAATAGATGATCCACCGTAATCGTTGGCGCGCAGCGATTGGTTGTGCGGAGGTGCGGCCAGGGAGCGGTGCGTTGTGCGCCGGGGATTCCTCGCGTGCGATAATCAGCGAACAGGCGCCCATGAGAAGCACAAGAATGACGTAGCCCACGGACCACATCACCCGCTGGGATGAAAGAGTCAGCCACGGCTCGATGAGCACGGGATAGCTCAGAAGCGCAATCAAGCTCCCGAGATTGCTCGCCGCGTAGAGAA
Source organism: Gemmatimonadaceae bacterium (assembly GCA_036513055.1). Classification (GTDB taxonomy): domain Bacteria; phylum Gemmatimonadota; class Gemmatimonadetes; order Gemmatimonadales; family Gemmatimonadaceae; genus UBA4720. Next base: position 734 of record DATBZT010000372.1, on the reverse strand, counting down.
AATACGGACTGCCGGCATCAGGGTGACCGGTGTCGGCGAGCCACCGTTGAAGCATCGGCGCCCCGCTCGCGAGCATGACGAATTGAGCTCCCAGAGAAGTCGTGAGGAGAGCGAGCAGCCAGATGATGCCAAGACTTCCAACTGGCGGATCACCGTGCGCGCTAATCCTGAGAGGCAGGAGCAGACACGACAATGCGAGAATTGCCATGTGGAGTACGCGACGTCGTCCCGGAGCAAGTCGAGCAAGAAGATGCGCGTACGCATAGCCGGCGAGGAGTGCGGCCTGGAAGAATACCAGACAGGTATTCCAGACGCTCGGTGTGCCGCCGAGGAAAGGAAGAACAATTTTCGCGAACATCGGCTCGACGCTGAAGAGGAGCACGGCGTTCACGAACACGGTTACCGTGAAGAATCCGGCGATCAGGCGCGGGTTGGCTCGTGATGGAAAGGCGGGAGCGACATCAGTCGTCAGTGCGTCGGAGGCGGGCACGCGTCACGGTACGGGACCAGGGTAGCGAGCGCAAGGTGGCCGTCGGCGCGACCGTTCCGCAAAACGGAACCGGACCTGAAGGGAGGCGACACCAGCGGCGGCCTGCGCATGAGAACGAACTTGTCAGAAAATACGGATCTTGCAAAACAAGAAGTTGGAGGCGACGTTCCCGCTCCTTCGCGTTCACCGCGAAACATGAGGTTCACCTCGCGCAGTTGAGGCGGCCGCTTTCTAATTGCCTTGC
>DATBZT010000371.1:0-6353 GCA_036513055.1 Gemmatimonadaceae bacterium | reverse complement strand
ATCGTGCCCCACCACTTCGAAGCCGAGCGTCCCCTCGCCCGTGCGCGTGACACTCACGTGGTCGCCGTCCTTGAAGCGACCATCGAGCACCGCCATCGCGAGCGGATTCTGCAGATACCGCTGAATCGCGCGCTTCAACGGTCGCGCACCGAACGCCGGATCGAAGCCCTCCTCCGCCAGCACGCGCTTCGCCTCGGGCGTGAGCTCGAGCGTGATCTTGCGATCGCCAAGGAGCTTCTTGAGGCGCTCGAGCTGCAGGTCGACGATGAACTCGATCTGATCCATCGCGAGTGGATGGAAGATGATGATGTCGTCGACGCGATTGAGAAACTCCGGCTTGAAGTTGCGTCTGAGCTCCGCCATTACGTGCGACTCCACCTCGGCCCAATCCGCAGTGCCGCGCTCGAGAATGAACTGACTCCCGATGTTCGACGTCATGATGATCACGGTGTTCCTGAAGTCCACCGTGCGCCCCTGTGAATCGGTGAGCCGCCCATCGTCGAGAATCTGAAGCAGAATGTTGAAGACGTCGGAATGGGCCTTCTCGATCTCGTCGAACAGAATCACCGAATACGGCCGACGCCGCACCGCTTCCGTCAACTGCCCGCCTTCCTCGTAGCCGATGTATCCCGGAGGTGCACCGATCATGCGGGCGACAGCGTGCTTCTCCATGTACTCCGACATGTCGATCCGCACCATCGCCTGGTCGTCGTCGAACAGGAACTCGGCAAGCGCCCGCGCCGTCTCTGTCTTTCCGACACCGGTGGGCCCAAGGAAGATGAACGAGCCGATTGGCCGGTTCGGGTCCTGAAGGCCGGCACGCGACCGGCGCACGGCGTTGGAAACAGCCACGATCGCCTCACTCTGCCCCACAACGCGAGTAGCGAGAACTTCCTCGAGCCGGGTGAGCCGCTCGCGCTCGCCTTCCATCATTTTCGAAACCGGAATGCCCGTCCACCGGGCGACAATCTCGGCGACATCTTCGGCCGTGACCTCTTCCTTGAGGAATTGCCGTCCGCCCTCCTGCTTGCTGGCGAGCTGCTGCTCCGTGTCGTGGAGCTGCTGCTCGAGCTGAGGAACTCTGCCGTACGTGATCTCGGCCGCCTTGCCGAGGTCGCCGACACGAGTGGCCTGCTCGGCCTGCAGCCGCGCCTCTTCCAGCTGCTGCTTGATCTTGCCCACGCTTCCGAGTGTGTCCTTTTCCATCTGCCATTGCGTGCGCATCGCGTTGGATTTCTCGCGAAGGTCCGCCAGCTCGCGCTCGATGACGTCACGACGCTCGACTGAAGCGGGGTCTTTTTCCTTTTGCAGCGCCTGCCGCTCGATCTCGAGCTGGGTGACGCGCCGCTCCACCTCGTCTATTTCCTGAGGAACGGAATCGATCTCGATTCTCAGTCGCGATGCGGCTTCGTCAATCAGGTCGATGGCTTTGTCCGGAAGAAAACGGTCGCCGATGTAGCGGTTGGAGAGCGTTGCCGCAGCGACGATCGCGCCGTCGGTGATGCGCACACCATGGTGCACTTCGTAGCGCTCCTTGAGGCCGCGAAGAATGGCGATGGTACTTTCCACGCTCGGCTCGCCGACATACACCGGCTGGAACCGGCGCTCGAGGGCGGCGTCCTTCTCGATATTCTTGCGGTATTCGTCGAGTGTCGTGGCGCCGACGACGTGAAGCTCGCCGCGGGCGAGCATCGGCTTGAGCATGTTGCCGGCATCCATCGAGCCTTCGGCCTTGCCTGCGCCGACGAGGTTATGGATTTCGTCGATGAAGACGACGAACTGGCCTTCCCCTTCGGTCAGCTCCTTGAGAACGGATTTGAGACGCTCCTCGAACTCGCCACGAAACTTGGCCCCGGCGATCAGCGCACCGAGGTCGAGCGAGAGCAGGCGCTTGTTCTTCAATCCCTCGGAGACGTCGCCGTTGGCAATTCGCTGGGCAAGGCCTTCGGCAATTGCCGTCTTGCCAACACCGGGCTCGCCAATGAGAACGGGATTGTTCTTGGTGCGGCGCGACAGCACCTGAATCACGCGGCGGATTTCCTCGTCGCGGCCGATGACAGGGTCGAGCTTCCCCTTTCTCGCGGCATCCGTGAGGTCGCGCGTGTACTTCTGGAGCGCCTGGTACTGGTTCTCCGGCGTCTGGTCGGCAACCCGATGCGAGCCCCTCACCGCCTGGAGTGCCTCGAGCAGCGCCTTGTACGTCGCCCCAACCCCGGCGAGGAGTGTCCGGCTCTCGGCTCCCTTGACGTCCGCGAGCGCGAGCAGCAGGTGTTCGGTCGAGACGTATTCGTCGCCCAGTGTCTTGGCTTCCTTTTCTGCGCGATCGAATATCTGCGACAGCTCGCGCGACAGATTCGGCTGGGCGTCGCTCTGCTTGGGATAGCGCGCGCTCTCGGCTTCGGCTTTCGCGCGCAAGGCGGTCACGCTCACGCCGAGCTTCTGCAGAACGGGCACTACGATTCCCTCGTCCTGGGCGAGCAGCGCCAGAAGAAGGTGCAGGTCGTACACAACGGGATTGCCCGCGCGGCGAGCCGTTGAAACAGCTTCGTTGAGGGCCTCGCCGGACTTTACCGTGAGGCGGTCGGGATTGATCATGGCTGGATCGGTTGCAATGTGGGTGCCCCGCATCTCTGCCAGTCTGGCCGGAAGGCACAGGAAAAAAAGAGCGCGCCCCTTGGGGGGCGCGCCCAAATTGCAGATTGCTGAAGAAACACGCTACTTCGACACGAGCATTTTCTTCACAACCGCTTTTCCATCAACCTCCAATCGGTACAGATAAACCCCTGAAGCGACCTCCTGCTGGGTTTTCATGTCTCTCCCGTCCCAGTACGCGGTGTACTGGTTGCAGGTCAACGACAGCCCATTCAGTGGTTCCCCTCCCGCGACATTCCCGGTTCCACCCTGCAGAACCGGCACAGCAACTGGCTGCGCCAGTACGTTGTAAATCCGCAAGCTAACGCGGTACAACCGGCTTGGATCTGTGCACCCCGGCGCATCGCCGATGGTGAACGGAATCCTCGTGTCCGGATTGAACGGATTTGGATAGTTCTGACCCAACTCCAACCCGGCGCCTCGCGCCTTGCCGGTTTGGGTTTGTACTCCCTGCGCCGGCAATCGGCTTGGCATGAACGCGCTGAGGGCTAGCACCATTAGTGCCCCCCACAGGTGTTTCATTTTTTACTTCTCCACTTCTGACAAAGAAGGTTTTTAGAAGAATGCTCCTGATACGGGTATACGTTTGTTCGCTTCGGCGAAGCTACCGCCAGGATCGAAGAGTGTCAAGCAAAAAGCCTGTAGCACCATCGCGTTAAAGCCCATCTCGCACCCTTGACGACCCAAGTACCCTGCCCTCCGCCTTCCGATCCGTCAGCCCGGCAATATCACAAAACTCCAGGAAGGGAATCAGATACTTTCTTGAGACCCCGAGAACCTCTCGAAGCTCCGCCGGACTGTAGATCCGCCCCGGCTCGAGCTGGGAATGAAGCTTCCCGACCATCGCCTCGACGGCCGCCGGCGAGTAGTAGCGCTCGTCGGAGACCCTCACCAACTCTCCAGCTCGCTCCAGGTATCGAAGCAGCCCCGAAGCTTTTTCGCCAAACTGAGCCACCAGCTCCGAAACCGCCGGGGGCTCGCTTGGATGGATGCAAATCTCGTGCAGCATTGCGTCGGCAAGCCCTTTTTCTCGACCGGTCAGCTTCGGCGACCAGCCGGCTGGCTTCACCAGCGAACGATCGATCTCGATTCTGGATCTTTCGACAAGACGATCCAGAGCCCGGTCGATAACTGCTGAAGATGCCCGATGCGCCGATCTCAGACTCTGCAATTGGACACCGGCTTCGAGCGGAGAGTTTTCGACGTGCTCACTTACGATTCGCTCCATTTCCCTTTCGACCGTGGCGAGCGCCCCGGGATCGTAGAGCCGGGACTGAATCGCGCTGAGATTCAGCTCGTTTGCCAGTGAAGTCGCCTCAGCAGCTGAGACACCCAGCCGGATGGGGAGCTGCGCGACTTCGAGCCCCTCGTCGCCCGCATTCGCCGCAATCCGCGCCAGCAGCTCGCGCGGCGTCTCTCCGATTTTCGCACGGGCCTTTCTCTTCCCTACCGAGGGAAAGGAATCTCGGACGATCCCTCCGCCAATTGTAATTGCTGGAGACGGAAGGCGAAGAACGAAGCGGTCTCCGGCTCTCACGAGAAGGGGCTCATCGAGGGCAATGACGGCAATCCGGGCTGTTTCGTTGGTCGAGCCGACGTCAACCGAGGTCTCCGCCAATGGAGCGGTTTCCAGCACGCGACTCACACGCGCGCCCACATCGGAGGTGCCAAGATGAAACCTCAGGCGGGTTCTCGGGCCCGGTACGGCATCCCTGAGGAGTCTGAGCTCAACTTCAATTCTCGTTGTCGCATTCCACAATGGAAGCCTTCCGGTCAGAACGCTTCCGCGGCCAACCTCCGCGACGTCGATGTCTGACAGGGCGAGGGCCACACGCTCTCCCGGAGACGCAGCTTTTGCTGGCGCACCATGGTGCTGTATGGCGCGCACACGGGATTCCCTTCCGGGAGGGAAAACACTCACCACCGCGTCCCGCCCGACACTTCCGCTCCAGACGGTGCCGGTGACGACCGTTCCGGTCCCCTTCACGGTGAACGCCCGGTCAACCGGCATCCTGAAGAGATCCTCCTCCGACCCCGACCGCAGCCGGGCGCTCGATGCGCGCGCGAGCGCCTGGCGCAGCTCCCCGAGACCCTCGCCGCTGATCGCGGAGACAGCGACGATTTCGCTTTCCGCGAATGAAGTCCCGGCGAGAAGTGCCAGGACGTCCTCGTGGGCGAGGGCGAGCCATTCTTCAGTCACCAGGTCGCGCTTCGTCAACGCGACAACGATCTTCGGGATTGCCAGTAGCGACAGGATGTCCAGATGCTCGCGCGTCTGCGGCATGACGCCCTCGTCCGCCGCCACCACCAGCAGACCAATGTCGATTCCGCTGGCACCCGCGAGCATCGTGCGCACAAACGCTTCGTGACCCGGAACGTCGACGATGCCGATTGTTCCGACGCCGTCGAGGGTGAGCGGGGCAAAGCCCAGATCGATCGTTATGCCGCGGCGCTTCTCTTCAGGAAGCCGATCGGTATCTACGCCGGTGAGTGCCTTCACCAGCGCGGTCTTGCCGTGATCGATGTGGCCTGCGGTTCCGAGGATCACGCCGCGCTCCAACCTCCCTGTTCCCACACCCTGAAAGCGCGAAGCTCGCGGTCCGTGCCAAGATGCTCCTGGAAGAATTCCCGCAAAAGTCTCTGGTGGGCACGCGCTTCGGTGGTCGCGAGGCGTGACGCGTCATTACCGGCGGTCCAGGCGCGGATTGCATCCCGCGCCTTGGATGGAAGCACACGGCTGCCTGTGCTCAGCGAGCCGCACCGAACGCACAGCGCGCCACCGGCAGAATGAGAGAACGACACCGCTGCGCCGCGATTGATTGGCGCATGGCAATTGGCGCACACATCGAGAGCCGGCGTAAAGCCAAGGTGGGCGATGATCCGCCATGCACCCCCGAGTGCGGCATCGAGTGTCTGATCGGGTTCAGCTGCGCCGATCCGGTCGAAGCATTCCACCACGGCGTCGAAGATATGCGTTGCTTCTTCATCGTAGGGAAAGCGCAGTACAAGCTCGGAGATCATCGACGCTGCCGTAAAGCGTCCCACGTCTGCGCCAAGCTCCGAGCGGCCCCGCGTGACGTCGAGCGAGGCGAGAGTCTGAAGCTCCCGGTTGGGCCGCACGTGGATTTCGGCGATGCCCTGCGCAAACAGATCCATCGCACTTCCGAATCTCCTTTGCGAGCGCCTCGCGCCACGAGCGAGAACCGACTGCACTCCCGCGTCACGAGTGAGAAGGCGCAAGATGCGCGACGTCTCGAGATAATCGAACGCGTGAAGTACGATTGAGTCCGTGACGAGGAGCGCCATCGGCCCAATCTACAAACTCCCGCTGAAGCGCGCCCCAACGAGCAGCACTCGTCCCGGCGCGGGAAAGTGAAGCACGGTCGCGTACTTCGCGTCGAAGGCGTTTTCGGCCCGGCCGGTGAGGGCCAGCGAAGAACCGTTTTCCGACTTCCACAGGTCAACCGACGCTGACGCATCGAGTCGCGTATAGGCGGGAAGCGTGACGGTGGGAGACGGAAAGAGGACGAAATCCACGTCGGGGCGCTTCCCGATTCTGCTCGCCACGACGGAAAACGATCCCCAGCGTGGTGAAACGGCGAGTGATGCCGTCGCCGAATGCGTCGGCCGGCGGATCAACGCGGTGCCAACGGTGAGATCTCCCGAATATGCCGGAGAGATTCGAGTTACATGCGGGTTCG
>DATBZT010000370.1:0-13783 GCA_036513055.1 Gemmatimonadaceae bacterium | reverse complement strand
CGCCGTTACTCGGTCGCTTGACGCTCCTGGTGCTCCCAGCCCCGACACGTCGCCCTTGATGTCGGCGACGAACACCGGCACACCTGCGGCCGACAACTGTTCGGCAACCAGCTGGAGAGTGCGGGTTTTGCCCGTTCCCGTGGCGCCGGCAATCAGACCATGCCGGTTCATCATGGCAATCGGAATGGAGACAATCGGTTCGGGCATGCATTCGCCATCGTGCACGATCGCACCCAGGGTAACCGAGGCGGCTGAAGGAGGAAAAGCGCCGTGCGCTGCATCCAGAATTTTCTTGTCCATCTGTTGTTCGCTTAACTGTTGAGATTGATCACCGGCGAAAGCTCGCCGATGTGGCTAGAGTATCACGTGGCATATCCTATGCGCCATAGCCCCGCGAAACTCCCGCACATACCTCACAAGACACGCAATTAACAGGCAATGCGAAGCGATTCCGGTCGTACCACCTCGGTCTGGATGGCTGCCGATGTGCCCGAGCTACCTGCCTTGTCGCACGATATCCGGACAAACGTCTGCATCGTCGGCGCGGGCATTGCCGGCATGACCACCGCTTATCTGCTGGCACGTGCGGGCCGAGCCGTGGTGGTGATCGACGATGGCCCGATTGGCGGCGGGGAGACCGGGCGAACAACCGCTCACATCACCGCTTCGCTCGACGACCTGTACCACAGAGTTGAAAAACTCCACGGCGTGGAAGGCATACGCATTGCCGCCGAGAGTCACACGGCTGCCATCGATCAGATCGAATCCATCGCATCGCTCGAGGACATCGACTGCGATTTCGAGCGTGTCGATGGCTATCTCTTCCTTGGAGCCAGAAGCGACAAGAACCTGCTCGAACGGGAGCTGGCATCAGCCCACCGCGCCGGATTGTCCGATGTCGAGTTTGTCGCGCGCGCGCCAATCGATTCCTTCGACACCGGACCGGCACTCTGCTTTCCACGGCAGGCGCAGTTTCACTCGCTCAAGTACCTCAACGGTCTGGCGCGTGCCATTATTCGCGATGGCGGTCAGCTGTTCTCCGGGGCGCACGCGAAAAGTATCGAAGACGGAGAGCCCGCGAAGGTCACCACCAGTGATGGACACGTGATCACCGCCGATAGCATTGTCGTCGCCACAAATTCCCCGGTGAACGACTGGGTGATTCTCCACACCAAGCAGGCGGCATATCGCAGCTACGTCGTTGCCGCCCGAGTTCCCCGCGGGTCAATAACGCGGGCTCTCTATTGGGACACTGAGGATCCCTACCACTATATCCGCCTCCAGGAAGTTGATCCCGTTCTCGATCCCCATCGGAAAGAAGAGCTTTTGATCGTCGGCGGCGAGGACCATAAAACGGGCCAGGCAGATGATGCCGATGAGCGATTCAGGCGCCTGGAGGAATGGACCCGCCAGCGGTTCCCGATGGTCAGGAACATCGATTTCAAGTGGTCAGGACAGATCATGGAGCCGGTGGACTACATGGCCTTCATCGGGAGGAATCCCGGCACCGACCAGCACATTTTCGTTGTCACCGGTGATTCGGGAAATGGCATCACGCACGGAACGATTGCCGGCATGCTCCTGACCGATCTGATTAATGGCCGCAAGAACCCGTGGTCGAAGCTCTACGATCCGTCCCGCGTTACCCTTCGCGCCACCGGCAACTACCTCAGGGAGAATCTGAACGTCGCCAGCCAGTACACCGACTGGACTAAACCCGGCGACGTGGACGCGTATGATCAGATCGCTCCCGGCAGCGGCGCAGTTGTGCGCCGTGGAATGAAGAAGATCGCCGTCTATCGTGATGAGCAAGGCAACATCCACGAACGTTCGGCGGTTTGTACCCACCTTTACTGCATCGTCGACTGGAATTCGGGAGAGGAGACATGGGACTGTCCCTGCCATGGATCCCGATTCGATCCGTTCGGACGAGTGATAAACGGACCGGCGATTACTCCGCTGCCCGAGGTCGAGCCGGAACCCCCAGGGTGACGATGATCTCGTGCGGACGGCTGTCGTCCACCAGTGCCACCGGGCCTGTCACCCGCTCCCCATCCAGAGTGGTATTGGCAACGCCTTTCTGCGCGCCGTGCGGATTGCGAACCGTGATCGCATAAACGCTCGATCCATGTCTGTACGCCATCGAGAATTCTGGCCACTCGGATGGAATACACGGATCCATCTCCAGCGTCTCGCCTCGTTTCGTAAACCCTAGAATCGCTTCGAGGCCCACGCGATACATCCAGCTCGCCGAACCCGTATACCACGTCCAGCCGCCTCGGCCGAGATGTCCCTCCGCCGTGTAAACGTCAGCTGCAACCACGTATGGTTCGACCTTGTACTTCGCAACGGCCTCCGGTGTGGCTGAGTGCGTTACCGGGTTCAACATTTGATAGAGCTCGAGCGCCCGGTCGCCGTCGCCTTGCAGAGCTGTGGCCATAACTGCCCAGAGTGCCGCGTGCGTATACTGCGCTCCGTTTTCTCTGACGCCAGGCAGATACCCCTGGATGTACCCCGGGTCGTGCTTGCTGTCCGTAAAGGGCGGCGTCAGCAGCATGATCAGTCTCGCATCCTCACGCACCAGGTGCTCATTCAGCGAGCGCATGGCCACCATTGCGTGATCGGGATTACCTGCCCGCGATATCACGCTCCAGCTCTGTGCAATTGAATCGATCTTGCAATCGTCGCTTTCGGCAGACCCAAGGGGTGAGCCATCGTCAAAGTAGGCCCGACGATACCATGCGCCGTCCCACCCTGAGCGTTCCGCCGCTTCATTGTAGTTGCCGGCCCACCTGAGCAGCTCATCGGCGGCAGTCTGGTCGCCCCGGTCGTGCGCGTGTTCCGCGAACTTTCTCAGCGTAGTGATGAGGAACCATGCCAGCCACACGCTCTCGCCCTTTCCATCTATTCCAACGCGGTTCATGCCGTCGTTCCAGTCTCCGCTTCCCATGAGCGGAAGTCCATGCTCGCCGGCTGTACATGCTCGCCTCAATGCCCGGATACAATGGTCGTACAACGGCTCGACCATGTCAGAAACCTCGGGCGAGTCGAAGATCTCTACTTCCTCGGGAGCAAGCATCCGCATCTTCAAATAGGAAACCTTCTCGTCGAGCACCGACTTGTCGTTCGACAGGCTCAGGTAGTGATTGACGACATAAGGCAGCCATACCAGATCGTCCGAGAATCTCGTGCGAATGCCCTTGCCGCTTTGCGGGTGCCACCAGTGCTGGACATCGCCCTCCTCGAACTGCCGGGACGCGCTTCGGAGAATGTGCTGGCGAGCCAGCTCCGGCTCCGAGTAGGCAAATGCCATAACGTCCTGCAGCTGATCCCTGAATCCGTACGCGCCGCTCCACTGGTATAACGCTGCCCGCGCCCACATGCGGCACGAAAGCGCCTGATAGAGCGTCCATCCATTCACCATCAGGTCGAATGTAGGTACAGGCGTCTTCACGGAGATGAGTCCGAGTCGCTCGCGCCATGTCTTCGCGGCAGTATCGAGTGCAGCCACCGCCGCCTCGGCGCCACGGTATTTCGCGACCAGCTTACGGGCTTCGTCTTCTCCGGTGCATGCTCCGAGCAGCACCACGAGCTGGTGTGACTGTCCTGGCGCCAGCTCTACCTTGACCTGCATCGCGCTGCACGGGTCGATCGTATCGCCCGAGTCTTCTGTCATCCCGTTCCGCAATAGCGCTGCCGGAGCTGACGGAGTGCCGTTCCGGCCAATAAACTCACGCCTTGCCGCTGTCCACGTTACGAGCGGATCACTCAATGCCGTGAATGCCGTGTACGCCGAGAATTGCGAATCGAAGCCGTTGCGAGCGAGCATGGTGCTCGAGTTCTCGTCCACCTTTGTGCGGACGTGCTGCTGACTCTTCTCCAGGTCGGCTCCGAGCAGCCATCCGACATAGGCCGTCACGGACAATCGCCGCGTTGTGTTGCCGTCGTTCCCAATCGTCAGCACCTGGATTTTTACCGGATCATCGACAGGCATGCCTGCGCGCAAGGAAGTCGTAACGCCCTTGTGCTCGTGCTCGAACACGGAATAGCCAGCGCCATGCCTGATGGTATACGGCGTCTTCTCTCTGATCGGCTCCGGCGTTGCCGTCCAGAGATCACCATTGTCGTCATCGCGGATGTAGATGCACTCGCTGGGGGGGTTCTCCACCGGGTCGTTGTACCAGGGAGTGAGACGATATGAGCTGTTCGATGCCCAGGTGGCACCGGCCCCGGTCTCGCTCATACAGCAGCCGGCAGAAGGGTTTCCGATGACGTTTATCCAGGGCGCTGGTGGAAGCGCCTCTCCGGTGAGTCTTACCTCATATTCCCCCTCGCTGTTGAAACCGCCCGTTCCGTTGAAGTATTCGAGCCCCTCTCCAGATACCGGGGCGATTTCATCTTCCACTTGCAGCAGTGGTAACGGTCCAGTGGCAGCGATAGTCGACTCACGTGACTGTTCACGTGCCGACACACCCATTCTCGCCGTGTAGTTGTCTTCGACGTGCGGGAACTCCAGAAAGTTGCCCAGACCGAGTCCATCGCAGGTCACCTGAATCCGGGCGACACAGTACAGAAGATCGACATCTTCCTGTCTCAGCAGATCTGTACGCCGGACGAAGACCCCGCCGGGCCGGTCTAGAAAACCCGATTCACTCGATGCCAGAACCGTCGCGAGAATCTCGTCGTGCAGCTCCTGCAGATAGGTTGGCGGGTGGAGATTGAGAATGACCAGATCACAGTTGAGCCCCTTGAGTCTCCAGTAATGGTGCACTCGCAATAGTTGCCGCACACTCGACAACCCTGCCGATGCATCTATTGTCGCCAGCATGATTGGCCAGTCGCCGGACACGCCAAGCGCCCACAGGTCCTTCTCGCCGAGCGGACTGTCCTCTCCCTTTGGCGCGAGCCCCCTGAAGCCCGGATGGGGGTACATGAGGTGACCGGCCAGCTCCTGATAAAGGGCCGCATCAGATGGAGTTATTCCGAGATCGCGCAGCTCTGCCTGTGCCTGTGCCCATGAGAGATCGAGCGCCCGCCGTGCGCTGTATGGGTCATGATAGAGATCCGCGAGCTGAATCGCGTTCTCACGCTCTCCGCCAACGAAGGTCGTGAACGTCACCTCCGCCGAACGGCCGGCGGGTACCGTCACTTTCACCCGCAGCGCAAAAATCGGATCGAGCACGGCGCCTACCGTGCCCGACAGCTCCGCTCCATCATCGAGTGCCATGGGATCGCGAACAGACCTGCCGCGTCCGACGAAGCGCGCGCGATCGGTCTCGCATGTCACCGCACTGGTCATTCCAGCACCAACGGCAGCCACATGCCCGCACCACGTTACCTTCTCGGTTGTCGATCTCGGCCGTCTTACAGCGAGAATCGCTGCGCTGCCGGGAAGCCACTCAGTCTGAACGAACAGGTTGCCGAAAGCAGGATGCGAGCGGTCGACGTCCAGCGACTGCATCACGATTTCGGCGTAGCTCGTCAATTCGATCTCGTGCGCGACAGCAGAATGGTTCAGGACGGTGACGCGTCGCACCTCGGCCGCATCTTCAGACGCTACGGCAATCTCCATCCGCGTCTCTATTTCGCCATCGCGACGCATGAACGTCACGCGGTCGCTGGCGAAGAACACTCGATACCACCTCGCTTCCGCGCACACCGGCTGATGGCCGGCCGACCACACGCGCCCGTTCGACAAGTCTTTCAGATAGCACCACTGTCCGCGATTGTCGCGCGTGCCATCGTTGCGCCAGCGATTCACCGCAATCGGTCCGTACTGCGTGAGCCCGCTGCCGGCATTGCTGATTATCGTCGTGTACGGTATGCTGCCCAGAATGGCGATTCGCGGCTGCGGTGTGTTGGCGGTATCGATCTCGCGGACAGCTGGCTTCTGGGTCTCGCTTGGCACATGTGCGACATCGTCCTGCGCCGCCAGATTCTGAACCACCAGTCTGCGGGGAATCCTCTCCTGGAGAATCAGCTCCGCTGAGCGGACGAGCGGATCCGAGTGGAAACGTTCCTGCCAGATTTGTCGGTTAAGCACATTGTCGAACGCGATAAGACTCATCCCGATGTGGTGGGCCATGTATGCGCCCACAACAGCCTTTCGACTTCCCGGCAACGGGCGCGTGTAATCAATCGCATCCCGGAATCCATAGGGGCCAAGGGCTCCCTCGGCCTCGAGCGCCGACAGATTGCGCACCGCCTGATGCGGCTCGACAAGCAGCGCCAGCGCCGTTGCATAAGGAGCGATCACAAGGTCCTTGCTCAATCCGCGCTTGAGCGCCAGATCGGGAACGCCGAACCCGCGGTACTGATAGGTGAAGCCGCGGTCACGAACGTTGTACGCCGACTCGGAGATCCCCCAGGGTACGCCTCGTTCGGCGCCATACGATATCTGGCGCTTTACCGCACCATGGTGCGTCTGGCTGAGCAGCGTCGACGGGAAAGTGCGGAGGACGAGGGCAGGCATCAGATACTCGAACATGCTGCCGTTCCACGAGATCAGCGTGCGCGTCCCGGCGACAGTGGTCAGCGATCGGCCGAGCTTGAACCAGTGATCAACGGAAACATCGTCCTTGGCGATGGCCATGAACGACGTAAGCCGGGATTCCGATGCAAGCAGGTCGTAATACGAGTTGTCGAAAGTGTTGGCCGATTGCTGGTATCCAATCGAGAAGAGCTTTCTGCGGGAGTCGAACAGAAACGCGAAATCCATCTCGAGCACATAGGCGCGTGAACGTTCGGAGATTGCTTCCAGTCGTTTTACCTGTTCGGGTGTGCAGTCGGGGGTACGCGCCAACTGCACGCACGCCTGCTTCAGCGCAATCAGGTGACCCGCCATGTTTCCGCTGTCCACAGTCGAGATATATGCAGGCTCCAGAACACGCAGATCGGCCAGGCTGTACCAGTTGTAGAAATGGCCGCGATAGCGCCGCATTCTCTCGAGAGACCTGAACACCCGCTCAACGCGCTCAATTGTCCCCTCTAGGTCGATGAAGCCAAGATCAAACGCCGACACCGTCGCCATACACTGCAGTCCGATGTTCGTCGGTGATGTCCGGGCGGCGATTATTGGGTCAGGGTCCTCCTGAAAATTGTCGGGAGCGAGCCACTGGGTCGCTTCGGTCACGAAGTGCTCGAAGAAGTTCCAGTGCAGTTTCGCGTACCGAAGCGTTATTGCCCGTTCGCCCTCGTTGAGACGTAGCTCGCGCGGTGTTGCCGGCGCGCTCAAGCCAACAGCGATAGCCGGAGATGAAAGCCAAACCACAATCAACGGAACCGTCGCACCTAGAAACAGCACCTCTCTCGGCAGTGAACTCGCTGACACCGCGCCCGCTTTGATCAGCACCGCCCCACCGAGGAGAAGGGCGATAACGACTACCGGCCACATCCTTCTCCAGACTTCCAGCCACGAGCGTGACAGCGCGCGCTCCACCTGTGATGCGGTCTGCCACTCCAGGAGCTTCTTCTTCGTCACGGTCAGCCGGACAAGCGTACGAATGATCGCGTCGGCACTCACCACTGCCTGGTGCGGAAAGAACGTCACCGACAAGAGAAACTGCTGCAGGCTGACTCCTGCATCGCGACCCACTGCAGCGTAGTAGGCGGGCCACGACTGATCACGGGGCGGTCGCAATGCGGCCACGAGCAGCGAGAATATCCACGGAAACGCGATAGCGATCAGAACAACAGCAGTCCACTTCACCGCCGGACCCGGGAGAATGAACCAACCGGCGATCAACAGCACGAGCTGTGAGATTTCAATCAGGCTGCGCCGTAGGTTGTCGAAAATCTTCCACCGGGAAATTGCTGACAGCCGGTTGAGCGTCGGACCACCCGGACCGGGGACGTGAGTTCCCAGCCATTGCAGAAGCTGCCAGTCGCCGCGAATCCAGCGATGCTTGCGGCGCGTGTAGGTGAGATATCGCGCCGGATAGTCGTCGTAGACTTCGATGTCGGTCGCCAGCGCCGCCCGTGAATAGGCGCCTTCGATCAGGTCGTGGCTGAGCAGAGTATTCTCGGGAAAACGCCCGTGAGTCGCCTGCTCGAACGCGTCCACGTCGTAGATACCCTTCCCTGTGAAGCTCCCTTCGTAGAAAAGATCCTGATAAACGTCCGACACCGCGGTCGTATATGGGTCGACGCCCGGATGACCGGAATGAATCGCCGCAAAGTACGAATTGTGTGCACTCGTGAGCGAGACACCCACCCTTGGCTGGAGAATGCCGTAACCGCGAACAATCCGGCCAAGCTGGGAATCGTACTCTGCCCGATTGAGCGGATGGGCCAGCGTCCCCACCAGCATCTGCGCAGCATCACGCGGGAGAACAGTATCCGAGTCCAGCGTTATGACGTACCTGACGCCGGCAAGCGCCGACGTATCGCCTACTATCGTAGAGAACGCGTCCGAAGCGTCACCCCGGAGGAACCTGTTGAACTGACCGAGCTTTCCGCGCTTCCGCTCCCACCCCATCCACACGCCCTGCTGCGGATTCCACAACCGCGGCCGATGGAACAGATAAAAGACGTCGGGTCCCTCCGCTGAATACTTCACGTTGAGGTAGCGGATTCCAGCGGTCGCGGCGGCCAGGATCTCCTCGTCATCACTGCGAACCGCAGTGGGGGAATCCGTGAAATCGCTGAGAACCGCGAAGAAGAGATTGGGATCGCGATTCGCCAGGTACTGCACTTCTATGTGCTCGAGTGCTTCCTCCACCGCTTTCGTGCTTCCGAAGAGCGTCGGTACTACCGCCGTGGTCCGATACTCGTCCGGTATTCCGTCATCGCGGAATTCCAGTTTTGGCAGGCCACGGGGAGGAATGAGCATCGTGACGACCTGATTCACCACGCCGATTCCAATTTCGCTCGCCGGAAGCAGCGCCAGAAGAAAAATCACGATGCTGTCCGCCGCAATCGGCCGGACCACCGAAAACATCGCTGCCAGCGTCCCCACGGTGGCGATGATGATGCTGCCAAAATAGACGGTATTGGGATTGTGCTGGGTCCATCTGTAAATCCGCTCGAGGATGGATGGCACATACCCGATCTCCCGCTCGAGCTCATAACGGCCATCGCTTACCAGGTAGTAGCCGATGTGTGACTCGTGAGCGATTTCCTTTCTGCCGCTCACGGCGGCAAGTCCGAGCGCCCCGCTCGCGACGTCTTCCTCGGATAGTTTTGTCCGCTTCGAGAGGTTCTCGACGATGTGCCGGTAGTGGTCCCGCGTTCCGAATGACATCTTCGCGTAGTAGCCGGTGATGTCCTTCCGGAGAATCTTCTCCATCGCGCTTTGTGACTCGACGAAATCCTTCCAGTCGAGACGGGCAATCGTGCGAAGGCTCGTGATGCAGTTGGCGACCGTCACCTGCGTGGCCGCTATCCGGCGGTTGGACCGCGTTACCGCTTCTTCCGCAGTCGGTCCGTCTTCCCCGATCCATTGCTCGAGCCAGATGAGTGGCGTGAAGTTCGCCTGATAGCCACGTATCTGCTGCAGGAAGCGTGTGACGAACGTCGGCGTGAACGGCGGATGGCCATCGATGAACGACGCCAGCTCGGCGGTGAGAGCAGCTGGTGATTTTTCATTCGCCGCCATCAGCTGCTCTGCCCACTTGTCAGCGACTTCCACCTCGTCCAGCCGTCCTGAAACACGCAGCGTCATTCGGCGGATGTTTTCCACGAGACCAACCCGCAGCATCGTGGGTATCGCCCACAGCTCGCCAATCTTGAGCGTGGCGACTTTCTGATATTCCCTCACGAAGAGAGTGATGTTCTCGAGGGACAGGTGGCCTTCAGTGTGCGCGATAAGCTCGATGGCGACGTCGTAGACGCGCGGGTACTCAGCCAGTGTTCCGGTGGCGAGCTTTGGTAGCTCCTGGTAGTAGCCGCCCGGCAGATTCATGCGAATCTCCCGGATGTGCTCCTGGACTATGTGCGCATTGTCGAGCAGCCACTCTCCAGCCGGGCTGATATCAACGCCGCGCTCGGCTGCCGCGGTCAATCGCTCGCGGATTTCCTCGAGAACCTTCCGGGAGTCGTCGAGCCGGAGAAGCAGCGGCCCTGCACCACGCTCCTTTCTGTATGGCAGCAGCCGGTGCTTCCGCGCGATATTCCGCGCGTGTTTTGCCAGCCGGTCGGCGCCGAGAACCTCTCCACGGATAGGACCCACGAGCCGACGGTCCATGCCATCGGCACGGCGGAAAAGTTGGAGAAGCCTCTTCTGGTTACTGCGAGGTGGGGTTACAGGTGCCACGGTTTATTGATTTGCCAGAGACGCGCCGCCGCCATCAGCTGCCAGGCGGCTCTCGCAGCTCTGCAATAACGAACGTGCCTGTCGCGTGGGCGTAGAGCTTTCCATTCATGTCAACCAGGCGACCTTCCGCGGTCGCTGAGCGCTTGCCGAGATGCACCACCTGTCCGGAGCAGCGAACTCTGCCGGTGGAGATCGTGATGGGCCGAATGTAATTGATGTCGAGCTGCATCGTTGGAGCCATGCTTGCCGTTGGCAGCATCGATTGCACCGCGCATCCCAGGGCGGAATCGAATAATGTCGCGGCCACGCCACCATGCACCACTCCAAAAGGATTGTAGTGATATTCCTCTGGATCCAGCACGAAGGTGACGATTCCTTCCTCGACCGATTCTACGGCGAAGCCGAGGAGATGGGCCAGAGGAGGTGCCGGGACATCGCCCCTGGCGATTGCCCGCATATACTCGAGGCCGCTTAACGATAGCGCCGCGGCTATACCCGGAGCGGGGTCGTCCCATGTAACCATTCGCGTTCGATCCATGGGGATAAGATCCTTTCAGAATGTGTTCGAGCGCTAGGTGGAGAGTCATGATGCGGGCCGACGCAACGACACCTCGTCCAATTGTGGACGAGGTGTCGACCAGCTGCGTCAGCGTCTGCCTGCCGCAGAGTATCAGCGGTGAAGCCTGTACCCTCCACCGAACCTGAACGTGATGCCGTCCTGCCGCACGTCGTATACCTGGGCCGACAAATCCAGAGCGCCGGTTATCTGTGCGGTCAGGCCACCGAACATCGTGATGCGGCTCAGGTTAACTACTATCAGGGTGGAATCAACGCTTCCCAATCCATCCGTGAACCCGACCTGAAACCGCGGACGTAGGAAGTTCTCCCCGCCGCCCGCGTAAAGCGCCAGCCGGCCATCCCACGCCGCTGTGCTGAGAATACCCTCCAGTCCAGCCATCGTCGGCTTGAATGTGTCGAGGGACGGCTTGGTCCCGAAACACGGTCTCGTCACATCCGTCTGCTGCAGTGATTTCGACGGACATGTGATTGGGCCCCGCACCTGTCCCGCGGTTCCGTGCAGGCGAAACATGATGTCAGTGGAATTGCCTGTGGACGCCATCCTGATCCGCTTCACCCATGAGATTGCGGCGCTGCCAAGGTTGGGCTCGGCGTCCCGGATTTTGATCGGGGGCAGGTAGCTGGCCTCGACCGCAAAACCCGCGGGAAGCGTGAGGGTGAGCCTCGGCCGCCCGAAAAACGGCGATAGCCCCGTGTTCTCGCTCTTCTTGGTAAAGCAGGCTCCGGATCGTTGGATTGCCGAGTCTGGACTCGGAATCGGCCCGCCCTCCCCGCCAAGACGAAACGTCCACGGCTCCGCATGCTCAGGGGCGCTCGCCGGTGAAAAAGAGATTGGAGCTGAATAGAACGCCAATAGCTTTGCTTCATTGCTGTTCTCCGGAACGCGACATTCGGCGGCCAAGCCGGGCCGGACAGCTGCAATGCTGAGCACAATGGCAAGGCCTATAACTCGCATCACTGCTTCCGAAGCTTGTCGACTGCCCTGTCGAGCATTTCCTGAACTCGCAGATACTCGTCGTTGATTCCCTTCATCGCGTCGGGCATCTCTGCCTTCGCCTTTTCGATCGCTTCCGAGAGCCTCCCCATCGCCTTCATTAGCCCTTCTTCCAGCTGCTCCCAGCTTTTCTTGAGTTCGTCGTCCATTTCTGCCTCCGTCACTGCCGGGAGCTCGCGAATTCGGTGCTCATTTTTCGGTGGAATGCGGGCGGGCACTGCATAAATTGCGTCCCATGACGATCAACCCACTGCCCTCCGCCAACACAATGTATCGAGCGCTCGCAGAGCGTGATAGCACGTATGACGGGGTCTTCTTCGCCGCTATCCGCACCACCGGAGTATTCTGTCGTCCGACGTGCGCTGCCAGAAAGCCTCGCCCTCAGAACGTCGAGTACTATCCATCGATCGGTGATGCCGTGTCGGCGGGTTATCGCCCATGCAAGCGGTGCCGGCCATTGGAGCCGGCCGGCAAGCCCCCGGCGTGGCTGGAACAGCTGCTCGCGCAGGTCGAGCAGGATCCAACCAGGCGGTGGAAGGATGAGGATCTGCGTCAGGCTGAGCTCGATCCGGGCAGGGTGCGGCGCTGGTTCCTCCGGCATCATGGCATCACCTTCCATGCGTATCAGCGAGCACGCCGCTTGGGTCTTGCACTCGGTCACATTCGGCATGGCGAAAAATGGGAAGGTGTGGGCTACACCCACGGTTTCGATTCAGCCAGCGGGTTCCGCGAGGCTTTTACGCGAGCATTCGATCGTACGCCTCCACGCGGAAAGACACTGGCGCCCCTTGTACTGAGCCGGCTCCTCACCCCTCTCGGCCCAATGCTCGCCGGAGCGACTTCCGAAGGCATCTGCCTGCTCGAGTTCGCCGACCGGCGCATGCTCGAGACTCAGATCAGCCGATTGGGCAAGTGGTTTGACTGTGCGGTTGTTCCAGGTGAGCATGAGCACATCGCGCATCTCGAGCGGGAGCTCGAGCTCTACTTTGCCGGAAGACTCCGCAATTTCACCGTCCCCATGGTGCTGCGGGGAACGCCATTCCAGGTGGCCGCCTGGGAGCGTCTCATCCGCATACCATATGGAGAGACCATCAGCTATGAGCGTCAGGCGCGGGAAATGAACAAGCCGGGAGCACAGCGTGCTGTGGGCAGGGCCAACGGCGACAACAGGATTGCCATTGTGATTCCATGCCACCGCGTGGTGCGCCAGAACGGAGAGCTGTGCGGCTACGGCGGCGGACTGTGGAGAAAGAAATTTCTGCTCGACCTCGAGCGCCGTCAGCGAGAAGGTCTCGACCCTTAGGATCAGCTGCCGGCTGAGTGAGATCTCGGCCAAATCCAGGCTTCCGGGGAAGGCGATGGTTTGGGGTGGCCGCTAGGCAAGGTCGCAGGTGAACAGATGCCGTCGCCATTGACATATTCCGGCCCCAATGTAAACGTTTACATCGGCTTTGAAGAGCAGGTACTACGGATCGCGCTCGAATTCGGAAGGCTGGAAACGGTTTACCCGCTCCACCGAGGACGATGGTCACGATCAGGGATGTAGCCAGGGAAGCACGCGTTTCCGTCGCAACGGTCTCACGAGTATTCAGTGGCGGAGGGCCGGTGGCAGAAGAAACCAGACTCCGGATCCGCGATGTTGCCAAGACGCTCCGCTACGTCCCTCATGGCGGAGCGCGAAGCCTCATTACGAGCAAGACCACAGCGATCGGCGTCCTTCTTCCCGATCTCTACGGCGAGTTCTTCTCGGAAGTCATTCGCGGCATCGACCTCGCTGCACGCCGCAGCGGCTACCACCTCATAATCTCCAGCTCTCACAACGACAAAGCCGAAATCGAAGCGGCGATGCGTGCGATGCGAGGACGGGTCGATGGCGTGATCATCATGTCACCCGACATCGACGCCCAGGCCCTGATGGCAAATCTCCCCGACAGCCATCCCGTTGTACTCCTCAATTG
>DATBZT010000369.1:0-4463 GCA_036513055.1 Gemmatimonadaceae bacterium | reverse complement strand
ACTCGTGGAGAACGACGTTCTGCCCATCGCCAGGATCGGACGCTCCGTGACTTGCCGCATCCCACGCCAGCACCAGTGCCCGCAGATGATGACCGGTGTGGCCGAGCCGGTCTTCCGGACCGTCTTCCCAGACTCCGCCGCCGATGTGACGCTCGCTGTGCTCGGTGTATCCCGTTGGGTACACGAGTATCGACGTCAGCTCCGGATAGTAGTCGGTCTCGCGGTGAAGCAGGAGCAGGCACGCCTGCGCAGCGATCGTGACGCGGATCTCGTCCGTCAGTTCCAGCCCGCCGCAGCCCTCGAAATACTTTTCGGCGAGAAAGACCTGGATGTGGCCGAGCAGCTCGGAGCGATCTTCGGGAGGAAGCCGACGGAAGACACCAAGGTTACGGCGGAGAATCGCCAGCCAGGCGGGCGGAAAGGGCTGAGCGCGCAGTCGCTCGCGGCGACGCTCGTTGAAGAGACCGAAAACCATTTTATCGGCCCGCTGCCAGGCCGGTGACCCTCCATATAGTATTGCCAATGTCGTCGGCCACCAGCAGGCCGCCTCGAGCGTCGATGGCCACGCCCACCGGCCGGCCGAACGCATCGCCATTGTCCCTGATGAATCCGGTGAGCACGTCCACGGGCACGCCTGCCGGCACGCCACCGGAAAAGGGAACGAAGATCACCTTGTAGCCGCTCCGCGGCTTGCGATTCCACGATCCGTGCTGGCCCACGAACATTCCGTTGCTGAACCCGGGCGCAAGCGATGTTTTTCCACCATACGCCAAGCCCAGTGACGCGGTGTGAGGCCCCAATGCGTAGTCCGGGACAATGGCTCTCGCGACAAGCTCGGGCATCTGTTCCTCGATGCGCGTGTCGACGTGCTGCCCGAAGTAGCTGTACGGCCAGCCGTAGAATCCGCCGTCGCGGACCGCCGTCATGTAGTCAGGAACGAGGTCACTCCCGAGCTCGTCGCGCTCGTTCACCGCGACCCATAGGGCATCGGTCTCCGGCTGCCACGCCATCCCCACAGGATTCCGCATACCTGAAGCGAAGACACGATGATTTCCCGTTGCCGGGTCCACCTCCCAGACCGCGGCGCGGTCTTTCTCGTTCGTTATACCGTTCTCGAGTTCATTGCTGTTGGAGCCGATGGTTACGAACAGCTTCGACCCGTCCGCCGAGGCGACGACGTTCTTGGTCCAGTGATGATTGATCGGACCAGCGGGAAGCGCGACGACCTTGGTTCCGGGCGCGACGATCTGTGTCTGGCCCGTTGCATAGGGAAAGCGAACCAGGCCGTCGGTATTCGCGACGTAAAGAGCATTTCCCACGAGCGCCATGCCGAAAGGCGATGTGAGACCCGAAAGAAAAACCGCTTGTGTCTCCGCAATCCCATCGCCATCGGCATCCCTGAGGAGCGTGATGCGATCCGCGCTCGGCACTGCTCCCCCGGCGCGCTTCGTCAGGAGATTGGTGAGCCAACCCTTGATTCCCTTGTTGTTCTCCGGCCGCGGCGGAGCATTCGTTTCGGCGACAAGTACGTCGCCATTCGGGAGAACGTAGAGCCATCGTGGATGATTCAATCCGGTGGCGAAGGCAACGACTGAATTTCCTTCGGCGGCAATCGGCTTGGCGCCGGCCGGCCACCCCTTCGCCTTCACGTAGTTCACGAGCGGGATCAGCGATCCGTTGGGCTGGGGAATGACCGGATGCGGCCCCGTACCGGCCACAACCGGATACCGCGCCGAGGCGCCGCAGCCCGCAACGCACACCGCGGTGACGAGGATCAAAATGTGCCTCACACCGACTAATCTACGCCGCGCTCATATTTTCAGCGCAGCTTTGTGGCGAGCGCCGGGAAACACAAACGTCCGAACCTGGTGGTTCGGACGTTTGTGTGCGGTACAACGGCGGCGCAATCAGTGGCTGATGGCGAAGAACCAGGTGCCAATGATCGGCCCGCGGGGTCCAAAACGGCCGGGCGCCGGTGGAGGCGCTCCCGGAGCTGGCGCCGGTGCCGGACCGTACTCGGGCTGAAAGAGATACGCCATGTGCCGCACCGGATCGACGGCAATCGTCTTTGCGCCACGCATCGTCCGCACTGTCGCCACAACCGTGTACTTGTCCGGCGAATCCTGGTGCACGACGGTCACGCTGCTGTCCCGGCCGGCCGGTATGTAGATCAGCTTCTGCGTCGGGTCGTAGCCAAGCGCGTCCACACCGTCACCGTTTGGAATCGTCGCGACAATCTTTCCGTTCGCAGCGTCTACAACCACGGAAGTCTTTCCGCAGCCGGAGAAGATCCGGTTTGAGGCTTTATCGTAGGCGATTCCGGTCGGACCCTCGCAGGGTGCCAACGGCCACGACGCCAGCACTTTCATCGTCTTGACGTCCACCACCTGGATCGTGTTCTTGCTCTCGTTGTTGACGAAGATCTTCCCTTTTCCGTCGCTGGCCGCACCCTCCGGCGCATTGTCCTCGAGGTCTGCAGAACCGACGATGTCGCCGGTTTTGGCGTCGATCGCGGTAACGGTGCCAATCGGGCGGCTGTGATTGGTGAGGATGACCCGGTCTGAGAAATCGTCGTACATGATGCCGTCGAGCCCGCCGCTAGCGATCTTGATCTTCTTGATCGGAACGAGTGTCTTGAGATCGAACATCGTCACAGTCGAGTCGCCACCGTTGGTGGTGAAGCCATGATTCGACTTCGGCGCGAGGGCGATGCCGTGCATGCGAGGCGTGTCGGGGATGTCGCCGATCACCTTGCCCGTGGGGCCGTCGATCACCATGACGTGCGTGCCGCGCGAAACAAAAACGCGTCCGGTGCCTGGCTCGGCCGTCAGGTAGTCGGTGCCACCCTCTCCACCGGTGCTGTACTTGTCAACTTTGAATGTCTGCGCGTGTCCGACGCCTGGCGAAGCCACGAAGAAGGCGGCGACGAGGAATGCGGTTGCTGTAAGCGAGTATCTAGTCATGAAATCCTCTGTTATGGATGCGAATTGCTGAAACCACTGCGCGGTTCAAGGATTGGAACGGAAACGGCGCGCGAGCCAGATCACCAACACAAACACGATCACGAAGATCAAACCCAGTCGGTAGTTCATGAAGTCCCTCGTTTGGTTTGGGTCATTCTGAAAACGTTGCCGTTGCCAATCACCCCTTCCTGCGCGCGCTATACATCAACACGCCACCGGCGATGACCGCGACGACCCCGTAGATCGGCGGTATGAAACCCTTCTGCTCCGTCATCATGCCGATGGGGCCGACCTGCACGGTCTGGCGATCCTTCGTGTAGCTGATGCCGCGCAGCGCGAGGACTATCGCGCCGCAGACGATCAGTACTGCGCCGACTACACCGAGTGGTCGCATCTTCAGCTCCGGCGCAGGCAGCTGCGCAGTGAGAGTGAGTGTACTTTCGAACTGAACGATCTACCGATGCATCTGCCGCCAGGCGCCAAACGCAAATGCCAGCCCGACCAGACCAATGCCAAGAGAATAGAGAGGGCGAAATTCGCCGACGATGTCGCTGATGATCGCGAACAGCACAACGATAACGCCCAGTGCAAAGAAGAGCTGCGACTGAAGACCTGCTTTGGCGCTCATGATCCGCGCCGGCCAGACTTCTTCGACGTTGCATGGGGCTTGGCGCCCGGAATTGGAACGGGCTGTGACGGGTGCACCTTCGGCAGCAGCGGGTTCTCCGGAATGGGAGCTCCAGGTCGCTTTGTCGAGAAGTCGGGAATTGCGCGAGGTCCCTTTTTCTTCATCATGATGGCTCCGCAAGGATTCTACTGCATTAAAACTGCACTGACTATCCATCCCATGGCGAGCGGTCAATGCTCCAGGCACCCGCGGGACGCGCCGTTGCGTCTGTCGCGCCGGCACCGACCACTGTACTATAGACCCCACTGTCTGCGGTCTCACGAGCCCTCACCTCATGTTCGGGCGCGAGCTGTCGTTCCACCCCATTCAACGGAGCACAGTATGGCGATCAACACGAAGAAGGTATTGCTCGGTGGCCTGGCCGCGGCTGTCGTCCTCAACGTGGTCGATTACATAGTGTACGACCACATCCTCGCCACTCGCATGACCGCCGCGGCGGATGCGTTCAAGCCTGGACTCGGTGCACAGATGATGAGCGGCAACGCGGTAATCGGCTACGTTCTCACCGATCTTGTCATCGGGATGTTGCTGGTCTGGACGTATGCAGCCATCCGTCCGCGATTCGGACCTGGCATGCGCACAGCGACCTACGCCGCGCTGCTGTTCTGGGTACTCGGCTTCCTTTCTGCCATGGGTTCCATGCAGACGGGCATGATGTCTGCCAAGCTCTGGGGGGCGACGATGGCCGTCCTGCTCGGTAATCTCCTGATCGCCGCATGGGTGGGAGCCCGGATTTACACGGAGGAGTCCGCTACCACCTGAGCACTTTGCGGGGATGGAGAATGGCTCGATTCGCGGCTGCCCCGATTCTT
>DATBZT010000368.1:0-9396 GCA_036513055.1 Gemmatimonadaceae bacterium | reverse complement strand
ACTGATAAGGCAGCCGGTAACAAAGGCCCTGACCATTAAAGGAAGAACGGGGCGCCGAACAGAAAGAACGGGCTTTCATCGAAAGTCCCAGTCTTCGGCCTTGGTTAGCGTCCGTGTGAGACTATCGGACGCCTGATTTGTAACTCAGTGAAGGGTTCCAGCTACTTCGACCGCAGTCCGGCTGCTATGAAATCGCGGTTCATGCGCGAGATCGTGTCGATGCTGATCTCTTTGGGGCACGCTTCCTGGCACTCGCCGAAGAGCGTGCAGCCGCCGAAGCTCTCGAGATCCATCTGCGCGACCATAGAGAGGGCGCGCCGGTAGCGCTCGGACTGACCCTGGGGCAGGTGTCCGAGGTGACTGATTTTCGAAGAAGTGAAGAGCGATGCCGACGCGTTGGGGCATGCTGCGACGCACGCGCCGCAACCGATACACGCCGCCGCGTCCATGGCAGCATCGGCCTCTTCTTTGGGAACCAGAATGGCGTTGGCGTCCTGCGCTCCGCCTGTCGACGCACTGATGAAGCCACCCGCCTGAATGATCCTGTCGAGCGCGCCTCTGTCTACCACGAGATCCCTGATGACCGGAAACGCGCGTGCGCGCCAGGGCTCTATGTTGATGGTCTGGCCATCAGTGAAGCTTCGCATGTGCAGCTGGCATGTGGCTGTGCCCTTCATCGGGCCATGCGCGGCGCCGTTGATCATCAGCGAGCACGAACCGCAGATGCCTTCACGGCAGTCGTGATCGAAGGCAATTGGTTCTTCCCCACTCTCCGTCAATCCTTCGTTGACGACGTCCAGCATTTCGAGGAACGACATGTCCGGGCTTATGCCGGCTGCTTCGTAAGCCACCATCGAGCCCGGAGACGTGGAGTTCGCCTGACGCCACACACGCAGCTGAAACTTCATTTACTTGTAGCTCCTCTGGGACAGCTTCACATTCTCGAACACAAGCGGCTCCTTGTTCAATACGGGCTGCGCGTCGGGTCCGGCGTACTCCCACGCTGCGACATAGGCAAAGTGTTCGTCGTCGCGCAACGCTTCTCCATCAGGCGTCTGACTCTCCTCCCGGAAGTGGCCGCCGCACGATTCCATGCGCTGAAGCGCATCGAGACAAATCAGCTCGGCGAGCTCGAAGAAGTCGGCAACCCTTCCCGCTTTTTCGAGAGCCTGGTTGAGGTGTTCGTCGCTTCCTGGAACATTGACATTGGTCCAGTATTCCCGGCGCAGCTCCGGTATCCGCTCGAGCGCCTTGCGCAAGCCCGCCTCGTTGCGAGACATGCCGCAATAATCCCACATCAGTTTGCCGAGCTCGCGGTGAAACGAGTCGACCGTCCTGGTGCCGTCGATCGACAAAAGCTTTTTCGTGCGCTCGGCAACCTGGGCTTCCGCGTCGCGAAACGCGGGATGCTTCGCATCCACTTTGTCGAAGCGGCCAGAGGCGAGGTAGTCGCCGATCGTGTTCGGAATGACGAAATATCCGTCGGCAAGTCCCTGCATCAACGCGCTGGCACCGAGTCTGTTGGCGCCGTGATCTGAGAAGTTGGCCTCGCCCGTGACGTGGAGCCCGGGGATGGTGCTCATCAGGTTGTAGTCCACCCAGAGCCCGCCCATCGTGTAGTGCGCTGCCGGATAGATGCGCATCGGAACGTTGTAGGGATTCTCATCCGTTATTCGCTGGTACATCTCGAACAGATTTCCGTACCGCTCCCTGATCGTCTCTTCGCCCTGACGCCGAATCGAGTCGGCGAAATCCAGATACACGCCCAGTCCGCTCTCTCCGACCCCGCGTCCCTCATCGCAAACCTCCTTCGCGCCGCGCGATGCGATGTCGCGGGGTGCAAGGTTTCCAAAGCTCGGGTATTTCCGCTCGAGATAGTAGTCGCGCTCGTTCTCCGGAATATCGTTGGGCGGCCTCTTGTCGCCCTGCTTCAGCGGGACCCACACACGTCCATCATTGCGCAGCGACTCGCTCATCAGGGTCAGCTTCGACTGATACTCCCCGCTCACCGGAATGCACGTGGGATGTATCTGTGTGAAGCAGGGATTGGCGAACGCGGCGCCGCGCTTGTAGGCGCGCCAGATTGCGGTCGCGTTGCTTCCCTTTGCGTTCGTGGATAGATAGAAGACGTTTGCGTAGCCACCCGTCCCCAGCACCACCGCGTGCGCGGCGTGCGACTCGATCTCACCTGTTACCAGATCACGCGTGACAATTCCTCGAGCCTTGCCATCGATGACGACAAGGTCGAGCATTTCGGTGCGCGGATACATGGTGACGTTTCCGGCGGCGATCTGTCGCTCAAGCGCCTGGTAGGCGCCAAGGAGCAGCTGCTGGCCCGTCTGTCCGCGCGCATAGAACGTTCGCGACACCTGCGCGCCGCCGAATGACCGATTGGCGAGAAGCCCGCCGTACTCCCGTGCAAATGGAACGCCCTGCGCAACGCACTGGTCGATGATGTTCAGGCTTATCTGGGCCAGCCGGTAGACATTCGCCTCACGAGAGCGGAAGTCGCCGCCCTTGATAGTGTCGTAAAAAAGCCGGTGGACACTGTCGCCATCATTCTGGTAATTCTTGGCGGCGTTGATGCCGCCCTGGGCGGCAATGCTGTGCGCCCGGCGTGGCGAGTCCTGGAAGCAGAAACATTTTACTTTGTAGCCGAGCTCGCCCAGCGTTGCTGCCGCAGCTCCGCCGGCGAGCCCCGAACCGACGATGATGATGTCGTATTTTCGCTTGTTCGCCGGGCTCACCAGCTTCATTTCAAACCGGTGCTTGTCCCACTTCTTCTCGAGTGGGCCGGACGGAATTCGTGAGTCGAGCCGAATTGTCACGTGATGATCCCGAGGAAAACGGCGACGGGAATCGCGGTGAACCCGAGCCAGAGCAACAGCGCGAGAACCAGCGCGACCCTGCGGTGCAGTGGGTCAGGCGAAGGCTGAGCGAAGCCGATGGTGCGAACCGAGCTCCACGCCCCGTGATAAATGTGAGCGCCAAGTGCGATCATGGCCACGACGTAGAAAAGTGCAACCCACCAGATGCGAAAGCTCCCAACAATGTTCCCGTAAACATCGGCCGGACTGAATAGCCCGGTCGGCCGGATCGTGCCGGTGGTGAAATGCAGGATATGGACGACGATGAAAACCAGAAGCAGCACTCCGCCCCATCGCATGGTGCGCGAAGCAAGCGTCGACACCTGCGGCTCACGACGCACGTAGCCAATTGGTCGCGCCGCGCGATTCTGCATCGTCAGTTGGTAGGCGGCAACGACGTGGAGCACCACCGCCGCAATCAGCACCGCACGGACGATCCATAAGAGCTCGCCGGTGCTCTTGAGAAACGCTGAATAGGCGTTCAGAGCCTCCGCGCCGCGAAATGTCAGCAGATTGCCCAGGACGTGGCCGACGAGAAAGGCAATTCCAATCAGCCCCGTCACTGCCATTACGACTTTCTTCCCGATAGCCGACCTGTAAAAGCGACTCGCCCGATTCATCCCGGAACTACAATCGCACCGCAGCCATCGGCTCGCGCACGGCGTCAGCGCTCCTGGCGAGGGCCTCTCGCTCCCCGGCCGTCAGCTCGACTTCGAGAATCCGCTCGAGGCCGCCACGTCCCAGTTTGCAAGGAACACCGAGGAACAACCCGTTCATGCCATACTCGCCTTCAAGCCACGCAGCACAGGGAAGGATGCGCTTCTGGTCACGTACGATTGCCTCGCACATCTGGACCGCGGCGGAAGAGGGCGCATAATAGGCCGACCCGGTCTTGAGGAGTTTCACGATCTCGGCGCCGCCATTTCGAGTGCGGTCGACGATCGCCTGAAGTTTCTCGGCGGACATCAGCTGCGTCACCGGGATCCCGCTGACGCTTGTGTAGGAGATGAGGGGAACCATCGTGTCGCCGTGACCGCCGAGGACCATCGCCTGGATGTCGCGCACCGAGACATCGAGGGCCTCGGCGATGAAAGATCGGTATCGTGCGGTATCGAGAACACCCGCCATTCCCAGCACGCGCTCGCGGGGAAACCCGGTGACCTGCTTGGCGACATACGACATCACGTCGAGTGGATTCGACACCATGATGATGATCGCGTCCGGCGACGTGTCGCGAACGTTCTCCGACACCTGCTTTACGATGCCGGCGTTCGTATTGAGGAGATCGTCACGCGACATTCCGGGCTTGCGCGCGATGCCGGCCGTGATGATGACGATGTCGGAGCCCGCGGTCTCTTCGTATGTATTGGTGCCGATCACTCGCGAGTCGAAGCCTTCGATGGGTGCCGACTCCCACTGGTCCAATCCCTTTCCCTGCGGAATGCCTTCCATGATGTCGACCAGCACGACACGGCGGGCGAGCTCCTTCTCTGCGAGGCGCTGCGCGGTCGTCGCGCCGACATTTCCCGCGCCGACGACCGTAATCTTATTGACCATTTTTTGTCGTTTCAGTTGTTGAGTTGAACGGTAAAGCTACGCGAAGCGGAGAGTCAGAGCCATGGGTGCCGCTCCGCGGCGCTCGTTCATCCACCAACCTGGGAGAGCGCCCGAAGTCCGCCCACCTTCATCCGCAGCAACTGGTGCTCGAGCGGTTTTTCGGCCAGCGCGGCGCGGAAGAGCGGCGCCATCGGGTGGCCGGCGCGCAATGGGTCGCGGAGATTCACCGAGTGATCGCCGAACAGACACGTCCTGAGCCTCCCATCTGCCGTCAGGCGGACGCGGTTGCAGGAGCCGCAGTACGTGTGCGACATGGGAGTGATGACGCCGATGCTGCCGAGCGCGCCGTCAAGCTGGTAGTAGACGGCAGGTCCGTTACCGCGCGAGGGACCAGCAACACTTCTGAGCGTGCCCAGAGCCGAAATTCGCGCGATGACTTCATCGGAGGGAACCACATGCTCCCAGGTGAGCTCGCGCATGCCGCCAACCGGCATCAGCTCTATGAACCGCACGTGCCACGGCTGCTCGAAGGTGAGGCGCGCAAAGTCCTCGACCTCGTCGCTGTTGATTCCTTTCATCAGCACGACGTTGATCTTCACCGGCGAGAGACCTGCGCTCGCGGCGGCATGCGCCGCTCTGCGGGGATCAAAATTCAAATCACGACGGGAGATGCTGCGAATGCGGTCGGGTCGCAGTGAATCGGCGCTGATGTTCACGCGGTCGAGACCCGCCGCACGAAACCTCCCGGCCAGCTCGCCGAGTCGCACGCCGTTCGTTGAGAGCGAGATGTCGTCGATGCCGTCGATGGCGCGAAGGCCCGCAATCAGAATCTCGAGCTGCGGGCGAATCGTCGGCTCTCCTCCGGTGATCCTCAGCCGCCTGAGCCCGAGTGGCGAAAGCTGCCGCACGATCTCCACGATCTCCTCGTAGTCGAGAATCTCCGTGCGTGGCAGCCACTCAAGTCCCTCGGGGGGCATGCAGTAGAGGCAACGAAAGTTGCACTTGTCCGTAACCGAAATCCTCAGGTATTCAATCTGCCGTCCGAACTGGTCGCGCGACGTTTCGGTCACGTGGGCATAACCCGGGTCGGATCCACCCATGACTGACTTCCGTCCGCGTACAGCTCGCGTTTCCACACCGGAACGCGGTGCTTGATTTCGTCTATCGCATACCGAAGGGCATCGAGGGCAGCGCCGCGGTGCGCATGCGCAGCCGCGATCGCGATGCTGGCATCACCTACTTCCAGAAGGCCCAGCCGGTGCTCAGCGACGAGTATGACTCCGCTGTAACGCTGCCCCGCTTCGTCGAGAATTCCGGCCATCTCACGCTGGGCCATTTCTTCATAGGCGGTGTATTCAATTGCCTTTACGTCCCTGCCGTCATTCGTCGATCTAACCGTGCCGACGAAAACCGCGGTCGCGCCGTGACCGGGTCCACCGACTTCACGCAACAGCGCGTTTGCGTCCAGCGGATGGGTAACCAGAGCAGCGCGCACTCACCCACCAGCGACGGGGGGGATCACCGCAACTTCGTCGCCCGGGCCAAGAAGAGTTGCCGGATCGGCGTAAACATGGTTTACGGCAACGAGTGGCCGGGCGTGAAGGGCGTGCGCGCCCGGCATTTGCGCAACCGAGGCCAGAACGTCTGTCACACTCGAGCCGGCGTCGAGAGTCAGCTGTGTCTGATCCAGTCCGAGGCTATCGGCGTACGACGCGAAAAACCGGACGGTGATGAGCATCGAAGCACCGCCTCCCGGCTAATCGGCGCCGGACAGTTCCCGTTCCGCGGATTCGTCAAACTCGACCGCCGCAACGATGGCCCTCAATTCCTTGGAGGGCTTGAAGACCGGGACCGGACGCGCAGACACCTCGACTGGCGATCCGGTGCGCGGGTTGCGTGCCATCCGTGTTTTTCGGCGGCGAATCTTGAAAGTTCCGAAGCCCCGCACCTCGATGTTTTCCTGGTGCTGGAGTGACTCCTTCACCGCCTCAAGAAATGCATCCACGACGCGGGCGCAATCCTTCTTGGATATCATCGGGCCAGCGGTGCGGGAGATCTGGGCCGTGACACGCTCGACCAGGTCCGCTTTCGTCATTGAATTGCCTCAAGGGTGACGCCCACGATGTAGCGTAACTCGTTTCAAAGTATGGCTTTACTAAAATCGTGTCAAGCGTTCCCGAAGATGCCGCCCGGGTTGGCGGAGCCAGCTAGCGATCCCGTATGGCCGCCAGAAACTCATCGAAATGAGGAACGGCGTCGTGAGGGCCGGGGGCGGCCTCGGGATGGTATTGAACGCCGAAAACCGGAAACTCCCGGTGCCGGAGCCCTTCGATGGTGCCGTCGTTGAGGTTCACGTGAGTCACTTCGAGTGCGCTCGCCCCGGTTACGCCGCTCACGTCGCCCTCAACCGCGAACCCGTGATTCTGAGAAGTGATGAGAACACGCCCGGTACGCATCTCCCTCACCGGGTGATTCCCTCCCCGATGTCCGTACGGGAGCTTGATTGTCGCGCCACCAAAGGACAATCCAAGAAGCTGATGCCCGAGGCAAATCCCGAAGACCGGAGTGCCGCTCGTCGCCAGTTCGCGAACCGAGTCAGGCGCATAATCAATGGCATCGGGATCGCCCGGGCCGTTGGAGAGGAAGACTCCGTCAGGGCGAAGGGCGAGCGCGGCCTCAGTGGACGTGTCGGCCGGTACGACCGTCACCCGGCAGTCATGGTCGGCAAACAGGCGCAGGATGTTACGCTTGATGCCGTAGTCGTAGGCGACAATGTGGCGGCTGGCGCGCAGATCACCCCATGTGTACGCCTTCCGCGTAGTGACTCTGCTCGCCAGGTCGAGACCTTCCATCGACGGACACGCGGCCAGCGCGTCTGTCGCCGCCTGCGCCGGAGCTTCTCCAGTGCCGATCACGCCGCGCATTACTCCTGAAGACCTCAAGTGACGCGTTAAGCGCCGCGTATCAACATCTTGAAGCACGGGAACCTTCGCTGTCGCCAGCCAGCTCTCGAGATCTCCCGTGGCGCGCCAGTTGGAGTAGCTCCGCGAAAGGTCACGTACAACGACACCGGCAACCTGGGGCCGGGCCGATTCCGGATCTTCGGTGTTGATCCCGTAGTTGCCAATCTCCGGGGCGGTCATGACGACGATCTGGCCGCTGTAGGACGGATCGGTAAAGACCTCCTGATAGCCGGTCATGTTCGTGGTGAATACCACTTCGGCCACAGCAAGAGCGTCGGAAAGACTTCCGCCCGGCGGTGCTCGCAGTCGGCCGTGAAAAAGGGTTCCGTCCTCGAGGAGGAGGAACCCTGGCTGGCTCTTGGGACGGGTCAACTTTTCGCCGCTACCGTTTTGTCGCGGGGGTTGAAGGAGGCGCTGCCGGTGTGAGCGGAACAGCTCCAGTTTTGGCCGCGCCAGTCGTGGCCGGCGCAGTAGTCCCACCGTTCACCGGCGTGAGCGGAACTGCCGGATTTGTGGTTATGGGAGGTGCCGCCGGCGCCGGCTGATTCGTGAAGGTCTTCTCGAGAACCGACTTCGGTGCAGCAGTCTGCGTGGACATTATCTGAAGAACGAAGGCCAGCGCGAGGAAGATGCCCGCGCTCCACCACGTTCCCTTGGTGAGAATCGTTCCCGCCTGGCGAATGCCGATGAAAGCATCGGGCGACGAGCTGGCGCCGCCGAAATTGGCGGCAAGCCCGCTTCCCTTGCCCGACTGCAGCAGGATCGTGGCAATGAGAACGAACGCGTCAATGACGAGGATTACGAGAAGAAATTTGTAAAGCATTCAGGGGTTTTTGAGGTTAGAGCAACAATGCAATATATCACTCCGTCCTCAAACTACTATTACCCGAAACGGTTACGGGGAAGAAGACCGACAAGACCGGAGGGGTTTGTTACGCTCGCGCGATGGCGAGCCATGTCCCCGGATCGAGGCTCGCCCCGCCAACGAGAAGTCCATCGACGCCCGGCGCGGCGAGAAGTGCGGGAGCGTTGCCGGGATTCACGCTGCCGCCGTAAAGAATGCTGGTGGTGCGGGAGCGATCGCCACACAGCTCCTCGAGCTCGTTACGAATAACTTCGTGCATTGCGGCGGCATCGTCGGGCGTCGCGTTGCGGCCGGTGCCGATAGCCCACACCGGCTCGTACGCTATCGCAAACGGCTTGTGCTGGAGCTGGGTCATCTTCGACAATCCGACCCTCAACTGGGCGGTGACCGTAGCCTCCGCAGCCGCCTCGCCGGCTTCACGCTGGGCGAGTGTCTCACCGACGCAAAGCATCGGGATCAAACCTCCACGCTCGACGGCCGCGCATTTCTTTGCGCACTCCTCGTCGGTTTCGCCGAACACCTGCCGCCGCTCGGAGTGGCCAACCAGCACAAGGCGTGCTCCCGCGTCGCGGGCAATCGGCACGGACTGTTCTCCGGTGAATGCTCCCTGATCCTGCCAGTGAACATTCTGAACGCCGAGGAGGATGTCGCGACGATCGCCAAGCACCGCGGATACGGCGTGAAACGAAAGTGCCGGCGGGAAAAAGATGATCGTCCTGTCGTTCTGCCGTGGATACTGCGCGCAGAAAGACAGCATGAACTCGCGAGCCGTGGTCGGCCCGTTGTTCATCTTCCAGTTGGCGGCAAAGATTGGCGGGATCACGCGGCCGCCAGGTCGTCGAGCGCTTCCACACCCGGCAGTTTCTTGCCTTCGAGAAACTCAAGCGAGGCACCGCCGCCGGTGGACACGTGGCTCATCTTGTCCGCGAGGCCGGCTTGCGTGACCGCCGCCGCCGAGTCGCCGCCGCCGACGATGGTGGTGGCACCCAGCCCTGTCGCTTCGGCCATCGCCTTGGCTACGGCCAGCGTTCCCTTGTCGAAGGGCGGCGTTTCGAAGACTCCCATGGGGCCGTTCCACAGCACGGTTTTCGCGGACGCGACTGCGCGGCCATACGACTCCGCGGTCTCTGGCCCGACGTCGAAC
>DATBZT010000367.1:0-18960 GCA_036513055.1 Gemmatimonadaceae bacterium | reverse complement strand
CGTCTTCGTCGAGGATGCCTTCGTCGCCGGTGCGCAGCCATCCGTTGATGAAGGCCGCTGCGTTTGCGCCAGGATTCGACGCGTAGCCCGCAGTGACATTTGGACCCTTGATTGCTACCTCGCCGCGGACGCCCGCTGGAGCTGGTTGTCCCTCTGAATTCAGTACCGATATCGCGGGGCCGGCAGCGCGGCCAACCGTTCCTGGCTTGCGCACACCCGGCGGCAGTGGATTGCTCGCCATCTGGTGTGCGGCCTCGGTCATTCCGTACGCCTCGACGACAGGAACGCCGAAGATTTCCTCGAGCTGCACGAGGGTGGTTCGCGGCAAGGCCGACGACGAAGATCGGATGAAGCGCAAAGAGTGAGAGTCAATCGTTGTCCGATTCGCCGGGGCGCGCGCGACGATCGACGCGTGCATCGTCGGGACCGCCGTGTACCAAGTGGGCCGGAAGTCCGCCATCCAGTCGAAAAAGCTCGGCGCGATGAACCCCGCAGCGCAGACGACGCTCCCGCCTGCCTCGAGCGACGCGAGAAGCGCGGCGACCAGCCCGTGGATGTGGAAGAGCGGCATCACGTTGAGGCAGCGATCCTCTGATATGAGCTGGAGTGTCGCCGCGACGTGCCTCGCCGAGGCCGACAGATTTCCGTGCGTGAGTGGCACGATCTTCGGCCGCGAAGTGGTTCCCGACGTGTGGAGCACCAGGGCGACGTCGCTGTCGCGTGGGCCTTGAAAAGAAGTGCCGGGCTCGCTGGCCGGCAGACCGTCGAGACTGAACAGTCCCGCCGGATCCTCGGCCGACCATGCAAGCTCAATGACTGGTATCTCAAGACGGCGCGCAACGTCACGTGCCGGTGTCTCGGGCAAGCCCGCAATGATGAGCGCCCTGGCGGAAAGATCGGACAGGTAAAACTCG
Organism: Gemmatimonadaceae bacterium; assembly: GCA_036513055.1. Taxonomy (GTDB): domain Bacteria; phylum Gemmatimonadota; class Gemmatimonadetes; order Gemmatimonadales; family Gemmatimonadaceae; genus UBA4720. Next base: position 18,046 of record DATBZT010000367.1, on the reverse strand, counting down.
AGCTCGTCTGCCCGGTAAGCCGGATTGAGCGGCGCGCAGATGGCGGCGGCGCTCACCGACAGGAACGCCGTCGCCATCTCCGGTCCGTTTGGAAGAACTATCGCAACCGTGTCGTTACGGTTGATGCGACGCTGGCGCAGTCCGACCGCGGTTCGAACCGCATGGGCGTGGAGGGTCGCGTACGACAGCGGCTTTCGGCCGGGCGCATACAGGGCTTTCGCATCCGGCGTGCGCCGACTGCGTTCTTCTAGAAGGGTCAGAGTACTCATTAGTTCCAGTCTCAGGATACCCATCAGGTCGAGGCGTGGCAATCGGATAAGTCACCAAGGTGATGCCTGCGGAACGACGGGCTGCCGGCAGCCCGTCGTTTTTTCCCTTGGTCCACCGCTTCCGGAATGCCCTCACCTTCAGATAGGTTTGCAGACTAACGTGGGGGTTCCGGCTCGTGCTCGACCGTCTCGAAAAAGCACTCTCTGACAAGTACCAGATCGAGCGGGAGCTCGGCCGAGGCGGGATGGCCACGGTCTACCTCGCTCACGACTTGAAGCACGATCGTGAGGTTGCGCTCAAGGTTCTCCACCCCGAGCTGTCCTCCGCGCTCGGCCCCGATCGTTTTCTGCGCGAGATCAAGGTCGCCGCGCGGCTGAACCACCCACACATCCTCCCGCTTCACGATTCCGGCGAGGCCAATGGTTTTCTCTACTATGTAATGCCGTACGTGGAGGGAGAGTCGCTGCGGTCGCGGCTCAACCGGGACGGCAAGCTTCCGCTCGACGAAGCGCTGTATCTCGCCCGCGGAGTAGCCGGTGCGCTCGACTACGCCCACCGCCAGCGCGTCGTCCACCGCGACATCAAGCCCGAGAACATCATGCTTCACGAAGGTGAAGCGATGGTGATGGATTTCGGGATCGCCAAGGCGGTAAGCGTCGCCAGCGGCGATACACTCACCCAGACGGGAATGATGGTCGGCACCCCGGCGTACGTGAGTCCCGAGCAGGCAGCGGGCGAGGCGGAGATTGATGGGCGGAGCGATCAGTACAGTCTCGCCTGCATGCTGTACGAGATTCTCTCGGGCAAGAAGGCCTTCACCGGGTCCACTGCGCAGTCGGTGCTGAGCAAGCGGTTCACCGATCCGGTGCCGTCGCTGCGCAAGGTCGAGCCCACTGTGCCCGACGAGATAGATGAAGCGGTGACGAAGGCGCTGTCGAAGGAGCCGCGCGAGCGATACAACACGTCGGGCGAATTCGCGAAGGCGCTCATCTGGCCAAAGGCATCGACGCCTTCGGAGCAGACGACGGTCAAGCATGCCGCCGCGCCGAAATCGATTGCCGTTCTTCCCTTTGCCGACATGAGCGCTGAGCGCGAGAACGGCTACTTCACCGACGGCATGGCGGAGGAGATCATCAACGCGCTGACGACGATCAAGGCGCTGCGCGTTGCCTCGCGCACATCGTCGTTCGCATTCAAGGCGACGACGGAAGACATCCGGCAGGTTGGCAAGAAGCTCGATGTGGCGACGGTTCTCGAGGGGAGTGTGCGCAAGGCGGGCAACAAGCTCCGCATCACCGCGCAGCTGGTGAATGTCGCCGACGGTTATCAACTGTGGTCGCAGCGTTACGACCGTGAGATGGAGGACGTGTTCGCGATTCAGGACGAGATCGCTCAGAACATCGTCAAGGCGCTAAGCGTGATTCTCAGCGAGGACGAGAAGCGGGCGATCGAGCGCGTGCCGACGGCGAATGTCGAGGCGTACGACTGTTATCTGCGCGGCCGCCAGTTCTTTCACCAGTTCCAGAAGTCGAGTCTGGAGTTTGCCCGGCAGATGTTCTCGCGGGCGATCGAGATTGATCCCACTTACGCGCTGGCGTATGCGGGAGTCGCCGACTCGTGCTCGGTGTTGTACACGAATTTCTACGCCAGCGAAGCCAACCTCGCCAACGCCGAGACGGCGAGTCGTCGCGCTCTCGAGCTGGACCCGGGTCTGGCCGAGGCGCACGTCGCGCGCGGGCTCGCCGTGTCGCTTCGCGGTAACCATGCGGATGCGGAGGGCGAGTTCGAGACGGCGATGAAGCTGAACCCGCAGCTCTTCGACGCTGCTTACATGTACGGCAGGGCGCTGCTCGCGCAGGGAAAGCACGAGAAAGCAGCGAAGATGTTCGAGCGTGCGGCCGAGCTGAGGCCGGAAGACTACGTCGTGCCGGGGCTACTCGGTGGGACGTATGCCACACTTGGGCGAACTGCTGATGCGCAGATCGGTTACCGGCGGCAGCTTGCAGCGGCGAGCAAGAGGCTCGAGCTGAATCCGGACGATCCACGGGCGTTGTACATGGGAGGAACGGCTTTATCACGCCTCGGCGAGCCGGCACGGGCGAAGGATTGGGCGAGGCAGGCGCTGGCGATAAATGCGGGGGACGCGACGGTTCTGTACAATGTCGCCTGCATCTACGCGACGAGCGGCGAGACTGAAGAGGCGATAGCGCTACTCGAGCGGTCGGTTGCGGCCGGCTTCGGCCACTGGAGCTGGATCGAGAACGATTCCGATTTCGAGTCGCTGCGGGGACATCCGAGATATCAGGCGTTGCTGGCCGGGAAGGACAAGTAGCCGAATCGACGCCCGTCCGACATTTTCCTTCTATCTATAATGAAAGCGATCCTTGCGATGAGACAACGAATGTTGATCGCCGGGCTGTGTGCGGCGAGCGCCTTTGGGTGCGCCACCACCGGCACCAGCAGCAGCACTCCGACTGAGAATCAGCGAGTGCTGGTTTCGGACGAAACGCATCACACGATTCTTACCTCTGCCGATCCTACAGGAGCCGAGGCGGTGATTGCCGCTCCCATGGATAAGGTGTGGGAAGCACTGCTTGCCGCCTATAAGGACATCGGCATCCAGGTGCTCTCGATCAATCGTCCCACCGGTGAGCTGAGAAATCGAAATTTCAGAATGCCGAGCAGGATTTCCGGCCAGCCGCGGTCGAGGTACTTCAACTGCGGGATGGATGCGCTGGTGGGCCCTCAGGCCAATGCGTATCCGATCGACGCATCGATGCTGACGGTGATCAAAGCCGATACAACCGGCACCACGCACATGGAAACGCGCTTGACCGGCTCGGCACGAAAAATCGGAGTGAACGCCGATCCTCTTTACTGCAGCACTACCGGCGCACTCGAGGCCGTGCTCGCCGACGCCGTCAGGAAACACCTCACACCGTAAACGAAATGACCCTCGACATTTCTGCACACCGGCCAGCGCTGACGACTCTTTCAGAAGAGGAGGAGATGTTCCGCGATGCCGTTGCCGGGTTCGCGGCCGATGAGGTGAAGCCGCGGGTGATGGAGATGGAGCGCGCGGCGAAGCTCTCGAAGGATCTGATCCCGAAATACTTCGAGCTCGGCCTGATGGGCATCGAGGTGCCTGAGGAGTACGGCGGCGCGGGCGGCTCACTGTTCATGGTGACGCTCGCCGTCGAGGAGATCAGCAAGGTGGACGCGTCGTCGGCGATCGTGTGCGACGTGCAGAACACACTCGTGAACTACCCGATCACCCGCTACGGCAGCGATGCGCAGAAATCGAAATACCTGCGGATGCTGACGTCCGACACCGTCGGCGCGTACGCGCTGTCGGAGTCCGGGTCGGGCTCCGACGCATTTGGATTGGCAGCTCGCGCCGAAAAAAAGGGCGACCGGTGGATACTGAACGGCCAGAAGCTGTGGATCACCAACGGCGCGGAGGCGGGCGTATTCGTGATCTTCGCGAACGCGAATCCTTCGGCGGGCTACAAGGGGATCACGGCGTTCCTTGTCGAACGGGACTTTCCGGGATTTACTGTCGGCAAGAAGGAAGACAAGCTCGGCATTCGCGCGTCGAGCACTGTCGAGCTTCTGCTCGACAACTGCGAGGTGCCGGAGGAGAACGTCCTCGGCCCCGTGGGCCAGGGTTACAAGGTGGCAATCGAAACGCTGAACGAAGGGCGCATCGGCATTGGCGCGCAGATGATCGGCGTAGCCCAGGGCGCGTTGGCGGCGACGGTCGGTTACCTGAACGAGCGGAAGCAATTCGGCAAATCGCTGTCCGAGTTTCAGGGCGTGCAGTTCCAGGTGGCGCAGGCAGCGACGGACGTCGAAGCGGCGCGCCTCATGGTCTACAACGCGTCACGGCTAAAGGACTCCGGCCACGACATCGCCCGCGAGGGCGCGATGGCGAAGCTGTTCTCGTCGCAGGTCTGCGAGCGCGTGACGTCGTTGTGCGTCGAATTGTTCGGCGGGTACGGGTACACCAAGGATTATCCCGTTGAGAAGTTCTATCGTGATGCCAAGATCGGGGCGATATACGAAGGAACGTCCAACATGCAACTGCAGACGATAGCCAAAGCTGTGTTGCGCGGGACGTGAATCGGTGGAACTGCGGAACTTAGAACAGCATGCTGAGAGCTGAAAGCTTGACTGAAGCCCTTAGCTACTAGCTGCCTACGACGGGACAGCACGATGACCGAACCAAGGCGAGACGGTTCGATGCCGGAGATTTTCGCCGTTGTCCTTTCTTCCGATCCCGAACTGTCAGTGTCGCAGGCAGCTAGTAGCTACCGGCTTCTTCTTAGCAAATAGCTCTCAGCATGCTGTTCTAGGTTGATTTTGTTCTTTTCCATACCCATTCAATGAATCCGACCCGCCTCTCTTTCACGGCAGCCGCAACGCTTGCGTCGCTCCTGATCCTCTCTGTGCCTCTCCGCGCGCAGATCACTCAACAAGAGTACGCCTCCCGCCGCGCCACCCTCGCGGCTCTCGCCGGCGACGGGGTGCTCGTCGCGTTCGGCTCCCCGGAGCCGGATGAGGACTACATCGCTTTCAACCAGAACTCATCGTTCAAGTATCTCACCGGGTTCGAGGAGCCCGACGCGGCGCTCGTGCTCGACATAAGCGGCGGGAAAATTGTCGGCGCTCCTCACTTGTTCGTTCTGCCGAGCGATCCGTCGCGAGAGGTGTGGACGGGACGGCGGCTCGGGCTCGATGGCGTGAAGAAAATGCTGGGATTCGAGCCACACGCGAGAGCGACGCTGACGGCCGTGCTCGATACGCTCCTGTCGCGCGCCGGCACTTCTGTGCTTCAGGTCGTTGGAGATTACGCGCCGGGCCGCAGCGTTCTCTCGGCCGATGATCAGTTCGTCCGCGCCGTTGCCGCGAAGCACTCCAACACCACCATTCGCTCAGCCAATGCCGCAGTGAATCAGCTCCGGCGTGTGAAAAGTGTCGCCGAGCTGGATTTGATCCGCAAATCAGTCGCCATCACCGTTGACGCTCAACGCGAGGCGATGCGGGCGATGGAGCCGGGCCAGAACGAGTTCGAGACCCAGGCGCTCATCGAGTACACCTTCCGCCGGAATGGCGCGGATCGCCCATCGTTCTCGACAATCGTGGGATCGGGCCCGAACTCCACGACCCTTCACTACAACGCCGACGACCGGTTCTTCGGCGACGGCGACGTGGTGGTGATGGACATCGGCGCGTCGTATCGTGGCTACTCCGCCGACATCACGCGGACTGTTCCGGTTTCCGGAAAGTTTTCCGCCGACCAGCGGGCCATCTATCAGGCGGTGCGCGACGTGCAGGCCACCGGCGAGCGCCAGGCAAAGCTCAACGCGCCGGCCCGTTTCATGGCCGACTCCGCCAATGCGGCGATGGACGCCGCGCTCGCCAGGCTCGGATTGATCGAGTCGCCGGGCGCGACTTACGACTGTGACACATCGGGAGCGCGACAGTGCTCCCAGCGCTCCCTCTACTATATGCATGGTCTTGGTCACGGCATTGGCCTCGACGTCCACGACCCGGGCGCAGCAGGCGGTGGTGGGGGTGGGGGTGGCGCCAGCAATCTCGTCCCCGGAAGCGCGTTCACCATCGAGCCCGGCATTTACGTCCGCGAGAATCTGCTCGACATAATTCCGCGCACGACGCGAAACCTTGCGATGATCGAGAAGATCCGGCCGGCGGTGGAGCGCTACCGCGACATCGGCGTTCGCATCGAGGACGATTACATCATGACGAGCGCGGGACTCGAGTGGGTCTCCCGCGCGCCCCGCGAAATGAGCGAGATCGAAGCGCTGATGAGCGAGCCGTGGAACGGCCCGGCGCCGCGCGCCAGAGCTAAGGTCGAGTGGTACCGGTCAACAGCCCCTCGCGCACCCTGAGCGCCTTTGCCGGCGCATCCGTCGCCGCAACGATTCGCCGCCGCTCGCTCGTCCTCAACTTCGCTGCCGCGGTCACCGTCATCTGCTGACTTCCGCGCCTCACGACCAGCTCGATTGAGCCGCCCGGCGGGAGGCCCGCAAACTTCGAGCTGAAGTTGGTGCCGAACGCCGGATCGTTAACGTCCAGGCCGCCAATCGAAACGAGATAGTCGCCGACCTTCACGCCGGCGGCGGCTCCGGTTCCCACGGGATCGAGCGCGACCACCCTGCGCCCTTGCTCATCGGTGGAACTGGATATTCCAAGATTCGGCAGGACGGTGCGCTCGACCATCAACCGAAAGCCGCCGAGTGGCAGAACGGAATCCCAGGGAAATTCATCCCGGCCGTTGACGTACCGGTTCTCGAACTCGGCGAACGACCGGCCGCCCGCCGCGCGCGACACCGCCTGCCACCACTCCTGGTTCGTGAACCCGCCGTGCTCGCGCTTGTAGACAGTCTGGTACATCTCGCGCATCACGGTGTCGAGCGACCGCTGGTTGTCGCTCGCGTCGCGGATCATGATGTCGAGCAGCAATCCGGCGAGCGAGCCCTTGGGATAGTAGATGTCCTCGGTGCCATCCACCGGCTTGATCCATGCCGAGAGCGACGCGTCCTCGAGTGCCGTCGGCGGAGCGGCTGCGACTTCGTCGATCTTTCCTGTCGTGGTCGCGTAGAACTGATCCGCCGTAGTAAGCCCCGCTCTCAGTTCGGCGAGATCGGCGTAATAGTCGGTGATGCCTTCACTTATCCAGAGGAGCGGCGTGGGCTGCGGACGGTCGTAGCGGTACGGCACCATTTCGGCGGGACGCAGCCGCTTCACGTTCCAGGCGTGAAAAATCTCATGCGCGTACAGCGAGGCGAGCAGTGGACTGCCTACGACAATAGAGGAAATGATGTCGAGGTGAGAGTTCTGGTGTTCCAGGCCGGCCGCACTTCCTTCCGCAAATTCAGCATCGGCCACCTGGAGAACCGTGTATGTGTTCCACGGTATCTCGCCGAACACCGATACCTCGGCCGGCACGATCTTCGAGAGCTGATCGAGAACCATGCGTCGGGCGGAATTCGACACTGACGTGGCCGGGTAACTGGCGAAGCGCATGGCCTTGCCGCCTGCCTGAGTGCTGTCGAGGTCGAAGCGACCGATGAAAAACGGCATGTCGACCAGGTCGTGGTAGTTCGTGGCGGAGAAGGAATTCGGCGATGTCTGCGTCATTCCGGTGGCAATGCGCCAGCCCGGCGTCGTATGGACGATCACCGTTGCGGGCCGATCGGTTCCCTGCCCTTCAGGATAGAGAAAGAGATTCGTCCCGTTGAAGAACGCGAAATCGGACTTCGACCACGCGTTCGCGTTGTCGAGCGTCATCGCGCGGTAGTCGAACGACACACGAATTGGTCCGGCGCGGGTAGCGTGAATGCGCCAGGTATCCTGGTCCAGCTTGTCCCACGTTACCGGCGTCGCACCATCGGCGGCGGTGAAGTCCATCACGTATCGCGCGAAGTTGTCGATCTCGTATTCGCCCGGAGTCCACGCAGGCAGAGAGAGCAGCACGTCGCCGGCGCCGCGCGTGGTGAACGACATGACGACGCCGATGTTGCGGAGCTGCGCCGTGGTCGAGTCGAAAGTCACGTCGTAGCTGACGTCCGATATCGGCGCGGAAACAGCGGGCTTTACGTCAGGAGATTGCGCCAACACGTCGCCACTGGCAAACAGCGCGGCCATTGCCGCCGCGAATAGTTGAGATTTCATGCGGGTACGTTACAGGGTTACAAACGGCGGTGCTATATTCGACCCGCGTTCCGACAGACGAGTGTACAACTCAAGGCCAACCGATGTTCAACGACGATTCGCTCAAGTTTCTGCATAAGCTCCTCGACACGCCCGGCCCTTCCGGATTCGAATCGGCACCGGCAAAGGTGTGGCGGGAACAGGCCTCGCAGTTCGCCACGGTGAGAGCCGACGTCGCCGGAAACAGCATCGCCGAAGTGAACGCCGGTGGCGCTCCGACAATCATGCTGGCCGGCCACATCGACGAGATTGGCGTGATCGTCACTTACGTTGACGACGAGGGATACGCGTACATCGCGCCGATTGGCGGATGGGACCCGCAGGTTCTCGTTGCGCAGCGGATCAGGTTCCTCGGCCGTAACGGCGATGTTTTCGGCGTGGTGGGAAAGAAGCCGATTCACCAGATGAAGCCGGATGAGCGCGAGAAGGCGTCGAAGATGACCGACCTCTGGGTGGACATCGGGGCGAACACGAAGAAAGAGGCCGAGGAACGGCTGTCGATTGGAGATGCCGGGGTGATCGATTCGAAAACGATGGAATTTCCCGGCGGCCGGCTGGTTTCGCGGTCGATAGATGACCGTATTGGCGCGTTCGTGGTGCTCGAGGCACTGCGCCGGTACTCGGAGAAGCCCGCAGCGGCTCATGTCGTAGCCGTGGCGACGACGCAGGAGGAGATCGCCTGGGGCGGAGGCGGCGCGCTCATCTGCGCGACCCGCGTGAATCCGCAGATGGCGATTGTGGTGGACGTGACGTTCGCCACCGACCACCCGCAGATGGAGAAGAAGGAGATTGGCGAGGCGAAGCTGGGCGGCGGCCCGGTGCTGACGCGCGGGTCGATCATCTCACCGGTGGTATTCAACCTTCTCCGCGCCGCCGCTGACGCCGGCGGGATTCCGTATTCACTTCAGGCAGCTGGCCGCGAGACGAGCACCGACGCCGACGCGATTCACATTGCCCGCGAGGGAATCGCGACTGCCGTGGTGGGCGTCCCCAACCGGTACATGCACTCGCCAAACGAGATGGTGTCGCTGGATGATCTCGACCGCGCCGCGACGCTCATTGCCGACACCTGCCGGGCCGTCGATTCGTCGACTGACTTCACCGCTCGATAGCTTTAGCCGCCAGCAAGCGACCCAGAAAGATCGCCGCCGAGAGAGCGAGGATTGGGCTGGCGACGTTGAAGGTCGGGCGAGTGGCGTTCTCGCCCACGCTCGTCCAGAGCGTCAGCGCGACCACCGCCAGGAGACTCGCCACCGTCGAGACGATCCACACACGTGGCATGTCCCGCAAACGCGGGATTCCCAGCGGCAGGAGCCACACGAACGAGTAGATCATCTCCCGGAGCATCGCCATCCCGGGGAATGGCTGTCTCGTCATTATCAGCGCCTCCGTCGGCGACGACAGGTGCCATGGCGGCACGAGCTGGCCGATGATCCCCACATGGACGACTTCGACGGCGACTATCTGCGCCGCCACCAAGGCTGCGAAAGTCCAGTATGGCGGCCGTTTCTCATCCCGCGTGATCGCCAGAAATGCAATCCATGCGAAGCAGAACGCGACGAGGAGCGGAACGCTCGTCTCCTTCCCGAGCTCACCGATGAATCCGATTAGCGGCACGAACAGCCATCGCCGAGTGAGAAGCGCCCACGCGATCGCGAGGAGCACCCACGCCTCCACCGAATCAACCAGTCCCGCGAGCTGGAAGTTAGTGACGTTGAAGGTGAGCAGGTAAATGAGCGCCGCCACGAGCCCGGTGCGGCGGTCGGCGGTGACGGCTTCACCGATCGTCATCAGGAGAATCGCGGCCCAGGCAACGAGGATGCTGTTCACCACCAGCAGCCCAAAAAGCACCGGATTCCAGCTTCCGATTCTTCCGGTGACGGCGCGGGCGATGGGACGTGCCAGCAATGGGACGAGAACCCGAAAGGAACGCTTGGGCATCACGCCTGAATCGCTCACAACCATACTCACGTAGCTGCCGCTGTCCGACAGCCCGGTTACGCTTGCCGGATCGTACCGGCTGAGCGGGGCGTAGCCAAGGCCCAGACACATACAGAAGAAGACGACCCCGAGAATGAGCTTAGCTTTCACGAGCATAGACTCGCGACACAGTTCCGGCCGCGCAAGCACGTGCGCCTTCCCGCATTTCGATAAATGCCTGCTCCTATTCCTCCGCCGCGCACATCGGGGTTCACCACCAGCACTCCCGTCCCGCTCTATTGGGCGCGCTATGGCCCACCCGACGCTCCGAAGCTAATTGTGCTTCACGGCGGGCCGGGCGCGCATCACGATTACCTCCTTCCCCAGATGCTCCATCTGGCCGAGCGATACGATGTGATTTTCTACGACCAGCGTGGCGGTGGACGGTCGAGGTCCGACGACCGTGAGCCCGTGACGTGGCGGACTCACGTCGAGGACCTGGCGAAGGTGATCCGCGAGCTCGGTCTCGACCCTCTTTCCATAGTGGGCTACTCGTGGGGCGGACTTCTCGCGATTCTCTATGCGCTGGAGGCCGCCGGCGACAGCTCACTTCCTGCACCGTCGCGGTTGGTGCTCATCGAGGCGGCGCCGCTCGCCCGTGAGTACCGCCAGCAATTCGAGACCGAATTCGCGAAGCGTCAGAAAGGGCCGGCCATCCAGCGAATGCGCGATGAGCTGGCAGCGTCGGGACTCCGCGAGTCGAACCCCAAGGCCTGGCGCCAGGCTACCTTCGAGCTGAGTGTTGCCGGATATTTCGCCGACCCGGAAAATACCCGCGACCTCACGCCGTTCCGCGTGATCGGCCGAATACAGCAATCGGTATGGGACAGCCTTGGTGACTACGATCTCATTCCCCGCCTCGGTGAAATCAGCTGTCCCGTTCTCGTCGTTCACGGTCGCAACGATCCAATTCCGCTGGAGTCTGCGGTGAAAGGGGCGGAGGCGATGAAGGCGCAGCTCGTGCTGCTGGACGACTGCGGGCATGTGCCGTACGTTGAACAGCCGGCGCGGCTCTTTGCCGCGGTTGACGCCTTTCTCGCCGGATCAGATCGAAAATGAACTTTCGTTAGCCATGTCCGATATCGGAGTCATCCAGCAACAGCATCTCTCGACCATCGAGATGGATGGCAAGCCGTGCGACGTATCCGTGCGCATCGCCTACGACGGAATCGAGTACATCGGCCGCTTGTTTTTCAGCGATCCTGCCACCGGCACGGGCATGCCCGACCACGGCGCGATTCCCGGCCGGACGATCGACGAGGCAATCCAGTTCGCCCGGCGGCTGACGCTCGAGGACTTCACCCGGCGCTACCATCGGGCCCGGGCGGACAAGCGCCGCTACACCTCCCTCCGCAAGGCGACTGACGAGATGCTGATGAAGATCAAGTACATGAATCGCGTCTCGATCAACATGCGAAAGGGGCTGCTCGACGCGGAGGGGGCAAGTCAGGAAATCGAGCTGATCCAGCGCCAGCTGCATGAGATGATCGACCGCCTTCCTGGGCAGGCCGGGCTGGAAGAGTAGACGCTCTATATTGCGGGAATGAGAAAGCGAGGACCCGCGCTCGCCGCACACGCACTCGAGATTCTCGCGCGGCTCAAGCGAGAGTATCCCGATGCGCACTGCGAGCTTGATTTCGAGACGCCGCTGCAGCTTCTGGTCGCGACAATTCTCAGCGCGCAGTGCACCGACAAGCGGGTCAACATGGTGACTCCGGAGCTGTTTCGCGCTTATCCGGGGGCCAGTGAGCTTGCCTCCGCAAAGCCAGCCGAGCTCGAAGACATGATTCGCAGCACGGGATTCTTCAGAAACAAAACGAAGAGTCTGCTCGGCATGTCAGCGGCAATTGTCGAGCGGCACGCCGGAGAAGTGCCACAAACGATGGATGAGCTGGTGAAGCTGCCGGGTGTTGGACGCAAGACTGCGAACGTCGTGCTCGGAAACGCGTTCGCCACCAACGTGGGCGTGGTCGTTGACACCCACGTAGGCCGCCTGGTTGTTCGACTTGGACTCACCAGCGACACCGACCCGGTGAAAGTCGAGCAGACGCTGATGAAGCTGTTTCCGCGCGATGACTGGGCGCTGCTGTCTCATCTGCTGATCTTCCATGGCCGCCGAGTGTGCATTGCAAGAACGCCCCGATGCGCCGAGTGCGTGCTTGGCGACATCTGCCCGTCGAGCCGGGTATGATGTTATCATTCACCGACTTTCCCCAGCCATCAGATGACCCGAAAAGCAACGATTGAGACCAATCGCGGCACCATGACCGCTGACCTGTACGATGACGCGGCACCGAATACCGTCGCGAACTTTGCCAAGCTGGCCAACGACGGCTACTACGATGGCGTGAAGTTCCATCGCGTCATTCCCGACTTCGTGGTGCAGGGCGGCGACCCGCTCTCGCGCGATCTCCCGGAAGGCGACCGGCGCATTGGAACCGGCGGCCCGGGATACCACATCGACTGTGAGACTGCCGGCAACCCGTACAAGCACGAGGTAGGAGCGCTGTCCATGGCGCACGCCGGAAAGAACACCGGCGGCAGCCAGTTCTTCGTGGTTCTCAACGAGCAGAACACGCGGCACCTCAACGGCGTTCATACGGTTTTCGGAAAGGTCACCGACGGAGTTGACGTCGTGAAGGCAATCCGGCCAAACGACACGATCGCAAAGGTCAGGGTCTCCGACGCCCCAGCCTCGAAGGAGTAGGTCAAATGGCACCGAAGAAAAGCAGTGATCTCGGAGCCGCGCTGACGGGACTCATCCTCGGCGGCTCCGTCCTTTTTCTGCTGCTGCTGACGATCGTCTGGCTCACCAACAGCCGTTTCGAGAAGAAGGAGGCACACGAAGCGCAGCCGGCGGCCCCAGCCGCTGCCGCCCCCGCTCCGGCGACGTCAGGCACGCCCGCTCCGCCTCTGGCTCCGCCTTCAGGAAAACCCTGAAGGCCCGGGCGGGCCGCCGGAACGGCCCTCGCCCTCCCCAAACCGCCGTGGCAACCTCGTATTCGCTGATGGGAGCCGAAATGGGCCACGACGGCACGCCAGCACCAACGCTTGACGGGCTCGATGCGTATCCCTGATGAGGAACGCGCGCTGGTTGCGGCCGCGCAGGCGGGTGACCAGAAAGCATTTTCGGGGTTGGTTCGGCTCCATCAAAGGCGAGCCTACACCGTTGCCCGCGCGATTCTCACGGTGCACGAGGATGCCGAGGATGCGTTGCAGGATGGTTTCGTGCGCGCGTTTCAGGCGCTCGACCGGTTCGATGCCACGCAGTCGTTTGGGGCGTGGCTGAACAGGATCGTCGCCAACGCCGCGCTCGACCTCACCAGGCGGCGAAAGGTTCGGAATACCGAAGAGCTGAGCGATTCTCTTCAATCACCATTCCGCGATCCCGCCGTCGGCGCGGAGCTAAAGGAGCGGCTTGCCGAGGCGCTGTTGCAGCTTCCGGAGCGGGCACGGGCAGTGATCGTGTTGCACGACGTGGAAGGCTACACCCACGTCGAGATTGGCGAGATGCTCGGCATTCCGGGTGGAACAGCGAGATCGGACCTGCACCACGCGAGGCAGAAGCTTCGCGAGTTACTGAAGGACTTGAGAGGTTAGCGACATGAGCGACGAACTGAAATTTCCCGATGGATCCCGGCGGCCACACGAGAGTGGCGCACTCGACGAGCGGACAGCGCAGCTGATTCGCCAGGCGTATCTGCCACCCGTATTGCCGGGCGACGCGGAGACTGTCTACTGGAGTGCGCTCGAGAACCGGATCATGGCCCGCGTGGCGGGCGCTGGCGCCTCACCGGATGACGCTGGATGGTGGTCGGTGCTGGGCGGCTGGTCGCAGGTGGGGCTCGTTGCTGCCGCAGCGCTTTTTGCGGCGGCGAGCCTGTTGAGCCATCAGCTCGGCGAGCCCGAGGATAGCCAGGTGTCGTACGAAGCGGTGATGCCTGCGTCGTCGTTCGCCTCCTCGCCACCGGTTCAGCTGATCACCGCGTCGGACAGGGCAACTCAGCGTGATGCTGCCCTGCAGTACGTTCTTTCTTATTGACTGGAGTAATTGATGCAGCGCTCAAAGGGCTTTGCCCTGATTTTTCTTCTCGGCGCTTTCCTTGCGGGGGTCGCCATTGGCGTCACCGGCGACCGGGCGCTCGAGCACAACCGTCCGGACCGTCACGGCCCACGGTCGCCAATCGACGGGATGGCTCATGATCTCGATCTTAACGCTGCACAACGTGCGTCGTTCGATTCGATTCTCGATAATAGCCGCAAACAGATGCGACAGCTCTTCGACCCCATCCGGCCGAAGATGGATTCGCTGATGGCGCTCAACAAACTGATGCGCGACAGCACTCACGCCCAGCTTCGGCGTCTTCTCACGCCCGATCAGCAGGTGAAGTTCGACAAGATGCACGCGGAGGCGATGAAGCACGAAGCGGAATCGCGGGCCCGCCATGATTCAGCGCGATCGAAGGAGAAGTCAAAGCCGTGAGCAAGACTTTTCGTGCAGCGGTTCTTTCGGTGGTCCTGTGCCCGATGATCGCCGCCGCGCAGGCGACGATGGATACCACCGCGACTCCTATCTCTCTTGCCGAAGCAATCCGGCTGGCGCAGCAGAACTCGCCGGCCACCGTGCAGGCACGGGGGACGATTCAGACCTCGTCACTCGGCGTGAAGCAGGCGTACAGCGCCTTTCTGCCGAGCATCAATCTTTCTGCCGGCACCAACAACCAGAGCGGCGACAGGTTCGATACGCAGGGCAACCTGGTTCCATTCACCGGTAATCCGACGAACTACTCGACGGGGCTGAATGCCAGTCTGCAGCTGTTCGACGGTGGCAAACGGTTGTTCGACATCAAAAAGAACAAGGCCGACGTGAACGCCGCCGAGGCGTCCGAAGTGACCCAGATGTATCAGGTCGGCCTCCTGGTAAAGGAGCAGTACTACAACATTCTCGCGGCGCGTGAATCCCAGAGCGCATCCCAGGCTCAGATCGATCTCGCGAACCAGGAGCTGAAGGCGGCATCGCTTCGGCTCCGTGCCGGCGCCGCGACGACGTCCGATTCGCTTCGCTCGGTGATTCAGCTCGGCAACGCGCGGCTGGCGCTGTTGACGGCCCAGAACAATCTGGGCCTCGCCAACGCAACTCTGACTCGACTTGTCGGTTCCACGCGGCCGGTAACGGCGACTGTGTCTGACACGCTCGACCAGCAGGTGATTATCCCGAGCCTCGCCGAGCTCGAGCCGCTGGTGCAGAAAGCTCCGCTGGTGGAACAGGCAGACGCCCAGCTGAAGTCCGCAGAGGCAGCGTCTCGTTCGGCGAAGACCGCTTATATGCCGACAGTGAACCTGAATTTCTCGCGCGGCGGCAGCGGACTCGACCCGGCGTTCGGACTCGGCGACAAACGATTTGCGTACAACCAGAGTCTCAACTTCAGTCTGTCGTTCCCGCTGTTCAACAATCTGAATCGCGAAGTCTCGGTAATGCGCGCGGAAGTGGCTGAGGACAATGCCGAGGTCGCGCTGCGGGACGCACGCCTGCAGGCACATGAGACGCTCGTGCAGACGCTGGGACAAATGACGACTGCAAGAGAGCAGGTGAGCATTCAGACGGCTTCGGTTACGGCCGCGCTCGAGGATTTGAGGGTTCAGCAGAAACGTTACGAGCTCGGGGCAAGCACTTTCCTCGACGTTCTCACATCGCAATCACAGCTCGATCAGGCGCGCACTTCGCTAATCAGGGCGCGATTCGACTACCGCGTAGCGAAGGCGCAGCTCGAAGCGCTGATCGGACGCGATCTCTAGGAGAAGATTTGAAACGCACGGTAATACTCGCGCTGGCCGGGCTGACCGCCCTTGCCTGCTCGAAAAAGAAAGACGATGCACTGACGATTCCATTGCAGCCGGTAAGCCGCCAGACGATTGTGGTCACGGCGGAGGCTACCGGAGTGGTCGAGCCGATAAATGTCATCGAAGTAAAGTCGAAATCCTCGGGACAGATCGTCGCGATGCCGGTGGAGACGGGAACGATGGTGAAGACCAACGATCTCCTCGTTCAGCTCGACACGCGTGACACACGCAATGCCTACGAGCAGGCGAAGGCCGACCTCGACGCGGCGAACGTCAATCTCAGAGTGGGGAAGCAAGCGAACGATCGCGCCGACCAGCTTTTCAAGGATCGGATCATCACCGAAGTGGAGCATGAGCAGGCGCAGGTGACGTACGCCAATGCTCAGGCGACGGTGCTGCGTAATCGCGCTGCGCTCGACATTCGGCTCCAGGCGCTTCAGGAAGCGACAGTTCGCGCACCGGTGGTTGGAACAGTGATCGAGAAGGACGTAGCACTTGGCCAGGTCATCGCCTCCGGTACCGGGACCTTTGGCGGCGGTACGACCATTCTCAAGATGGCCGACCTGACGAAAGTGCGTGTTCGCGCGCTCGTCAATGAAACGGATATCGGCCAGGTTCGGCCGGGACTCACGGCGACGGTCACCGTCGACGCGTTTCCCGATCGACCGTTCACCGGCACCGTCGAGAAAATCGAGCCGCAGGCGACGATCCAGCAGTCGGTGACGATGTTCCCGGTGCTGATCAGCATCGACAATCAGGCTCGGCTGTTGATGCCGGGAATGAATGGAGAAGTGTCGATCGAGGTTCAGCGGCGCGACAACGTTCTGGCGGTTCCCAACGACGCCGTGAGAAGTCCCAATGAAATAGCCTCGGTTGCGCCATTGCTTGGGCTGGATCCCGATTCCGTGAGTGCGATGCTCAGGAATCAGCGGGGTGGCAATGGGCAGCGTGGAGTTGGCAGCACGAACGGAGCGTCGCCCACGGCGGGTGGGGACAGCACGCAGCGTGGTGAGCTCACCAGCAACACCGCCCCACAGGGTGGTGGACAGGGTGGTGGGCAGGGCGGTGGGCAGGGCGGTGGCGGATTCAATCTGCCCGCAGTCACGGACAAGCAGTGTCAGGCCGTGACGGCGGCGATGACAAAACACCCCGAAGTACAGGGAAAGATTGCCGATCTGCGCACGAAGATGATGTCGGGTGAGCTCGACCGGCAGGGGATGCCGGCCGAGATGAAGAAGATCTACACCGCCATCGGGCTGGACGCCGACGTGGCTCGCGCCTGCAACTTCAAGGCGCGGAACGCGGGTGGTACAGGCGGAGCTGGCGGCGCCGCTGGAGGAACAGGCGGCAGAGCTGGCGGCGGAGTCAACTCGGCGCAAGGCGCTGCACCCGGTGCAGCTGCTGGCGCGAATGGAGCGACAGGCGCCGGCGGACAACGCGGGGGGTTCGGTAATGGACGCGCGGGCGGTCGTCGCGGACTGGTTTTCGTGTCGAAGAACAAGAAATACGACCCCCGCATGGTTCGCCTTGGCATCAGCAACTTCGATTACTCCGAGGTTCTGAGCGGCGTGCAGGAAGGTGAGCAGGTGGCAATTCTCAATGTTGCCGTGCTGCAGGCCAAGAACCAGGCGGACATGGCTAACATTCGAAATCGCTCTGCCCTGCCTGGCGTGCAGCGGCCGACTACCGGCGGTGCGACGGGCGGTGCTGGCGGAAGACCGGGTGGTGGTGCCGGCGGTGGTGGTGCACCCCGTGGGGGAGGCGGTTGATATGAGCTCTCCAGTAAGAAAAATCAACATCGAAGCACCGGCGCCGGTCCACGCGGCGGCTCCGGCTACCCGGGGACGTCCGGAGCTCAGACACAGAAGCGCGAACGAAGTGATGATCATCAAGGAGATCGTGATGGTCGCGCTCGGCGCGCTCCGCGCAAATAAGATGCGATCCTTCCTGACGATGCTCGGCATCGTCATCGGCGTCGCCGCTGTAATCGCGATGGTGGCGATTGGAAAGGGCGCTCAACAGTCCATCAGCGACCGTATCGCCGGGCTGGGCACGACGCTTCTCACGGTGCGCCCGGGAGGCGCGCGCGGAATGGGCGTGTCCAATGACGACAACGCCCGACTCACGGTGAAGGACGCGGAAGCGCTGGAGAAGCGCGGAACAAACTTCGCGGCCGTCGGGCCCGAGATGGGCAAGCGGGCGCAGTTCCAGTACGGCA
>DATBZT010000366.1:0-2869 GCA_036513055.1 Gemmatimonadaceae bacterium | reverse complement strand
GCTTTGGCGCCGACGTCGTCGTCACGGAGTTCCTGTCGGCGGAAGCGATCAGGCGGGAGAACAAAGCGACGCTGGCAAAGCTGCGATTCGCGGCTGACGAGCGACCAATTGGCGTTCAGATCTTCGGCGCGGATCCGGCGGGGATGGGAGACGCTGCGGCTCTCGTCACGGAGGTGTTCGAGCCGGAATTCATCGACATCAATTTCGGTTGTCCGGTGAAGAAAGTGGTGAGGCGGAACGGCGGCTCGGGATGTCTCAAGGATCTCGATCTCGTTCAGACCGTGATCCGATCCGTGGCGAGTCACACGCATCTGCCGGTGACGGTGAAGATCCGGAGCGGATGGAGCGAGGAAATGCGTGATCCCGTGACGATCGCGTTGCGCTGCCAGGATGCCGGTGCGCGGGCGCTCGCGCTGCATCCGCGGACGAGGACGCAGATGTACAGTGGTGCTGCGCGCTGGGAGGAGATTGCAGCGGTGGTGGACGCTCTCGACATTCCGGTGATCGGCAACGGTGACATCAAGACCGCCGAGGATGCAGTGAGGCTGCAGCGCGAGACCGGATGTGCGGCGGTGATGATTGCGCGCGGATCGTTCGGACAGCCGTGGATCTTCGACCAGGCGCGGGCATTGCTCGAGGGGAAGCCCAAGCCGCCCGCGCCGCCGGTGGAAGAGCGGTTCGCCGTCGCGATGGAGCATGCGCGGATGGCGGAGAATTACGAGCCGGACCCCCGCGGCGCGGCGATCGAGTTTCGAAAACACCTCGGCTGGTATGTGAAAGGTCTTCCGGGCTCGGCGGAGCTGAGGAAGCGGTTGTATGCAGTGGAGTCGTTCGGCGAGATCGAAGACATCTTCGGGCGGTATCTCACGAGGCACCCGGAGCCGATCGGGGCAGGGGCGTAGGGGAGGTCTCAGTTTGGGGTGTAGGTCAATTGGCAGACCGCCGCACTGTTAATGCGGAAGTTGGTGGTTCGAGTCCATCCGCCCCAGTTCAAATGAAAGCCATCGCTGTTCTGCGGATTGCCTCCGCGCTCCTGGTTGTTGCTTTTCCTTTTGCGACCAGCGCTCAGGAACCTGCGCCTGTGCCCCGCGTTTCGCCCGCCGAGGCCGTCGCGCACGTCGAACGTGCGCGCGGTGCCACTGATACCGTCCGTGTCGTGCTTTCTCCTTCGCCATCAGTCGCTTACGTCCCGCTGTCCGACAGTCAAAAGGTGGCGTTTTACGTACACCGGACGTACGCGCCGCGGGTCTTTCTTCGCGCGGGACTAGGCGCTGGAATAGCTACTTGGCGGAATGTCCCTCAGGAGTGGGGCTCCCATCTTCCGGGCTACGAGCGCCGGTATGCAGCAATCCTCGGCACGGCGATCGTACGCAACACAACGGAGTTTGGCGTCGGCTTGTGGCGGCACGAGGACCGTCGGTATCCGCGTTCTACGCGTGACGGGTTCGGCCCACGTACAGCGGACGTCATCCACAACACCATCTTTATCCGGACCGACGACGGTGGTCAGGAACTCGCGTGGTCGAGAGCAGCGACCGTCATAGCCACTGGTGTCGCCGTGGATAGCTGGCAGCCAGCCCGGCTACGAGGTAACCGAAAAATGTTGCTATCGATTGTGGGTGGCTTTGTCGGTTACGGAACCGATAACTTCACGAGCGAGTTTGGCCCCGACGTCAGGAAGTACATAAAGCGGCATTTGAGGCGCGTCCCATACATCGATAAGCTTTAGAGTTGCAATAGATTACGCGGCGTATCTGAAGTGACATGTCAGGATGGTTTGCGTTGACTAAGCGGCCATCTGGCGCTATACTTACAATTACGGGGGCGACTGGCTTCGACGGGTTTGGTGAAGCTGTGGCCGCGTGCCCAGGTTCTCGGATCCTGGTAAAACCTCTGGGAAAATTTTCAACTGCCAACGATAACCTGGCACTGGCTGCGTAACTCTTAGGAGTTGCTGCACCTGCCCATGATGAAGCCCTCCTGAGGCGGCGTTATGGGTATCGCAAATTCGGGATAGTCGGGTGCCCTAGCCTTCAGGCGCTCGGCGAAGTCTTAGAAGGCTTGTTCAGCCGTGGGCCGCCCATCGGCCAGCGTCTGGAGACCTCAATCGATGGGATACGCACGTAGACGCTGTGGTGAATCCAGTCTCGGACCGGGGTTCGAATCCCCGCGCCTCCACTTTCAACCTGTTCCAAATACCATCCAGCGGCGTCCAGAAATGGCCGCCGTTGCTCTTTTCACCCCCTAGAGAGTCGTCTATTGGCGTCCGGTGCCGTCTATTGCCCTCCATTTCCAGGGCGAGGGCGGTCCCTGCCGTCGGAATCAGGGAATGCCTTTGAGAGTGTCAGGTGAATCCCTATGTCCGGACTCTTCCATGGCGCTACCGTTGACTTCGGCTTCCATCCAAGCGGCAAAATCGTGACCCAGTATCAATCACCTTTGACGTCTACGCCATATGACGTATGTGCGCAGCCAAAGATCGCTCCGACCTTTCCAGAGGCAAAGAGTCGTATTGCCTGCCCGGAAAATCCTCGGAGGCCAGCGAGTGGAAGCGGTATGCCTGGGAATAGACGTCGGATCGACGACCATAAAAGTCGTCGCCCTCGACAAGAACCGAAAGCTCCTCGGCTGGCGTTACGTGAGGTCGTGCGGACGCCCTCGCGCAGCGCTGCTCCAGACTCTCGAAGACATCGGAAAGAATGTCGACCCGTCGGGCGTGCGCATGATCGGCCTCTCCGGCTCAGGCGGCGGTCCGATTGCCGACATCATTGGCGGCCTGCACGTGAACGAGCTGGTCGCGCAGGCGCGCGCTGTCGGGGAATTTCATCCTGAAGCGCAAACAATAATCGAGATCGGCGGACAGGATTCG
>DATBZT010000365.1:0-4602 GCA_036513055.1 Gemmatimonadaceae bacterium | reverse complement strand
CATTCGGCGGCGGCATCCGACTTGGGCTCAGGTCAGACGGCCACCGGCACCCGACGCTGTCGATCTTCGTCGGACACTTCAAGCTGTAGATGAATTCGCGCGAGCGGGACTATCTGTGGGAGCGCGAACCAAGCCGTTTCGCGCTGGTGATCGGCAACGCGGAATACAAGCATCTCGCGCTACTCGAGAGCGCAAAGCTCGACGCGGAGCAGATGTCCGGCGTACTGAAACGACTGGGCTTCACGGTGACGCTAGTTTCGCGGTTGCCCAGCGTGCGCAACTTCGAGGACAGCATCCTGCCGGCGTTTCGAAAGAACATTCAGCGCGGCGACGTGGTGGTGTTCTACTTCTCCGGGCACGGCTTTGCGTACGGACCGCACAATTACATCGCTCCCGCCGACCTGCCGCTGGTTGTGAGTGCCGAGTTGGTGGGCGAATGCGCGATTGCCGTCGAGAGTATCGAGGATTACTTCGCGCGACGGTCGCCGGGCGTCGTGCTGATGCTGATCGATGCCTGCCGCGCCATTGGCGGGTTCGTCATCAGGGCCTCCGATAATCGGAACGTTGTCGCAAGTGGCGTCGCCGAGCGTGCGCGGGCGAGCGAAAGCATGAACGTGGTCGAGGCCTACGCCGCGCGCGCAGGGAGCATCGCTCTCGGGTCGAATGCGGGCGACGCGCTCAGCCCGTTCACCAGGAGCCTGGTTGCGCACATCGAAATGAAAGACGCCGAGTTCACAGCGATGTTGCGCGACGTGGCCGCTGACGTTTTGCTAACAACGCACGATTCACAGTGCCCGGGAATCGTGAGCTGGTCGGCATGCGATCTCTATCTCAATCCGACTGCCAGAACCCACGCGCAGGAGAAGGAAGCGTGGCTCGCGGCGCTGGGAAGCGGCGCGTGGGATGAAGTGCAGCGTTTCACCTATCGTCACGCACTGAGCCGCCATGCCGCAGCGGCGCGCCAATGGCTGGAAACCCATTCGCAACCTTTCACTTGAGGATCACCAACATGCTCAAGATTCACCGCCTTCTAACGACTCTCAGCTTGACTCTCGCCCTCACCGCCTCAGGCCAATCACAGGAGGGCTCGCGTCCTTACCGCGAAACAGTAAACCGCTTCCTGAACCACGAGGATCCAAAGATTGTGGGCGGCATACCAGCACCGACTGGTGCGTATCCATGGCAAGTGTCACTCGGTGTCTCCTGGATCGCCGACCCGTATCGTGCGCACTTCTGCGGCGGCTCGGTGATCTCCGCATCATGGATCGTCACCGCTGCCCACTGCCTGGAGAACACATCGACAAAGGACGTCATCGTCACCGCTGGAACTCACCTGCTCGGCAGCGAAACCGGCGGCGCTCGCCGCAACGTCAAGCGGATCATCGTCAAATCGAACTTCGACCCGCAGACGATGAACAACGATGTCGCGTTGATTGAGCTGTTAGAGCCGCTCGAGCTCGACCCAGCGATTCAGCCGATACGACTTCTGTCGTCCGCCGAGGAAGGCGGGCTTCTTCAGAAAGGGACTCAGCTCACGGTAACCGGTTGGGGCACTACTCGACAGAATGGCAAACCAGTGCGTGATCTGCGTTACGTCGAGGTTCCGCTTGTGGAGCGCGCCACCTGCAATCGTCCTCTCGCGTACGACTCCCAGATCTCGGTCAACATGATCTGCGCGGGCGTTGCCGCCGGCGGAGTCGATGCGTGTCAGGGCGACAGCGGTGGTCCGTTGACCGTTGGCGCTGCAACAACTCCGGAGCTGGCCGGCATCGTAAGCTGGGGCGAGGGCTGCGCTCGGCCGAACAAGCCCGGCGTTTACACGCGCGTCTCCAGCTATTCGAGGTGGGTAGCGGGGTGCGTCGCGCGTCCGGAGAGCTGCCGATGAAGGCTTGCTGATAGGCATATATTGAAGTAATATATATGCCATGAAGCGGACCAGTCTCTTTCTCGACAATAAATCCCTCAACGCCTTGAAGCGTGCAGCCCAGCGCCAGCAGGTAAGTGTTGCGTCACTCGTGCGGGAAGCCCTCGCGCGGTATCTCGCCGAGCCGGCCGCGGGCGGGCGCCTGCCGTCCGTGGCTGGGCGTTTCTCCAGCGGAATGGCCAATACCGCCGAGCGAGCCGACGAGTTGCTCTGGCGCGACCCGCACGCGTGACGGTAATCGCAGATACCGGGGCGCTTTACGCCCTCGTTGACGCGAGTGACGCGTGGCACGCATGCGTCGTGGACTGGTGGCGCGCGAACCGGGAGCCGGTTGTCGTTCCGGTGTGCGTGCTGCCCGAGGTTTGCTACCTACTGCATACGCGAATCTCGCAGCAGGCCGAAGCCGCGTTCGTCCGCGCCGTGGCAAAAAGCGAGTTCATTGTCGAGGCGCTCGAAGCTGAAGATGTGTCTCGTGCAGCGGAACTCGTCGGCAAGTACGCCGATCTTCAGCTGGGCTTCGTTGACGCAACCGTCATCGCAACCGCCGAGCGGCTCGACGTCATCGAGGTACTAACGACCGACCGCCGACATTTCTCAGCAGTCAGACCCCATCACGCCGGCGCCTTCAGGCTGGGCCCCTGAGGGGCGGTGGGGCGTGAAGGGCGAGTTGGTAACGCCGCCTGAGATCACGCTGTCAGGGATTCCCGTCCAACTCTCCATTTTCCCCGACGTTCGATCTATACTATAAAAGAGTCATGTTCCCTGTTCGGCCCGGCGTCTGATCGCCGAGTTTCGCCACGGAGGCGAATATGGACGACAATGCTCCTGGCCTTCCGTCGATTCTGGCGGAGCGCTACGAGATCGTGCGTCGCATTGGCAGCGGCGGAATGGCGACCGTGTACCTGGCCCGCGATCAGAAGCACGATCGGGACGTCGCCGTCAAGATTCTCCACCCCGAGCTAGCGCAAAGCCTGGGTGCCGAGCGATTCCTGCGCGAGATCAACATCGCCGCGCAGCTCAATCACCCGCACATCCTCCCGCTGCACGATTCGGGTGAGGCTGGCGGCCTCCTCTACTATGTGATGCCGTTCGTGGTCGGCGAGTCGTTGCGCGACCGGCTCACCCGCGAGAAGCAGCTTCCGCTGGATGAGGCGCTCCGTATCACCTGTGAGGTGGCGAGCGCACTCGACTACGCGCACCGCCAGAACGTCGTGCATCGCGACATCAAGCCCGAGAACATTCTGCTGCAGGACGGACACGCGATGCTCGCGGATTTCGGCATTGCGCGGGCGATCGGAAGCGCGTCCGAGGGATCGCTCACGGCCACTGGGATGACGCTGGGCACGCCACAGTACATGAGCCCGGAGCAGTCAACCGGAGAGCAGGCGCTTGACGGCCGCTCCGATCTCTACAGCCTCGCCTCCGTGCTTTACGAGATGCTTGCCGGCGAGCCGCCGTTCACCGGCCCGACAGCACAGACGGTGATCGCGAAGCGGCTGAGTGGACCTCCACCACGAATTCGCGCCGTGCGCCCGTCGATGCCGGTGGCATTGGAGGAGGCGTTGTTGCGTGCGCTCGATCCGATACCGGCCGACCGCTACCCCAACCTGGAGCAGTTCCGTCTGGCGCTCGCGTCGTGCTCACAGGAGAGCGGCGAGCGATACGCGGAATCCGCCGCGCGCGTCACGGCGTCCAGGGTGCGCGCCGGATCGAATCTCGCGCGTTTCGGCTCTCGCCGTGCAAAGGCGGTCGGCGCTACCGCGCTGGTTCTTGTGATGGTGTCGTTCGGCGCCTGGTGGCGCTTCGGTGACTCGCTCCGCGGCGGTGGCCCGGTGCAAACGCTCGCCGTGCTGCCGCTGACGAACGTGTCCGGTGACGCCGAGTTCGCGTATCTCGCTGACGGACTCACCGATGCGCTGATCGCCGATCTGACGCGCGTCCCCGGCGTGCGCGTGATCTCCGGCACGTCGGTCATGCAGTACGCGAGCGCCTCTGTTGCTGGGACGAGTATGGGCGGCGGGATGGCGATGGGCCCGCCCAAAACGCTGCCGCAAATTGCCCGCGAGCTGCACGCGGACCTGCTCGTCAAGGGGAGCCTCACGCGTACGGGCGACAGCGTGCGGGTATCTGCCAGTCTCGTCAATGGCGCCACTCAGCGGAGCCTCTGGACCGGCAATTACGTCCGGCATGTGCGCGAGTTGTTCGCGCTCCAGCAGGAGATGAAGACCGCGATCGTGAGCGTTGTCACTCGCGGCGTTGGCGGGAGCGGGGTGAAGGCAGCCGCGGAGCGGGCGAGTGATCCGGCCGCGCACGAGGCATACCTGAAGGGCGTCTACTACCAGGCGCACTGGAAGCTGCCACAGGCGATCGAGGAATTTGAGCGTGCGGTGGCGATCGATCCCGCGGACGCTCCCGCGCAGGCCGGGCTGTCACGCGCCTACTACTTCCTCGCGTTTTTCGGCGACATTCCGCCGGGAATCGCGTTCGGCAAGATGCGCCGGGCGGCGACGGCAGCGCTCGAGAGCGACTCGCTCCTGGCCGAAGCGCACGGCCAGATGGCGTTGGTGAAAATGCTCCAGGAGTGGGATTGGACTGGCGCTGAACGGGAGTTCCGCCGTGCGCTCGAGCTGAGCCCAAGCAACGCGCAGATTCATCACGATTACGCGCACTTCCTCCTC
>DATBZT010000364.1:0-4158 GCA_036513055.1 Gemmatimonadaceae bacterium | reverse complement strand
CGTATCATCGGCCGGCGATCCGGCGCCTATGTGGGTCTTCGCGGAAAAATCTATAAGGATCTTGGGAGCGACATCGTCGCAACACGGTGGGATTCAGCCGATGCTTACCGCCCCCGCTATCAGACCCGTTCCGAGCTCAATTTGGACACAAAGTGGCTATCGCGGTTTCCAAGCGGCAACTTTGGTCTGCGGGTTGTCGCGGTATACGAATACCGCAGCGATGTCTCGTTTCCGGTGACGGACGGGGTAAGGACAACCGCATTCAATAATGTATTTTCAGGACTCATCGAAATTAGAATGCTTCATGGCGTCGTTTCCTACCAGGTTCGCAACATGGCGGGCGAGACTTATCAGGTCATCCCCGATTTTTACATGCCCCGTGCAGTCAGCATCTACGGTATGCGTTGGGAGTTTTGGAATTGACAATGTTGTTGCCCTATCATAACTTAAGCCCCCTCATATGATATCCAGCATGACGGGGTTCGGGTCCGCCGAAGGGAAGGTTGGTTCCGTTCGCGTCAGCATTGAGCTGAGAACGGTCAATCACCGTTTCTTCAATCCGAGCATCAAGCTCCCGGGAAGCTTTACGAAGTGGGAGGCAGATGTTCGCGAGCTGCTTCGGCAGCGGATTGCTCGAGGGCATGTGGCGCTCACGGCCCGTATCGATCGCGATGCGACGGTGGGAGCAGGAATCAACGAGGAGAGGTTTGCCGAGTACGTGGCGGTGCTTCGGGCGCTTCAGGAACGGTACGGGCTGAGTGCGACGCTCGATGCCTCGACCGTGCTTTCACTGCCCGACGTTGTCGATGGGCTTTCCCAAGATGCGGAAGACGGCTCCGCGGATGAGCTGCTTGCTGTCGTCGAGAAGGCCCTCCGGGCGCTGCGGGTGATGCGGTGCGACGAAGGCGCCAGGCTTTACGGTTTCGTGAATGAGCGAATCGATCTCGTCGCTGAGAGCGTAGACCGTGTGGCCGAGCGAGCGCCTGTGCGGCTCGCCGACCATGGATCGCGGCTGCGAAAATCGGTTCGCGAGCTGGCTGGGGCGACCAATGTCGATCCACAGCGGCTGGCGCAGGAGGTGGCGATACTCGCGGATCGAATGGACATCTCGGAGGAAATCGATCGCTTTCGAGCGCACATCGACGCCTTCCGCAAGACTCTTCTGGGAAGCGAACATGACGCGGTGGGGAAGCGTCTCGGATTTCTCCTTCAGGAAATGGTCCGGGAAGCGAACACCATGGGCAGCAAAGCCGGCGACGCCCCTATCCTCAGCGAGGTGGTTGCGATCAAGGAGGAGCTGGAAAGGATTCGCGAGCAGGTCGAGAACGTGGAGTGAGCAGTTTCCCGCTCATCCTTTCCGCTCCCTCCGGGGGAGGAAAGACCACCATCGGCCGCGAGTTGCTGCGGCGGCGGAGCGATCTGGGCTACTCGGTTTCCTGCACCACGCGGGCGCCGAGACCGGGCGAGCGGGATGGAACCGATTACTATTTCCTTACGCGCGACGAATTCATTGCGGCTCGCGAAAGGGGCGAGTTCGCCGAATCTGCCGTTGTCCATGACGACCTCTACGGAACGCTGCGAAGCGAGGTTGACAAGGTGCTCGGCAGCGGCAGGCACGTTGTGATGGACATCGACGTTCAGGGAGCCAGGCAGTTCATCGACGTCTATCCGGAATCGGTTCTGGTGTTCGTGCTTCCGCCTGACAGCACGGTGCTTCTGGAGCGGCTTAAAGCCCGTGGGACGGAGGACAGCAAAGGGTTCGATCGCCGTTTGAGAAGCGCGGTGGCAGAATTCGGGGCCGTTCCGATGTATCATTATATAGTGGTCAACGAACAGCTCGACCGTGCGGTCGACGACGTATCGAAGATCCTGGACGCGGAACAGATGCGAACGTCGAGGGTTGACCGGCTGGACGAGCGGATCGCCGAGCTCGTGGCCGGACTCGAAAGCGCAACTGGAAACAATCAAAGGAGCAATTAGAAATGCAGGTTTTCATACCTACCGATATCGCCGAACACGCGACCAACAAATACCTCGGCGTTCTCGTGGCCGCGAAATTCGCACGCGTGATCAACGAATTTCCGCGCGACCGCTCAGCAAGTGGAGAGAAGAAGCTGACCACACGCGCTCTCGAGGAGCTCTCGCGCGGCGACATCGAGTACCGCGTCATCCCGCGGCGCCGCACGGAGTAGACGCTTGCGGCCATTTGATGGCCGCCGCATTCTCCTCGGCGTAACGGGGGGAATCGCCAGCTACAAAACTGTGGCGCTGGCGCGCCTGCTCACCCAGGCGGGCGCCCAGGTTGACGTGATAATGACGCGTGCGGCGCAGGAGTTCGTTGGCGCCATCACGTTCGAGGCGGTAACGGGACGGCGCACATACACCGACATTTTCGGTTCGGGAAACGCGCTCGATCACATTCGCCTGGCCCGCGAGGCCGAGATTCTTGTCGTGGCGCCGGCCACCGCCGACTTCCTTGCGCGCGCGGCGCATGGCCATGCCGACGACCTGCTGGCAGCTGCTCTCCTGGCCAACGTATCGCCGGTTCTGCTCGTACCCGCGATGAACGATCGCATGTGGGCCAACGCCCAGACGGCGCGCAACGTGTCGCATCTTCGTGGTCTGGGCTACACGGTCCTCGACCCCGATGAGGGCCCTCTCGCCGCGGGCGAGGGCAGTGGCCCGGGACGCATGCCGGAGCCGGAAACCATTTTCGCTCACATCGCCAGGCGACTCGATTCCGACGATGCTTTGGCCGGCAGGCACATCGTTGTGACGGCTGGCGCGACGCGTGAAGCGGTCGATCCCGTCCGGTTCATCTCCAATCGCAGCAGTGGAAAAATGGGCATCGCAATCGCCGCGGCGGCCTGGCGGCGCGGCGCAGAAGTGACACTGATTGTCGGACACGTGGACGCACCGATGGGTGCCGGTCCCCACGTCGTTCACGCCGAAAGCGTCGACCAGATGGCGGCAGCGGTGGGACAAGCGCTGCCTAAGGCGGACGCCCTGATAATGGCTGCTGCTCCCGCCGATTTCCGGCCGGCACACAAGGCCCAGCGAAAAATCAGCAAGCGCGAAGAGGTTCAGGGCATGGCAATCGACATGGCGCCGACCACGGACATTCTGCGGGCAACTCTTCCGTTTCGTCCGCCTGGCGCGATCATAGTCGGATTCGCGCTCGAGACCGGCGACGCACTGTCCAGGGGCGCCGCCAAGCTCAAGGAGAAAGCTCTCGACATGATCGTCGTCAACGACGCACTGGAAGACGGCGCCGGGTTCGGCGTCGACACCAACCGCGTCTCAATCCTGACGCCGGACGGGGTGCAGGAAAGTCTTCCGCTCATGTCCAAAGCCGCTGTGGCAGACGCCATTCTCGACCGCGTGGGACCGCTGCTCAGTGGACGCTAGAGAGCGACTGCGCCGCTATCTGGAGCAGCGGCGCGACATGGGTGAGACGGAGCTGCTTCTCGACAGCATGACCGTCGAAGATGTAATGCGCGCCATCGGCGCTCACGGCGCGGCGCCGGCGCTCTCCGGCGAAAGCACGGCGGCGATGCCCGGTGCAGTCGATGACTGGCGACAGATGCTCAAAGAGGAATTGCCGGTGGCTGAAGGGCTCGCCGCGCGCGCTGACGCCACCGGCCTTTTCGACGATGACATCATGCGTCTCGATTCGCTGGGAACCATCGCGGGGGCAGTGAAGCGGTGTTCCCGCTGCACGCTGTACAAGACCGCGACAAACCCTGTTCCCGGCGAGGGCAGTCCAACGGCTCGTCTTGTTTGCGTTGGTGAAGCCCCCGGCGCCAACGAGGACGAAAGCGGCCGCCCATTCGTTGGAGCAGCCGGTCAGCTCCTGACAAAGATTCTCGCCGCCGTTGAGCTTGCCCGCGAGGACGTGTTCATCTGCAACGTGCTCAAGCATCGGCCCCCGGGCAACCGGAATCCATTGCCCGAGGAGGTGGCCGCATGCAGTCCCTATCTGGTACGCCAGCTGGAGCTCATCAAGCCGAAAGTAATCGTTGCGTTCGGGACGTTCGCCGCGCAAACTCTTCTCGAGACAAAGCTGACGATCGGAAAGCTGCGTGGGCTGGTTCACCAGTACCACGGCATTCCGCTCGTCGTTACCTATCATCCTGCAGCGCTGCTCCGGAATCCGGC
>DATBZT010000363.1:0-7360 GCA_036513055.1 Gemmatimonadaceae bacterium | reverse complement strand
CTCAGGAGGCGCGAGTCGTAAAGAGCGGCGTCCCATTTCGCGAGATCGTCGATTGACGAATAGATGCCGCCGTCGCCGAGCACGGCGCTCGTGAGGCTCTGGTCCTTCCGCGTCCACGTCCCGTTTTTCATCGTGTACCCGAACGCGCGATTCGCCACGGTCGAAACGCCTTCTTCATAAGCAACCGTATGAGTCATCCCAAGCGGCACGAAGATCCGATCATTCAGGAATCTGGAGAACCTCATTCCTGACGCGTGCTCCACGATGAGTGAGAGCAGCGAGTAACCGCTATTGCTGTACCTGTACCCGGAGCCCGGCTTGAAGTACGTGCTGTCCTGCGATTCGAGCAGCCGCAGCACGTCGGCGTCATGGAGCTGGGTCTTTGTCCCTTCTGGTATCAGGTCCTCGTAAGCCACGCTCCCGGACGTGTGCGTGAGAAGGTGCGTGATGGTGACGGAATCAAACGCAGACGGCAAGGAAGGCAGCCATTTCCTGATTCGATCATCAAGGGTGAGCTTTCCGTCCTGCACGAGCAGGAGAATCGCCGTCGCCGTGAACTGTTTCGTCAAAGACGCAAGGCGATAATTCGTTTCCGGCGTCGCGGCGGTGCCTGTCTCGAGGTTCGCGAGCCCGTATGACCGCCGTATTATCGGCTTTCCGTCGCGAACGACGAGAAGCGATGCGCCGGGACCAGCGCCATCGTAGGATTTCATCAGAAGGTCAATCCTGTCCAGCGAACGACGGCCTCCCGTTGCGCACGCGGTAAGGATGACCGAGGCGGCACACAGCGACAGCGATTGGCCGACGGAAATACCCATTTCCGGGCTCCGCTACAGCCGAAACAGGTAACTCACCTTCCCAAAGAACCCATCCGTCGTCCGCTTCAAATCCTGGAACCGAAACTCCCTCGGCTCATCCATTGTTGAGCCATACCCGAGATAGACTAGCGTCCCCGGTATCGGGCGGTAGCTGAACAACCCGTCCAGCGTGAATTCGTTTGTTGTGCTGCCCGTGTCTCTCACGCCGCTCACGAGAATCGGATTTCCATTTCGATTCTGTAACGGCGAGCGGGAACGCGCCGAGTACTGGCCGACCAATCTCAGGAAGATCGCCGGAGTCACCTGGTACTCTGTTTTCACGCGTGGAATGGTCTCGGTAGAAAATCGCGACCCGTCCAAAACTCTCGCGAGAGTGAGTCTCGATAACTGGAGCGAGGTGCGGAGCGCCGTTGTTGGACGGACGTCCACTGCCGCATCGATCCTCACTCCCCGGCCGGGTGACGCTTCGCTGAAAATCGGAGTCTTACCCCAGCTCACACCTCCTGTTGCGCTGAAAAATCGCGTCGTTGGCGTCGTCGCATGCAGGGTACCGTCCCACTGATCCCGCTCCGGGCCTGGTACGGTGAAGGCGACTGTATCAATTCGTGATCCGATGGACCGCACGACGCTCAAGCCACTGTATTGAGTCTGATCGTATGCGAACAGATTGTGCGAGATTTCGCCCGAAACCTGCCATCCACCCCGTAGCGTCGCGCTTGGAGTTATGGATTCGACCGTCTCGATCAGCGGGCGGCCGGAGCTGTAACCCCACGTCCGACCCGCCTGGAAAAATGACCCGTATGTCTGAACGAAGGCGTCCTTCGCTCCGTAGAAGCTGAGCCGGTTGAAAGTTCTCGCCTCGACGATGCCAGTGCGATTGATAAAGCCCGCGGCAGCGTTGAAATCAGGCTCAACGCTCCGCAGGGTGTAGTGGAATCCCCACATCCGCCCGGTGCGATCCCAGTCGGCCTGCAACAACGAGCCTTTCCGGCTGGTTCCCGCACTGTCTGTCCATGACTGCGCTGCCTGAAACTGAGCGAAGTACAGGCGCCAGTGGTAAAAAAGAAAATCAGCGGCAACCAGGCGTGAGAAATTCGTGCCGTCCTCGCGTGTGGTCAGCACGGATCCCAGAGTGTACTTATGCTCGAAATCCCGGCGAAGGCGGAGGATCCCGAACAACGGATTATGATCGCCGGTCCAGGAATTGTTGTTGTCGTCTGCTACCGTCATCGCCGCGACATTGAATCCGGCAAGCTTTCCGGTGAGCTTGAGGCCCGCCCTCGGAGCTACGATCCGGCGTGTGTAAATCAGCTGGTTGGGAGTGTCGAACAGCTCGAGGCCGTCGAGAAAAAATGGACGCTTTTCCGGATAGAACAGGGCGAAGCGCTCGTTGAGAAGCACCTGACCCACGTCGGCCTCCACCTGCGAAAAATCGGGATTGATCGTCCCGTTCAACGTCAGGCTCTGGCGGATTCCCCACTTCACGTCGCCGCCGACTTCGCTGTTCGAGGTGTAGTGACGACCGCCATTTACGTTCGGCGCGCCATCCACCTTGCCGGTGACGGTGGGTGTCGCCTCGAGCACAAGTCCACGCTGCAGGTCGTGCATGCCGTCGAGTGTGCCCGACTGGGCGAGGAAGTTTGCGGCTGCGCGCACTGCCGGAGCCCACGTGTCCTGATATCCGGAATGTTGTATGCGCCGCAGGATATGAATCCCCCAGCTCTGCACGTCGCCCTCCTGATACCGGAGACTCTTGAACGGTATCCGCACTTCCACTTCATATCCGCCCGGAACCAGATGCCCCTTCGACTCGAAGACATAATCCGGGTTGAGATCGACACTGCCCTCGAGTGGATTGATGTTGGCGGATCCGCCGCCAGTGGCTGAAGCTCCCCCGGCGCCTCCTGCGAATTGCGAGCTGCGAGTACCGTCCTCCTGCACGCCGAGTGGGTTCACGCCGAACAGAAACGCGAGCTGGCGCTCGTTGTCCGTATCGAGAAGGATCTGGACCTGATCGTCGCTTGCGATGTTGTCGCGATTCGCCTGCGTCGCGTGCACCACGTTGCCGTGAATCTCGCGGGCCCGTATCCCGAAGTAGATCGCGTTCGGCGAGTACCAGACCAGAACTTCCGTCGGCTCCTCTGCCGGCCGGCCATCAACTGGCTGATACTGGGAGAAGCCGGTGAGTCGTGCGGCGCGGGACCAGACCGCCTCGTCGAGGTTTCCGTCGATGGTGGCTACGGTATCGATGCGCGGGACGTCGACATGGATGTGGTTCAATCGCCCATCGTAAACCAACCCCGAGTCAGAAAGAAACGCCGCCGCCAGGAGAGGTACTAGAATCATGGGGAGAGAATCTAGCTTGCTGACGAAGGCTCGCCGCCCCGGCCTGCGGAACTCCGGAGAAAATGGTGGCGATGGTGCAGTCTAACCGCACTGCTCCGTAGTACCGACGAGGCCCGCGCGCAGCTTGCGGCTCGGCACCGAATAATCCTCGGAACTGGAAACTTCTCTGGCTGTCAAAAACTTACCCGGAGGCCGCCGCTGACCGTTCGGCCCGGGAGAACCGTGACGTTGTCGGGCTCACCTTGCTGTTTATCGAGCAGGTTCTCGCCCCGAACCATAAATGACAATCCACGCCCGACATTGTATCCAAAGTTTGCGCCGAGCCGAGTCACGCCGTCGTACTTGCGCCAGTAGGTTCTGAGCTGGGACCCCAGAAATTCGTACAGAGGGTGAGCTGTATTCTGGAACGCTGCAGCCAGTGCAATCCGGTCGTAGTTCACCCAGTCGGACGCGCGGGACACATTCCACGATGTGAACCACCGTCCTTCGGTGAGCGAAGCGTTCACTCCCATGGTGCGAG
Organism: Gemmatimonadaceae bacterium; assembly: GCA_036513055.1. GTDB lineage: Bacteria > Gemmatimonadota > Gemmatimonadetes > Gemmatimonadales > Gemmatimonadaceae > UBA4720. The sequence continues at coordinate 3,676 of DATBZT010000363.1, read as the reverse complement.
CGGGAACCTCGAGCATGCGGTCACCAGGCCTGAGGTCGCCCGAATAGCCGTTGGCGATCTTCTGCACTCTGCTGTCGACAGTTGAAAACGTCGCGCCGACCGATATGGGCCCGACGCTCGTGGTGCCTTCCAGCTCCCACCCTCGATTGGTGATCTCACCCACGTTCTGCAGCTCATAGGCGATACGCCGCGAGGGAAGCGTATCTGTCCCGGCAGGCAGCGGCACGCTCACCGGCTGGATCAACCCGGACGCGCGCTGATCGAAACGCGTCAGATGAAAGGTCATCGCTCGTCCGACGAACAGGTCGGCGCCACCCTCTATTCCTGATTGCTTCTCGGCCGATAATGCCGAGCTCCCCGATGGATTGTTCAATCCCATCAAGGTGCCGACGCGGCTGCTCGTCTGTGGAGGGCGGACACCTTTGCCGTAAGCGCTTCTGAGCTTCAATGTCGCTCCGCCGAGTGAGCGAACGAAAGCAACTCCGAGCATCGGAAGAGTCTCGTATTGACCGATGCCCGTGAGGCCGGTGTTGCGCTCGAGGCGCAGACCTGTGTTCAGAAAGAGAGCGTCACGGTACGAAATGTTGGTCTGCGCGACAAGACCAGTGTTGCTGCGGTTGTAGACAACGGAGCTGGCGTATTCGCCTGACCCAGTCGACCCGCTGGGCCCACCGGGGCTTCCAGTGCCTTGATGCTCCGAAGGGCGGTAAACAGCGAAAGGAGCATCGGTTTCTGTTTTGTCGCGCATCAAGGAGTACTCAGCGGCAAAGGTAACTGTCGCCAATGTGTTCTCGCCGTCGCCAAACTGTCCCACCGTGCTCGCGCGCAGCGTTCCGCGCGTCGCGCTGCCCCGGGCAGCGCGAAGTGCGGAATCAGTAGCTGAAGGGAAAGCTCCGTCGAGTACAGAGCCGCTTTTCAGACTGTACCCGTCGAAGCCGACCACTGCGGTGTGAGTCCATCGGTCGCCCGGTCTGAACGTCGCTGTCGCGCCGACCGTATACTGTCGCACTGACTGGCGATCGCTCGAATCGAGAGCCGTAAGTGTGGTGGAATCGGCAAGCGAGAGTGTGCCGAGGCCGGAACGGGAGTTCGTCGAGCGCGCGAGCCACTCGCTCTGGATCAACCGCTCTGCAAGAGTGGCCGAAGGAAATGCCTGAAGCAGTGGGCTCTCCGGCGTCTTCGCGTCCTGCGCAAAGAAGCGGAACGTTCCAGAGACTACGCTGCGCGCACCAACGAATCTCACGCCACCGTTGGATGCGACCTGTCGGCTGAATGCGTCAGGAATGAATGCACCAAGCGTGCTGACGGTCAATCCGAGCCTTGCCGAGCGGACTCCAGTGCCGGTGCGGAGTGAAAGCGAGTGATTCTGTGCGAGAACATTGCCTGCGGAGAACGCACTGGCTGACGCACCTTCGGACGTCCTGAGCTGTGCGCGTGGCGCACCGCCCTCGTTTCCCTCCTGGCGCGTGACGATGTTTATGACACCGCTGATTGCGTCCGCTCCGTAGAGAGCCGCACCCTGCGGCCCGCGGATTACCTCGATGCGCGACACCGATTCCGGATCGAGTGTCGTGACGAGAAGCGAGTTCGCGACCTCGATCCCGTCCACATAGACCTTCGGATAACTAACTCCGAATGAGCTCGCGCCACGTATGCTTCCGTAGCGGGCGAGAAGACTGAGGGGAGACTGTTCCCACAGCCACATTCCCGGAACGCTGCCGTCGAGCGCCGATGAGAGCGATCCGGCACCGCGTTGCGACAGCTGCGAGCCGCTCATCACGTCAAGGGCGAAGGGAAGAGAACGCTGTGATCCTCCCGCCGCGCTGCCGGTGACGACTACTCTGTCGAGGACGTTTATCTGCCGAGCCATTGCCACCATCTGCGGAGCCGTGGAAGGAGTTGCCGCAGCTGTCGGTGCGAGGACGACTTGATCGTCTCCCGCCGCGACGGGTCGCAGCGAAGTTCCATCGAGCAAATCCACCAGCACTGTCCCGACAGGGGTCGACTCGTAAGCGAGGCACACTGCCCGTGTCAGCGGCAGGAGCTCGGCGGTGTACGACAACCTGAGGCGGGCAGTTGCGGCCAGGCGGTCGAGTGCTTCGCGCAGAGATACGTCCCGACCGTGGAGTGAAATTTTTCGCGCGAGAGCGCCGGTCCAGTCATCCGTCGCAAGGCCGGATGCGCCACGGGCGGACGACGCGCAATTCGATTGAGCGCCGGCAACCCGTGAGTCAACCGTGGCCAGGGTGACGAAGGCGAATGCGAGAATGCAGAACCATCGCACCCGTCTCTCAGGAATCATTTCAATCGCGAGCTCCCCTTCGCCGGATGGACGATCACCGTATCGCCGCGACGCTCCATGTCTGCACCAAGGACCAGCCGAATCACTTCGAGAACGCGTTCCGGAGGCTCACCCGAGAATGTCGCAGTGAGATGTCGCCCGGCGAGCGATTCGTCCGTCACCTTCAGATCTATCCCGTACCATCGTTTGAGAGACGCGATGACTTCAGTCAGCGGCGCCTCCCTGAATACCAGCCGCCCCCGCATCCACGCCATGTCCTCGGCGCTTCCGCGTCGGCTCACTGTCTGGCCGTTGGGGAGCACCGAGCCACGATCGCCGGGCTTGAGCACGACGCCGTGCCCGTTAGTATTTACCCCCTGGAGCGAAACAGATCCCTGACTGACCGATACAGAGACGCCCTCGGCGGCATCGGTGCGGACGGCGAACCGCGTGCCAATATCTCGGATGATTGCCCCCGAAGCGCGCGTGATGAAGGGCTTCGACGTATCGTGCACCACATCGAAATACGCATCTCCACGCGCCTCGACCTCCCGCTGCTCGACGCCGTAATTCGCGGCAACCCTGAGGGAGCTCAAGGGTCCGAGCACCACCCGCGTTCCATCGGGAAGCCGGAGAGAATCTATAGCTCCAATCCCGGTCGCAACCGTTCGTGCCGGCGAAGGAGTGAACTGTTGAACAGGACGATCGCGAAGCGAGAGAAATCCGGCCACTCCGATGACGAAGATGGCGGCGGCCGCAACGGCAAAAAATGGCACTCGCCGAGCCAACCGTGGCTGCATGGCGGCCGGCTCGAGCTTGAGCGGCCGCGCATCTGCAGCGCTTCGCCGAGCCTTGACGAGGGAGAGGGCGGCCTCGACGTCGAGATCCGCGGGCGTATGGGCCGCCATCTGTCTGGTGATGGCGGCGAGTGAATCCATCAGCGCTTTATCAGCTGGCTGGGCGCTGAAGCGGGCATCGAGCCGATCGGCTTCGTCCCGCGGACTTTCGCCGGCCAGATAGCGCGCGAGCGCCTCCCAATCAGGGGACGGGCTCAAAGACTCGGGCCTCGGATGTTGTGTGCCGTCGGACATCATATCGCTAATGAAACACCCCAGCTCACGGTTACCCTATGGGCGCTTTTAATGGTAATGCAACAAACCTTGGCCGGCGGCGACATCAGGGGCGTAGATTGTGACCCTGAAGGGCGCTGTTACGGTTTTTGTGGACAGTCGCCCACTGGGAACAACCTCCAAGGCCACGTCTGGAAAGCAACGAGCTTCTCGAGCGTCTTCGGCAGGGCGATGAAACCGCATTCGATGCAATCTTCCGGGCCTGGTACCCTTCGCTCGTAAGGTCTGCCGAATCGATCGTCCGTTCGCGCGCTGTGGCCGAAGA